>PLOU01000091.1 GCA_003142235.1 Granulicella sp.
AGCGCCTCGTAGGCCATGACGGGGCCGAGGTCCGAGCCGCCGATGCCGATGTTGACGACGTTGCGGATGGGCTTGCCGGTATGGCCCTTCCACTCGCCGGAGCGGACGCGTTCGGCAAAGGAGGCCATCTTGTCGAGCACCGCGTGGACGCCGGGGACGACGTCTTCGCCATTGAGGAGAATGCGCTCGGTTTTGGGCGCGCGCAGGGCGACGTGCAGGACGGCGCGATTTTCGGTGAGGTTGATCTTGTCGCCGCGGAACATGGCTTCGATGCGGTCGCGCAGGCCGGACTCTTCGGCGAGCGCAACGAGCAGCTTCAGCGTCTCTGCGGTGACGCGGTTCTTGGAGTAATCGAGAAAGATGCCGTCGGCTTCGGCGGTGAAGCGGGTGCCGCGCGCCGGGTCTTCGGCGAAGAGATCGCGCAGATGCTTTGCGCCAATCGACTGGAAGTGGCTTTGCAGCGCCTTCCATGCGGGGCGCTGGTCGAGCGGCAGGCGGGTGGAATCTTCAGGGTCCATAGGGGTCAATTTTCTCACAGAGAATCTTTTGGAACCTGTCGAAGTCCAAATGCAGCATGTGCGGCACGGGGCAACAGGCTGCGGAAAAACTCTGTATTAGCTTTGAAAGATTCCCTCAGCGGCTAAAGCCGCGTTGAAAAGTGTTCGAGTTACGGCACGGCTGAAGCCGTGCCCTTAAGCAAAACAGGGATTTTTCGCAGTCTGTGAAGCCGTGCCCTTAANNACACGTGGTTATCCCAGTCTTTCTGAGGGCGATCTTGCAGCGGAGACTTTGTGCGGTTATCGTAGAGGTAGTCCGGCTATCGCACGTCACGGCATCTCATGCGATTTCGCTTCCAGTTTCAAGTTGAGTCGCTGCATTCCCGGCAAGCCGTTTGGTGAACATTGCCGGAGAACGAGAAGGAACACCGATGAGTCCTGCGTCCCGTCGTCCCGCTGCCGCATCTCTCGCGGCCAGTCCAGCGGCTGCCAGCAAGGCGCGGTCCGCGGGGCCTGCGTCCGCGCGCAGAGCGCCAGCAGGCGCAGCACACGCGAACGCCAAATCCACTCCCGCCTCGACCCTGGACGCCTTCGTCGGGGACCCCAACTTTATGACCTCGCTGGCGCGCGGGCTGCTTGTTATTCAGGCGTTCACGCCGCAGACGCCGCAGATGAGCATCTCGCAGCTTGCGGTGAAGACGGGCATCTCTCGCGCGGCCGTACGGCGCTGCCTGTATACCTTGGCCAAGCTGGGATTTGCCGGCGCGGAGGAGGGGTCACGCTACGCGCTGAGGCCGCACATGCTGGCGCTGTCGAACAGCTACTCGGCCTCCAATTCGCTGTCCACGGCGGCCCAACCCATTCTGGAACGCATGTCCGCGGCGCTGCACGAGAGCTTTTCGGTGGCCACGCTGGACGGCGACGAGATCGTCTACATCGCGCGCTCCGCCGTGTCGCGCGTGATGAGCGACGACCTGCACATCGGCAGCCGGCTGCCGGCCTACTGCACCAGCATCGGGCGCGTGCTGCTGGCCTATATGCCCGCCGAACAGTTGGAGCAGTATCTGGCGCGCGTGGTTCTGACCCCGCACACCGCGCGCACGGTGAGCAGCGTGGAGAAGCTGCGCCTGGCGCTGCGCAACGTGAGGCGTCACGGCTACGCGCTGGTGGACCAGGAGTTCGAGGTCGGCCTGCGCTCGATTGCGGTGCCCGTCTACTCGCCTACGGGGCGCGTGGTGGCCACCATCAACCTGAGCGGAAGCGCGCCGCGCATCTCGCTGTACGAGATGCAGACGCGTTTTTTGCCGCATCTGCGCAATGCAGCCACGGAGCTGGGCGCATTCCTGCGCTGACAGCATTGGAGCGGTTGCCTTTTCGCGTTCTCTCGATCGCGATGCGATCGAGAGAACGCGAGTCTTCCAATTAGCACTCGTTTCGGCACGGCTGAAGCCGTGCCCTTCCGATCAGCTCATCCATTCGACTACGCTCAGGACAGGCTCTGAAGACGTGCCCTTCCGATCAATCGGCAATGGCAGAGGTGTTGCTCCAACTGGCGTACATCCGTCGCTCGTCCCTACTGCTTGGCCGCGGTAAAGGCTCCGTCCACATTCATTGGGGCGACAGAGATCGTGCCATTCATCTTTGTGCCGCCGGCGGCCAGCGTTGCGTTAATGGAGAACGCAATGGGCTGGCCCTGGAACTCGTCATCGAAGCGCCAGCCCAGGCCCTTCGCCGTTGTCGTTCCGGTCAACGTGCGCGGCGTAGTGCCTTCGCCCGCGCCGGTGCAGCTCCCGGCCAGCTTATGTTCCGCCTCGGCGAGCACGCAGGTCATCGTCACCGGCATCCCCATCACATTGCCATCGATCTTCCATGTTCCTGTGGCAAGCGGTTGCACAGAGCCGGGAGCCGATCCGATTGCTCCGGCCTGCGCCGCTTCAGCCCCGGCTGCCGCTGCCATTGCACCGGCCTGCGCCGCTTTGGCACCGGCCTGCGCCGCCTCAGCCCTGGCCGCCGCTTCGTTTCCGGCTGCCAGGCCAGCCTGCGCCTCGGCTGCCCAGGCCTGGGCCGCCGCCGCGTCAGTCTGTGCTGCTGCCGCGTCAGCCTGTGCCGACGCAGTATCGTGTTCCAGCTCCTTGATCGCCGAAAATAATCCGCCGACGGCCATTGGTTCCACGTCCAAATCGCCGTCCATTTTGGTGCTGTCCTCGTTGAGCGTGCCGCTGACGATCAGCGTGAGGGGATTGCCGCCAATCGCGGTCTGGAAGTAGAACTGCATCTTCTGCGCCTTCACGCTGCCTGTAACCTTGTGCGCGGCGTAGCCGTCCTCCGCGCCGGAGCAGACGCCGCTCAAATTGTGTTTAGTCTCGGTGAGCGCGCACATCATCCTTACCGGTTGGCCCATCATGTTGCCGTCGATCTTCCACAGGCCCGTGGTGGAGGGCGCGTTCGCCTGTGCTGCTGCTGTGGACAACAGCACTGGCGAGAGCAACAGCATGGTCAAGCAAGCAAATCGTTTCATCGCGTTCTCCCGGCAGAGTTGAAGCTGCCCCATCTTCCTTTGTGTTGTTATTCGGGTGCGGCAACGATGCGGGCCTTGGCCCCGGCGCTATTGCCGAGCGCCGGATCGAGCACCTTCTCCAGCCCACCAACCTTAATCCGCTGGGCGAGCGGGGTCGCTCCTCCCACTCGTGGCGCTGTGCCCATCAGGACGATGTAGACGAGCGCGGCCACGCCGAAGCCCACGAACCAGGCATACTCGTAGAGAAAGCGCAGGTCCGGCACGGCCAGTCCGATGAGCGCGGTGAGGACGCCGGCGGCCAGCGCGACGAGCGCGCGCGGATTGAATCCCTTGCTGTACTCATACGGCCCCTCGCGGCGGTAGAGCGACTCGGTGTCCAGCCGCGTTCCGCGAACCAGGAAGTAGTCGGCGATCATGATTCCGGCCACCGGGCCGAGCAGAGCCGAGTAGCTGACCAGCCATTGGATGTAGTCGGTGTGGCTCGCCATCAATTTCCAAGGCATCACCGCAAGGCCAAGAATGCCAGTAATCATTCCGCCGGTGCGGAAGCTGATGAGATTCGGCGCGAGGTGGGAGAAGTCGTTGGACGGGCTGACCACGTTGGCACCGATGTTCAGGTTGAGCGTCGCAATCAGAATGCTGATGAGCGCGAGGAAGGCGACGAAGGGCTGATGGAAGAGGCCAAGGAGTGTGATGGGGTTCCAGATGGCGTGGCCGAAGACGACCGTGGAGGCCGAGGTGCATGCGATCCCGATGAAGCTGTACAAGACCATCGCAACCGGCAGGCCAAAGGACTGGCCGGCGATCTGCGACTCCTGCGAGCGAGCGTAGCGCGTGAAGTCGGGAATGTTGAGCGAGAGCGTGGCCCAGTAGCCGACGATGCCGGTGAGCGAGAGGAAGAAAAAGTGCAGGAAGCTGGAATGCGTGTGGAACTGGCTGGGCGCGCTGAGCATGGGGCCAAAGCCGCCGGCCTTGTGGGTCATGAAGGCGAGCAGCACCAGCGACATGACGAGCAGAAAGGGCGCGGAAAAACTTTGCAGGAAGCGGACCGACTCCACGCCGCGCCATACCACGGCCATGTTCAGCAGCCAGAAGCCGAGAAAGCAGATCCACAGAACGGAAGGCATCGCCGCCGAGGTCGGCCACAGCACATTGAGCATTGCGTAGATTGCCTGGCCGCCGATCCAGGTCTGGATGCCGAACCACCCGCACGCCACCAGTGCGCGCAGCATCGCCGGAATGTTTGCGCCGCGCACGCCAAACGATGCGCGCACAAAGACCGGGAAGGGAATGCCGTACTTCGTGCCCGCGTGCGCGTTCAGCAGCATTGGGACAAGGACGATGAGATTGCCCAGCAGAATTGTCGCGAGCGCCTGCTTGCAGTCCATGCCACCAGCGATGAGGCTGGAGGCAAGCATGTAGGCCGTCACCCCCATCGACATGGAGAACCAGAGCGCGATGTAGCTGTAGGTGCCCCAGGTGCGCTGCTCGGGCGTGGTGGGCGCCAGGTCCGCGTTGTAGAGCGTCGGATCGGCGCGCAGGCCGTAGGCATCGGTCAGACTGGCCGGCCCCTCGGGGTAAAGAGTCATCGCCTGGCAACCTCACGATGCAGCGACCGGCCGCGTACCGCCGCAGCGATCAGGCGTGCCTGCTCGACCGCCAGTTCGCCGCGCGAGAAAACATGGCACGCGTTGCCGGCGAGTTCAAAGCCTTCGAAGATGGAGGAGTCGGGCTGCATGTTCCGGGTCGCTGCCGTAATCGTATACTTCGCCAACGGGGTTCCACAGTAGAATATCCGCGATGGAACCGGCGGGCACAATCCTATTCCTCGCAACCCCGATCCGTATCCCAACCGCAGCACGCCGCATCGAAGTCGCGCACGATCTTTCTGCCGTTGGTTTTGTGGTTTAAGTTTTATGGTTTAACCAGATCTCCATACAACTCCGGCCTGCGGTCGCGGTAGAAGGGCCATGCGCGGCGGACCTCGGCGATGAGATCGAGGTCAAGATCGGCGGTGACGATCTCGTCCTGGTTGCGCGAGCCTTCGGCAAGGACCTTGCCTCGCGGGTTGCAGAAGTAGCTCTGGCCGAAGAACTCGCCCAGGTTCCAGGGCGCTTCCGTTCCGACGCGATTGATTGCGGCGACAAAATATCCATTGGCCACGGCGAGCGCGGGCAGCTCGATCTTCCACAGAAAATCGTTCGGCCCGGCGATGACCGCCGACGGGTTGAAGACGATCTCGGCGCCGTTCAAGCCCATCACGCGCGCGCCCTCGGGGAAGTGACGGTCGTAGCAGAGATAGACGCCGATCTTGCAGAAGCCCAGATCGAAGACGGGAAAGCCGAGGTTGCCAGGGCTGAAGTAGAACTTCTCCCAGAAGCCCGGGGCGGCGTGCGGGATGTGTGCCTTGCGGTACTTGCCGAGGAACGCGCCGTCGCGTCCGATCACGGCGGCGGAGTTGTAGAAGATTTTCCCGCCCTCCGCTTCCCCGTCCTCAACTTTCCCGACCTCAACTTCATAGATGGGAACGACCAGCGCGACGCCAAGCTCCCTGGCCAACTGCATCATGAGTTGCACGGTGGGGCCGTCGGGGATGCGCTCGGCGAAGTTGTGCCATCGCGTGGTCTGCTCGGCGCAGAAGTACGGGCCGTTGAAGATCTCCTGCAGGCAGACGATCTGCGCCCCATCGGCCACCGCCGCGCGAATCATCGCGATGTGCTTTTCTATCATCGGCTGCTTGATTGCGGCCAACGACGCGCCCGCGCCGTCGATGTCCACGGGGACTACATTCTTCGCCTGGATCAACGAACATCGAACGATTCGCGCCATGGTTCTCCGTCGCCTCCCGCTTCCTGAGTTACAACCACTTTCTCAAGTCAATCTACCTCGCCAATTTGTGTCAAGGCACCGCGATTCGCGTCAGGCGGTGGGGCTGATCCGAGTGGTTGCTCAGACGCGGGCCAGCCAGCGATGGAATCCATGAACCTTTGGTTGCAAATATCCAATCTCACCTTCCACTGGCCTCGCCGGACGGAGTAAAATCGACAGCACTGTATTCTTCTGCATGGTTGCTGCATGCTCATCCAGCAGATGCGCCACTCTTCGCCGCCGAGCACTGCCAGTGTGCTTCCCTCGGCGCTCCTGAATCAGCTACGCGACACTCCCCGAAAGAAACCTCCTATACATGGCAACAGTGACACTCCAGCCAACTCCCGATGAAGCGATGGACGGCTCGGACGGTCGACTCTCTCGACGATCCAGAATGCGTCTTCTGCTGATGGTGGCTGCGGCGTGGGCGCTGCGCATGGTGGTGGTGGCCGCGCTCTTCCGCGATATTTCCGACCCAGTGCGGCACTACGAGCAGTTCGGCAACGAGGTGGGCTGGATCGCGCGCTCGATCGCGCAGCATCAGGGCTTCTCCTCGCCGTTTTTCACGCTCACCGGGCCCACGGCGCTGCTGCCGCCGGTTTATCCATATCTCCTCTCGGTCATCTTCAGGGTCTTCGGCATCTACTCGGTGAAGTCCGCGCTGACAATTCTGACGCTGAACAGCCTCTTCTCCGCGCTCACCTGCGTGCCGATCTACCTGGCCACGCGGCTCTCGGTGAATGCGCGCGTTGCTATGTTCGCGGGATGGGGCTGGGCGATCTACCCCTTCGCCATCTACTTCTCCGCCGGGCGCGTGTGGGAGTATTCCCTCACATCGCTGCTGGTGACGACGTGCTTCTGGCTGGCGCTCAGCCTGCATCTCGATCTGCGGCCTGCGCGCTGGCTGGGCTTTGGGGTGCTGTACGGACTGGCCGGCCTCTGCAACCCAGCCGTCTTCTCGCTCTTCCCGGTCCTGCTGCTGCTTCCGCTATGGAGACTGTGGAAGCTGCGCCGCGCTACTGGTGACGGGTTCTTCGGCGGGCTGTTCTCCCGTGATGTGCTGCGCAGCGGCCTGTTGGCAGCCGTTGGACTCTTCATTGTGCTGACGCCGTGGACCGTGCGCAACTACCGCACCATGCACGTGCTGTGCCCGGTGCGCGATTGCTTCTGGTACGAGTTCTGGTCGGCCAACAACGGCGACAGCTCCGACCCCACGCTGCCGTGGACGCATCCGGCCAGCAATCCCGTCGAGATGCGGCTCTACCAATCGCTGGGCGAGATTGGCTACGTTGCGCGCAAGCACGATTTGGCGATGGACTACATCAGCCACCACCCCGGCTTCTTCGTCCGCCTTACGCTGCGCCGCGTGGTCAACTACTGGACCGGCTTCTGGAGCCTCTCGCAGGAGTACAGGGAGCAGGAGCCGTTCCAACTGCCCAACGTCTTCTACTGCACCAGCCTCACCCTGCTGCTGCTCATCGGCGCGCGCGACTGGTGGCGGAGGGACCGCGACGCCGCGCTGCCTTACCTGCTCGCGATCGCCATCTTTCCCCTGGCCTACTACGTCTCGCACCCGCTGATGGACTATCGCCAGCCGATTGAGCCGGAGATTGTGGTTCTGGTGGTTGTCGGATTGCGCGCCGTCAAGGCGCGGATCGGATCGAGGGTGAAGGAATCCGGAACGATGCGCGAGAGCGAAGCCGCTGCAATCTTCGGCCAGATGAGCGACTCCGTGAGCTTCCCGATGGAACACGCCTTCGGCGCTGACGACTGCTCCTGCGCCGTCTGCACCGCTGCCAGCGCCGCCGGCGAACCCTCCACCAGCGCAGGCTGACCGCTTCGCTCTTGCCCGCTGTCATTCTGTAGAGTGGTGGGAACGGTGCGTTCAGATTGATGGCGTATAACCCATCCCCTGGCTATGCGCAGTAAAGCATGAGCGATGCGCGTGAAACAATTGCGCAGGGGGACGCGCATTGGAGCGATCGCTGGGGGCGTACATCTCGGTGCCGTTCTGCAGGGCGAAGTGCAGCTACTGCAACTTTGCCTCGGGGGTCTTGGGCGCGGGGGCGTTCGGTGTGGGTGAGTCCATGCCGGGTTCTTCAGGACCAGACCGGATGGAGCGGTATGTGGAGCGGGTGTGCGCGGAGATTCGGTCGTCGCGGGGGCGGGCGGCGGCGATTGGGGCGGAGCTGCCGGAGCGGGTGGACACGGTCTACTTCGGCGGAGGGACGCCGAGCCTGCTCTCGGCGGAGCAGGTGCGGCGGCTGTTTGCGGCGCTGCGCGGTGAGTTCGATGTGACGGCGGATGCGGAGATCACCGTCGAGTGCGCGCCCGGGCAGTTGGGCGAGGAGACGCTCGGGGAGTTGCTGCGGCTGGGGATGAACCGGGTGAGCTTCGGGGTGCAGTCGTTTGTGGATGCGGAGGCGCGCGCGGTGGGGCGGATGCACACGCGCGAGATGTGCCTCGGCGAGCTGGCGCGGATGCGCGCGGCGGGCGTGGAGGAGATCAACGTGGACCTGATCGTGGGGCTGCCGCGGCAGACGGCCGCGAGCTGGCACGAGTCGGTCGAGGTGGCGCTACAGAGCGGCGTCCCGCACGTGAGCGTCTATATGCTGGAGGTGGACGAGGATTCGCGGCTGGGCCGCGAGATGCTTAAAGCAGGGAATAGTCACCCCAGCGAGCCAAGATCGCTCGCTGGGGACCCCGTCAGGGAACAGGGAACAGGGAATAGGGAACAGGGAACAGGGAACAGGTTGAAGTACGGGGCGAGCGATGTGCCGGGCGACGATGCGATTGCGGAGTGGTATGGTGCGGCGTGCGAGTGGCTGGAGGCGAATGGTGTGATGCAGTATGAGATCTCGAACTTCGCGCGGGAGGGCCATGCATCGCGGCACAATATGAAGTACTGGCGGCGTGAGCCGTATGTGGGATTCGGGCTGGACGCGCATTCGATGCTGCGATGCGGCGAGGGTGCGGTGCGGTGGGGGAATACGGATGAGCTGGGAAGGTACGAGGTTCAAGGTTCGAGGTTCGAGGTGGGGAGCCCTGAAGTGGAACAGATCGGCACAGAGAAAGGATTTGAGGAGGCGATGTTTCTGGGGCTGCGGATGAATGTGGGGGTCGATCTGGAGGCGCTGCGGGCGGAGTTTGGCGAGGCGCTGGTGCAGGGGGCGGTGGCTGCGCTGGGCGATGTCGAGGAGGCTGGGCTGGTGGAGCGCGAGGGGAGTTGGGTGCGGCTGACGGCGCGGGGGCGGATGGTTTCAAATGAGGTATTCAGCCGGTTGCTGGTGGAGACAGTGGCGGGATGATGGATCTAATTCGTGGCGGGAATCCCACTCATCGCGATGAAGCTGCGATGAATGGGGCACCCAATTTCGGAGAGAGTGAGGACGAGTTGATGCCGATGATCGATCTGCGAAGCGATACGGTGACGCGGCCGACGGCGAAGATGCGGGCGGCAATGGCGGCGGCCGAGGTGGGCGACGATGTGTACGGCGAAGACCCGACGGTGAACCGGCTGGAGGCGCGGGCGGCGGAGGTCTTTGGGCGCGAGGCGGGGCTGTTTGTGCCCAGCGGGACGATGGGGAACCAGGTGGCGATCCGGTTGCACACCGAGCACGGGCAGGAGGTAGTGTGCGAGGCGCGGTCGCATGTGCTGGATTGGGAGATGGGAACGGCGGCGGCCTTCTCCGGCTGCACGCTGCGGCCGGTGGCGGCGGAGCGCGGGATTCTGAACTGGGAGCTGGTGCGCGGGGCGATCTATCGCGGGGTGGCGTTCCATGCGGAGACGGGGCTGATCTGCGCGGAGAACACGCACAATATGGCGGGCGGAACAGTGACGCCGGTGGCTGTGGCGCGGGAGATCTGCGATGAGGCGCACGCGATGGGGTTGCCGGTGCATCTGGATGGCGCGCGCGTCTTCCACGCGGCGATGGCGCTGGGAGTTGGAGTGCGGGAGCTGACGGCGGGCTTCGATACGGTGATGTTCTGCCTGTCGAAGGGGCTGGGCGCGCCGGTGGGATCGATGCTGGTGGGAACGGCGGCGGCGATGGCGCGGGCGCGGCTCTTTCGCAAGGCGATGGGCGGCGGGATGAGGCAGGCGGGCGTGTTGGCGGCGGCGGGGTTGATCGCGCTGGAAGAGATGCCTGCGAGGCTGGGGGAGGACCATGCCAACGCGCGTCTGCTGGCCGAGGCGGTTGCGGCGCATGATGCGGCGGAGATCGATCTGGCGACGGTCGAAACCAACATTGTGATCTTCAAGCTGCGGCGGGGTGGGGATGCGGCGGCGTTTTGCGCGGCGTTGCAGGCGAAGGGTGTGCTGGCCAGCGGGATTGGGCCGCGAGCGGTGCGGTTTGTGACGCACTTCGATGTGAGCGGGGAGGCGTGTGAGCGGGCGGCGGGGGTGGTGGGTGAGTTGCTGGCGGGGTGGGGCTGATGGGACCTACTCGCTGGCGGGGTCAATGATGGGTTTGGCGGCGAGGAAGACGCGTGCGGTGGCACCGTGGGCGGGGCCGTCGGTGCGGCTGGCGAGGTTGATGGAGCCGGCGTGCTTGCGGATGATTCCTTGCGAGACCCAGAGGCCGAGGCCGGTGCCGCGTTCTCCCTTGGTGGTGAAGAAGGGCGAGAAGAGGTGCTCGCGGTTCTCGGGGGGAATTCCCGGGCCGTTGTCGATGATCTCGACGATGGCTCCGGCTTCGAGCGCAGGGGAGGCGGCGGTGTCGGCTGTTTGGGGTGTGATGCGGACGGTGACGGCGCCGCCCTGGCCGGCGGCCTCGGCGGCGTTGGTGATGAGGTTGGTGAAGACCTGGCGCAGCTCGGCGGGGAAGCCTTCGACGACGATGTCGGGGGGGAGCTCTGCGGAGACGGTGACGCCGAGGATCTGGAAGCGGCGATGCATGAGCAGGAGCAGGTCGTCGAGCGTCTCCTTGAGGTTGACGGAGACGGGCGCCTTGGATTCACGATAGAGGCTGAGCATGGCGCGGCTGATCTGGGTGACTCGGGCGAGTTCGCGCTGGGCCATCTGGATGAACTGTTTGGCTTCTTCTGCTTTGGGCTCATGCTGAAGGAGGTAGAGGAGGTTTGCGACGGAGTCGAGTGGGTTGTGGATCTCGTGTGCGATGGTGGCGGCGAGGCGTCCGGCGACGGCCAGCTTCTCGTTGGCCAGCAGGGCGGCGCGTGTTTTGAGCTGTAGGGTGATGTCGCGGAAGACCATGACGATGCCGGTGATCTGTCCGGCCGCGTTGCGGATGGGCGCGCCGCTGTCGTCGACGGAGAATTCGGAACCGTCCTTGCGGAGGAGGGTGGTGTGGTTGCCTATGGTGACGATGCCCTTGAGGCGCTGGACCTTGGCGACGGGATTTTCCACCGGCATGCGGGTGGTCTCGTTGACGATGCGGAAGACCTGGTCGAGAGGACGGTTTAGGGCCTCGGACTCGGTCCATCCGGTGAGTTTCTGGGCGACGGGGTTCATCATCTGGATACGGGCTTCCGCGTCGCAGGTGATGACTCCATCGCCGATGGAGGAGAGGGTGGTGCGCAGGTGCTGCTCGGATTGGAAGATCTCTTCGGCGCGGCGTCGCTGTAGGTCGATGGCGTGGCGGAATGCGGCGTAGGCGGACTCCAGGCGGCCTCGTGTGAAGAGGCCGACGAAGAGGCCGATGGCCAGCGCGAGGCCGATGAGGAGGAAGAGCAGATGGCGAGTCTGCCGTCGCCAGTGGGCGACGCGGCCCTCGCGGCCCTGCGTGGCTATGGCGACGATGGCGTCGAGGTGGGCGCGCATGGAGTCCATGTGGCTCTTGCCGAGTAGATTGAGGTCGAGATCGTCGGCGTGACCGCCGCCGACAATGGTGGCGATCAGGGGCTCGGCAAAGACCTGGCGCCATATCCGATGCTCGGCGAGGAACTGCTTGAGGTCTTCCTGTTGTTCGGGACGCGCCATGGACTGGAGTTTGTCGATGGCCTGCTGCATGGGGGCTTCGGCGTCGCGGAAGGGCGCGAGAAAGCGCGGGTCGGAGGTGGTCTGATAGCCGCGCAGGCCAGTCTCTTCGTCGACGACGAGCTTTTCGATCAGGGTTGCGAGGGCGATCCGCTGGTCGGAGTCCTCGATGAGGCCGACCGTGGAGTTGGCACCGCTGATCTGCCAGACGAGGACGCCGGCCAACAGGAGGCAGGCGACAATTGGGAGAAGAAGAACCTGCCGCAGGGTTCGTTTGAATCGTTTAAACTCCAAGCCGTTTCATCCTTTATTCGGGCTAGTCCGAAGCGTCATTCATCCTTGCTGATGATTGAGATGCGGGTGGGGGGGAGAGCAGGTTGCCTAGCTTGTCGAGGAGGGCGGGCGCTCCCTCGCCCTTGGTCATGTAGAGGTCGGCCAGCGAGGTGACCTCGGCAGGAAGATCGAGGTAGGCGGAGAGCAGGAGGATAGGAACTTCGGGCTTGATCTGGCGCATCTTCCGGGCGACCTGGCCACCATGCATGCCGGGCATGGCGTAGTCCAAGACGACGGCATCGACGGGATGGGCGGCGAAGAGTTCCAGTCCGGAGGCGCCGTCGGCGGCGGTGAGTACCCGGTATCCGGCGCGTTCCAGGAGAATCTGCCGGATGCCGAGACCGACGGCTTCGTCGTCCACGCACAGGACCAGATGCGATCGGTTCTTCATAAATGCAACACTCTCCTGGGCCTTGCCCGATCTGTCGCAAGTATACCGTTGGAGGTGGGGCGGAATGGGTGTGGGGTGAAGGGAAGCGAAGGATTTATCGTATGTTTGCAAAAGGAAGCATGTGCGTGGGCTATGCTGAGTTGGGCCGCGTCCTAGGGGTTTGGGCGGCGGTCTGGAGGAGTTGAAGGGGCAGAAGAAGATCATCTGCCGCGCTTCGGATTCCCCCAGGGGCTAAAGCCCGGTTAATTTTGCGTTATTTTGGACGGGCTAAAGCCCGTCCCCTTCAAGGTTTACTGATTCAGCGGGTCGAGCGAGGGGATGCATAGTGAGTCAGACGGTGTTTGTGCTGGAAGACGATGCGGACATTCTGCGCCTGGTGCAGTTCCACCTGGAGGCGGCGGGCTACACGGTGCGGACGTATATGGCGATGGGCCAGATTGTGGCGGACGCGGAACGGCAGGCGCCGGCGTTGTTTCTGCTGGACATCATGGTTCCCGGCGGGGACGGGCTGGACCTGTGTCGGAGGCTGAGGAAGAATGCCGCGCTGAGCACGGTGCCGATCATCTTTCTGACCGCGCGGGCGGCGGAGAGCGACCGCGTGATGGGGCTGGAGCTGGGCGCGGACGACTACATTACGAAGCCCTTTGGGACGCGCGAACTGGTGGCGCGGGTGAAGGCGGTGCTGCGGCGCTTCGAGCGGCCGACCGCGCCCTCGGTGGTGAAGTTCGATGCGGTGGAGATCGACGCGAACGCCATGCAGTTGCGCGTCAGCGGCGAGCTGGTGACGACGACTGCGACCGAGTTCCGGCTACTGGACTATCTGGCGCGGCATCCTGGGCGGGTGTTCAGCCGCGACCAGTTGCTGGACGCGGTGTGGGGCGACGCGCGCTTTGTGACTCCGCGCTCGGTGGACGTGTATGTGCGGCGAATTCGGGAGAAGATCGAAGAGGACGCCGAGGAGCCGCGGTATCTTATGACAATGCGCGGAGCGGGCTACCGGTTCGAGATTCCGAAGGAAGCCAAGGTTTAGGGAAGATCTGAACAAGTAGTCATTTCCCCTCGGCGGCTAAAGCCGCGTCTAGAATTAGGCCATCTACGGCGGGACTGAAGTCCCGCCCCTTCAAGACGTGGACTGATTCAGAGGTTTCTTAGGGCGTAGGACGCGCGGAGCGGGTAATGTTGGCTCAGGGACGGAGGAATACATTGCGCGTGGGTCGAGCTTCGTTGGCGGGCCTGATATTTCTGATGATGTTGGCGATTGTATCGTCGGTCGAGCTGACGGCGTTGGTCGTACCAGGGAACTGGTGGGCGGGGTGGGGCTGCGGCATCTCTCTGGCAACGGTCTTTGCGCTGGTCTATGGCTGGCGAGTTCGGCGCGAGATGGAGCGGGTGAGCGATGCGGTGCAGGCTCTGCCTGAATTCGATGCAGCAGAGGCGAAGGCCTCTTTCGCGGAGTGGAGCGGCACGTTTCAGACGCTGGAGAGAACGTCGCAGCGGTTGCGGCGGGACCTGAGTCTTGCGGGAGAGGACCGGATCGAATTGGAAGGGTTGCTGGATTCGATGCAGGACGCGGTGGTGGCGGTGGACGCGTCGGGACGGATTCAGTGGGCCAACCAGCAGATGCAGCGGATCACGTCTGGAGCTACGTCGGCGAGCGCGGTCCGCGTGGGACACGCTCTGGTGGAGACGGTGCGCGACCCGGATGTTCTGGCGTGCGTGCGAACGGCGCTGGCCGAACGGGTGGTGTGCGAGCGGAGGACAACGTCGCTGCTGCCGAGACGAATCTTCGAGGTGAGCGTGTCTCCGATGCCAGCGGGCGGCGCGGTGGCTGTGTTGCACGACATTACGCGGATGGAAGAGATGGAGCGGACGCAGCGGGACTTTGTGGCCAATGTCTCGCACGAGCTGCGCACTCCGCTGACCTCGATCAGCGGGTATGTGGAGACGCTGCTGGACCACGAGGAGTTGAGCCCGATGGGGCAGGAGTTTCTGGCGACGATTCTGAAGAATGCGACGCGCATGAGCCGGCTGACCGAGGACCTGCTGACCATGGCGCGGGTGGAGTCGCGGGAGGCTGTGATGCATCCGCGGCCGGTGCGCGCTGACGTGCTGGTGCGCGACGCGGTGGCGGCGATGAGCGGCATGGTGCAGGACGCCGAGGCTGAGTTGGAGATCGGCGAGACGACCGGGGCGGATGTCTTCGTGGACACCGACTCGATGGTGCAGGTGCTGGGAAATTTGATCGAGAACGGGATCAGGTACGGGCAGGCCAAGGACTCCCAGCGGAGCCGGGTGGTGGTGAGCGCGCGGGAGGTGTGGACGCTGGATGCGGATAGGCCGGGCGAAGACGGGCCAAATGCGGATGGGATTGGTTTGCAGGGTGCGGGCGCGGTGGAGTTCAGCGTGCGGGACTTTGGGGCGGGGATCGCGTCGGAGCATCTGACGCGCATCTTCGAGCGCTTCTATCGCGTGGACAAGGCGCGCTCGCGGGAGTCGGGCGGGACGGGGCTGGGGCTGGCGATTGCGCGGCACATGGTGGAGATGCAGGGCGGGACGATCCGGGCGGAGAGCGAGCTGGGCGCGGGAAGCAACTTTCTGGTGAGGCTGCCCAAGGCGCGGTCTGTCCCGGAATGAGACGGTTGACAGAGTGAGACCCGCGTTGCGCTGGGAGTCTGGATGAAGCATTTTGTGTTTCAGCCATGAGCTATCAGCCATAAGCCATGAGCGGCGGAGATGTCATCCCTTGACATGAAACAGACAAATTCGCCCAGGCCAGAATGACGACTTGATGGGGCGGGTTTCTTTTGCAATTCATTGCGATGTAATCACTCCGTAACAATCGGGCGGCAGACTGGTTTGCAGTACCTAAGGAAGCGTCTGGGCCTGCGTTGTTGGGCAGGTCAGGCTGGGCGCTCCAACTTCGAGGGGGGAACCAGTGAGACTTAACTTTGTTGCAGCAGGTTTATTGGCAATGGTTGCGGTCGGCGCGAGCGCGCAGAACATTACGGCGGCGGGGGCGACATTTCCCTACCCGATCTACAACAAGTGGTTCACCGAGTACAACCAACTCCATCCCAACGTGAAGATCAACTACCAGTCGATCGGGTCCGGCGGCGGCATCAAGCAGACGACGGAGGGCACGGTTGATTTTGGCGCCAGCGACATGCCGATGAAAGACCAGCAACTGGCCGAGGCCAAGGTGAAGGTGATGCATCTGCCGACCGTGCTGGGCGCGGTGGTTCCGGTGTACAACATCCCGGGCGTGAGCAAGGAACTGAACTTCAGCGGCGACGTGATCGCGGACATCTATCTGGGAAAGATCACCAAGTGGAACGATCCCCGGCTGGTGAAGGACAACCCAGGCGCGAACCTGCCGGCCCATGACATCCTGCCGGTATACCGCTCGGATGGCAGCGGCACGACGTTCATCTTTACGGACTTTCTTTCAAAGGTGAACCCGGAGTGGAAGAGCAAGGTTGGCAGTGACACCTCGGTGAAGTGGCCGGCGGGCATCGGAGCGAAGGGCAATGAGGGCGTAGCGGGGATGGTGCGGCAGTCGCCGTACTCGTTCGGCTATGTGGAGCTGATCTATGCGCTACAGAACAAGATGGCGTATGGCACGGTAAAGAATTCCGCGGGCAAGTTTCTGCTGGGATCTCCAGAGGGCGTGACGGCGGCGGCAGCGGCGGCGGCAAAGACCATGCCGGCGGACTATCGCGTGTCGATCACCAACGCTTCGGGCGCGGCCTCGTACCCGATCTCGAGCTTTACCTACCTGTTGATTCCGCTGAAGTTTGCCGATCCTGCGAAGGGCGTGGCGGTGAAGGACTTCCTGACATGGATGCTGGACCATGGCGAGCGCGAGGCCACAGAGATGGACTATGCACCACTTCCGGCGCAGGTGCAGGCGATGGAGCGGCGCACCATTGCTACCATCAAGTAGACTGTGAGTGCCGCGCGGACGCAATGGATTTGCGGCCGCGCGGCATGGTTTTTTCGGCCTCCGGTGCGCCTTGAGAGAGAGAACAAGCAACTGCGGAATACAGAGATTCTGAGCCGCGCTCAGAATGACGGCTGAACCATTGAAGATATATCGTGACACCATCGTCCATGTCCCTTGAGAGAGAGCCGGAGCCTTCGTCGCCGCCGACTGCGCCTTCGCTACCGATGGATGCGGCGCCGATCCATGCGCCGGCGATCATCAACTTTGTCGCGGCATCCGAGCCGGTTGCCCAGGAGGGACCGCCCTCGCCGATTCGGCAATACCTGAGCGCGCGCGGCAACGGCGGGCTTGCGGACAGGACCTTTGCGGCGGCGATGCTGGTGTGCGCGCTGAGCATCTTCGCGATTGTGCTGTTTATTCTGACGATTTTGATTGCGCGGTCGAAGTTGAGCCTGGCGCAGTTCGGCTTTGGCTTCTTCCTGCGCTCGGCGTGGGACCCGGTGTCGGGGGACTTTGGCGCGTTGCCGTTCATCTTTGGGACGCTGACCACATCGCTGTTGGCGCTGGCGATGGCTGTGCCGCTGGCGCTGGGCGTCGCGATCTTTCTCGCCGAGCTTTGCCCGGCACGGCTGCGCGCTCCGATCTCGTTTCTGACCGAGCTGCTGGCGGCGATTCCCAGCGTGGTGTATGGGCTGTGGGCGGTCTTTGTGCTGGTGCCCATCATGCGCGACCAGCTTGGCCCGCTGCTGGTCAAGTACCTCGGCTGGACGGGGTTCTTTGGGGGGTACAACTTCGGCGTGGGGATGCTGACGGCGAGCATTATTCTGGCGATCATGATTCTGCCCATCATCTCCTCGATTACGCGCGACATCATGCTTGCGGTCCCGGTGTCGCAGCGCGAGGCTGTGCTGGCGCTGGGGGCGACGCGCTGGGAGATGATCCGCACCGGCGTGCTGCGCAACGCGCGCATCGGGATTGTGGGCGCGGTGATTCTGGGGTTGGGACGCGCGCTGGGCGAGACGATGGCCGTGACCATGGTGATCGGCAACCATCCGGAGATATCGAAGAGCCTGTTTGCGCCTGGATATACGCTGGCCAGCGTGATCGCCAACGAGTTCACCGAGGCGACCGGCGACATGTACCTGAGCGCGCTGATCGAGATTGGGCTGGCGCTGTTTCTGGTGACGATTGTGGTGAATGCGATTGCGCGCGCGCTGGTTTGGGCGGTGACGCGCGGCGCGCCGGCGAGGTCGATTTAAGATG
This sequence comes from Granulicella sp., assembly GCA_003142235.1. GTDB lineage: Bacteria > Acidobacteriota > Terriglobia > Terriglobales > Acidobacteriaceae > Edaphobacter. Next base: position 17,749 of record PLOU01000091.1, read on the forward strand.
AGCACGAACCCTATTCCGACTGTGACGCCGAGCGGGGACGACGGCCTGTTGCGTCCGCCGATGGACTTTCAGACGCGGCGGATGCGGCTGAACTCGGCGCGGCGCTATCTGGTGAACCATCTGGTGACCGGGCTTGCGGTGTTGAGCACGGTGCTGGTGATTGTGCCGTTGGTGGCGATCCTTGGGTACCTGATCTACAAGGGCGCGAGCTCGCTGAACCTGGCGTTCTTCACCCACATTCCCGCGCCGGTGGGCGAGCCGGGCGGAGGCATGGCCAACTCCATGGTGGGCTCGGGAATTATTCTTGCGCTGGCCAGTTCGATGGGGGTCCCGGTGGGGATCGCGGCGGGCGTCTATCTGGCCGAGTATGGGCGGGGCAAGATGCTGGCGATGGCGGTGCGCTTCACCGCGGACGTGCTGAATGGGATTCCGTCGATTGTGATGGGGATTGCGGCCTACTCGCTGATTGTGATGCGGCAGATGCATTTTTCGGCGTTCTCGGGCGGGGTTGCGCTGGCGATCATGATGGTGCCGACGATCACGCGGACGACCGAAGAGATGCTGTTGACGGTGCCGCACGCGATCCGCGAGGCGGCGCTGGGCCTGGGCGTGCCGAAGTGGCGGACGGTGATCTCGGTGAGTCTGCGCACGGCGTCGCCGGGAATTATTACGGGGTGTATGCTGGCGTTTGCGCGCGTGGCGGGCGAGACGGCGCCGCTGCTGTTTACGGCGTTCGGCAACCAGTTCTGGAGCTTCAAGCTGAATGAGCCGATTGCGGCGCTGCCGTTGCAGATCTATGTGTACGCCATCTCGCCGTACGATGAGTGGCACCGGCTGGCGTGGGCGGGAGCGCTGGTGCTGATCCTGATGATTATGGTGTCAGTGACGCTGGTGCGCATCTATGCGGGACGAGGCATTCTGAAGGGGGCAAGCTAAGTGGGAGCCGGCATCGATGTGGAACACCTGAACGCGTGGTACGGGACGACGCACACGCTACAGGACATCAATTTGAATATTCCCGCCAACCACGCGACGGCGCTGATTGGGCCGTCGGGCTGCGGCAAGAGCACGTTTGTGCGCTGCCTGAACCGGATGCACGAGACCAACCCGATTGCGCGGGCGACGGGCGTGGTGAAGATGGGCGATCTGGACATCTACAAGGACGCCTCGCCGGTGGACATTCGCCGCCGCGTGGGGATGGTCTTTCAGCGGCCAAACCCGTTTCCTACCATGTCGATCTACGACAATGTGGCGAGCGGGCTGAAGCTGAATGGGTTCCGCAACAAGGCGATTCTGGACGAGACGGTGGAGCGCAGCCTGAAGGCGGCGGCGCTGTGGGAAGAGGTGAAGGACGAGTTGAAGAAGAAGTCGGGCGCGAGTTTGTCGGGCGGGCAGCAGCAGAGGATGTGCATTGCGCGCGCGCTGGCGGTCGATCCCGAGGTGCTGCTGATGGACGAACCGGCGTCGGCGCTGGACCCGGTTTCGACCTCGAAGATCGAGGACCTGATCTTCCAGTTGAAGAGCCGGTATACGATTGTGATTGTGACGCATAATATGCAGCAGGCGGCGCGCGTGGCGGAGAACACGGGATTCTTCCTGAACGGCAAGATGGTGGAGTTCAACTCGACGGACAAGATCTTCACCACGCCGTCGGACAAGCGCACCGAGGACTACATCACGGGAAGGTTTGGTTGATGACGACGCGCATCAAGTTTCAGCAAAGCCTCGACGATCTGAAGGAACGGCTGCTGATGATGGCGGGCATGGCGGAGCAGGCGATCCAGCGCTCCATCGAGGCCTACCGCATGCGCGACCTCTCGATCTGCGAACTGGTGTTCCACTCCGAGCCGGCGATCAACCGGATGGAGCGCGAGATCGACCAGTTGGCGCTGGACCTGCTGGCGATGGAGCAGCCGATGGCGATCGACCTGCGCTTCATCCTGTCGGTGATCCGCATCAACGCGGACCTGGAGCGGGTGGGCGACCAGGCGGTGAACATCGCGGTGCGGGTGCGCGAGATGGGCGCGTTCGCGAACATCGACTTGCCGGTGGACATTCCACGGCTGGCGTCGCTGGCCTCGTCGATGGTGCGCAAGGCGCTACAGGCGTTCATCGAGGCGGACGCGGAGCTGGCGCAGTCGGTGCTGACGCTGGACGACCAGGTGGACGAGATGAACGACGCGGCGTTCAGTACGCTGAGCACGCTGATCAAGGAGAAGCCGGAGCTGACGCCGCAGAGCCTGAACGCGCTGATCATCGCGCGCAATCTGGAGCGGGTGGGCGACCACGCAACCAACATCGCGGAGGACGTGATCTTCTGGGTGCGCGGCGCGGACGTTCGGCACAAGAGCGGCGTGGCGTAGATCGCGCAATGGGATCAGACCATTGCGGCAAGTTTTCGTTGACTCGACTATGACCTTTCAATAAGCTCGGTGCACTCCGGCGTGACGAACTTCTGCGTGCGTCTACGCGGATTGCCGGAAGAGAATCAAGGAGAAACGAGATGGCCGGTTTTTGCGCGGAATGTGGTGTTCCTCTTGAGTCGAGCACGGGTTCCTGTCCTTCCTGCGGCATCGTTGCTCCGCCGAATAAGAAGAACGGGTGGAAGATTGTGGTGATTGTGCTGGCCGTGGTGATTGGGCTGGGCGTGTTGGCTGTGGGCGGCATCGGGTATGTGGGCTGGCGGGCGATGCACGGTCTAACGGCGGGGAAAGCGGCGAATGTGAGTGAGGCAGAACTTGGCGTCAGCGTCTATCCTGGTGCGGTTCGTGTGGAAAAAGACAGTATGAGGATGAAGGCGCTTGGCATCGAGACCGAGAGCGCGAGTTATACGACCAGCGATCCGGAAAGCTTGGTACTGAGCTTCTATAAGGCCAAGCTGGGTCCGAATGCGACTTCGACCGAACGCAACGGAAAGACCATGCTCTCGCTGGCAGAAAACGCTGGAGGAGCGAAGGGCGGCGAGAGAATTATTGTGAAGCCCAGCGCCGATGACTCTGGTTTGATTGAGATCACGATCACGCATACTGTGAAGACGCCGTAGACGACTGTTCGTATAGCGTCGATCGATAGAAACTTATGGCCGAAGACAGATCGTCTTCGGCCATAAGTTTGTTGCTGGATGCGATTAGGCGGATGGGGCGAGCAGTTCGAGGGCGCCGCGGAATTTGAGGTCTTCGGCGACGCGCAGGCCGAGTGCGCGGGCGGTGATGCCGGCGGGGACTTCGGATGAGTGGCAGATCATGCGCTCGCCATCAGGCGCGACGACCTGGGCCTGGATGCGCCATGCGATGGGTGCGCCGGAGTTGGGGATGGGGTCTGCGACGTCGTGGATGGGCGCGCAGTGGACGCCGATGGGGAGCTGGCAGCCGCCGCCGAGTGCGTCGAGTACGGTGCGCTCGGCCTCGACGGAGAAGCGCGTCTCGGGGTGGTCGAGCGCGGCGACGATGCTGCGGATGCGGTCGTCGCGGGCGGGGTCGGAGATGGTGGGGGTGAAGCTGGCGGCGCGAGTCTCGAGCGCGAGCGCACCCTGGCCGGGGGCGGGGCAGATCTCTTCGATGGTGAAGCGCTGTCGGAGCCACTCGGTGCGGTTGAGGCGGTCGAGGCCGGCGGCGGCCAGCACAAGCGCGTTGCACTCGCCATCGGCCAGCTTGCGCAGGCGGGTGTCGATGTTGCCGCGCATCTCGACGAAGCGGAGGTCGGGGCGCAGCGCGAGGAGCTGGGCGCGGCGGCGCGGGCTGGCGGTGCCGACGAGGGCGCCGGTGGGCAGCGTGTGCAGCGCCTTCTGGCGCGGGCAAACGTAGGCGTCGCGCGGGTCGGCGCGGGGCGGAATGGCGGCGAGAGTGAAGCGCGGATCGAGCGCGGTGGGCAGGTCCTTGAGCGAGTGGACGGCGAGGTCGATGCGGCCTTCGGCGAGCGCCTCTTCGATCTCCTTGATGAAGATTCCCTTGCCGCCGGCCAGTGGCGCAGGGGAGGGTTGGCCGTCCGTGCCGGGGCCATCAGCGTCGGGTTGCTGGGCCATGCGGTCGCCAGTGGTGTGGATGATCTCGATCTCGACGGCGTGGCCTGCGGCGCCGAGGGCGTCGGCGATGTGGTTGGCCTGCCAGAGTGCGAGCTGGGAGCCGCGCGAACCGATGCGGATGGGGTCAGTCATGTCACGTCCAGAATACGGGAAAACAGTTGCCAGTTGATAGGTGAGTTGAGACTGGCGGATACAGTACAATCGCAGGTGCTTGCGCAGGCAGCTTCGGCGGAGGCATGAAACTGGGAGATAGTTATGCTACTGGGTCGCGTAGTTATTGTTGGGACCATGATGAGCATTGGGCTGGGAGCTGCGGCCCAGAACGCAACGCGTGCCGCTGCTGCCGTTGCGCCTGCAGNNGGTTACGCCTGCTGCGGTTGCGTCTACAGTGCCGAACTCGCCGGCGGTGTTGCCGGGCAATGGGCTGGCACAACACCCGTTTCTCTACTGCGGCGAGTGGAACTATGTGAACCCCGAGCAGACGATCTGGATTATTCGCGACGGCAAGCCGGCGTGGTCCTACTCCATTCCGTACGACATCCAGTTCGGCGGCCAGAAGGACTTCGAGGAACTGGGCGACTGCACCCTGCTGGCCAACGGCAACGTGGTCTTTTCCAGCCGGCGCGGTGCGTCGATCGTTACGCCGGACAAGAAGATCGTGTGGCACATTGACGCGCGCGCGGGCGGGGAGCTGCACTCGATCCAGGCCATCGGGCTGGACCATGTGCTGGTGACGGAGAACGGAGACCCCATCCGGATGCGGCTGATCAACACCAAGACCAATGCCGTGGAGAAGGAAGTGGACGTGAAGCCCGGCGATCCGACGCAGCCACATCCACAGCTTCGGCGAGCGCGCATGACCGCCGCGGGGACATTTCTGGTGGCCCACATGGACGACAATCGCGTTACCGAATACGACAGCGAAGGCGCGGTGGTGTGGAACTATGTGACCCCCAGCCCGTGGGCTGCGGTGCGCCTGGCCAACGGCAATACCCTGATTACGGGAAATTCGAAGGGCGGCATTGTCGAGGTGAACAAGAAGGGCGATGTTGTGTGGCAGATCGAACGCAAAGAACTGGCCGATGCCGGGTACAAGCTCGGATGCATTCAGGATGTGGCGCGGCTGGCGAACGGCGACACGGTCTTCTCCAACTGGATTCCCAACGATGTGAAGGACCCCGCCCAGTGGCCGACCACGGTGCAACTGATCGAGGTGAATCCGGCGAAGCAGGTGGTGTGGGCTCTGCGGCAGTGGACGGACCCCGCACTGGGACCAGCCAGCGGAATTCAGCTCCTCGACCAGCCGGGGCATGTGGAGGATATTCCGCTGCATAAATAGTGTTCTGTGCGTGAAATCATAGGTTGGGCTTTCAGTCCTCTAGGGATTTGGACTGGGCCTGACCTGGGGCTGCCTGCCCCAGGCTATTATAGAGCGCGCCTTTGGCGCTTGACAGTTGCGGCTGAATCGAAGAGCTCTGCTCCACCCTTGCTGCTGCTTTGTTTTTTGCAGTTGGGGTGGAGTGTAATGTTTTCTGTGTGAGGAGAGATGAGCATGAGGAGAGCTTGGGGGATGGCGATGGCGGTGTTGGTGGGTGCGGCGATGGCGGGTGCGGGCGGGATGAGTGCGGCGGGGCAGGCGGCGGCGTTTGGGCCGGCAAACCCGTTCTATGCGGAGAGCACGCTGTCCTATCACGCGCCGCCGTTCGACCGCATCAAGGACACGGACTATCAGCCGGCGCTGGAGGCCGGAATGGCGGAGCAGATCAAGGAGGTCGAGGCGATTGCGAACAATTCCGCCGCGCCGACCTTCGAGAACACGCTGGTGGCGCTGGAGAAGAGTGGGCAGCTCTACACCCGCGTGGCGGAGGTCTTCGACGGCGTGACGCAGGCCAACACGAACCCGACGCTACAGAAGGTGGACGAGATCGAGTCGCCCAAGCGGGCGGCGCACGACGATGCGATTTTTTTGAATGAGAAGCTGTTTGCGCGGGTGGAGGCGATCCATAAACAGATCGATTCGCTGGGGCTGGATGCGGAGTCGCGGCGGCTGGTGGATGTGTACTACAAGCATTTTGTGCATCAGGGCGCGAACCTGTCTGCGGAGGACAAGGCGAAGCTGAAGAAGCTGAACGAGGAGGAGTCGACGCTGGAGAATGGCTTTCGGACGAAGCTGCTGGCGGCGACCAAGGAGGCGGCCTACTCGACGACTGACAAGAGTGCGCTGAGGGGGCTGACGGACGCGCAACTGGAGGCCGCGGTGGAGGCGGCGAAGGGACGCAAGGTCGAGGGCTATGTGCTGCCGCTGCAGAACACCACGCAGCAGCCGGTGCTGGTGTCGCTGGAGGACCGGGCGACGCGGCAGGCGGTCTTCGAGGACTCTTGGAACCGCGCGGAACGGGGCGGCGCGAACGATACGCGGGATACGATTGCGCGGCTAGCGCAGTTGCGCGCGCAGAAGGCGAAGTTGCTGGGCTACGCGAACTTCGCGGCGTGGGACCTGGAAGACCAGATGGCGAAGACGCCCGAGGCGGCGGTGAATTTCATGGATGAGCTGGTCCCGGCTTCGACGGCGAACGCGGTGGCGGAGAGCAAGGAGATCCAGGCGGCGATCGATTCTCAGGGCGCGGGCGCCGCGCAGAAGGGCGGGTTCCAGTTGCAGCCGTGGGACTGGGACTTCTACTCCGAGCAGGTGCGCAAGGCGAAGTACGACATCGACGACGCGCAGGTGAGGCCATATTTCGAGCTGAACAATGTATTGCAGAATGGCGTCTTCTATGCGGCGAACCAGATGTACGGGCTGACCTTCAAGGAGCGCAAGGACATTCCGGTGTATGCGCCGGAGGTGCGCGTCTTCGAGGTCTTCGAGGCGAGCGGCAAACCGCTGGCATTGTTCTACTGCGACTACTTCAAGCGCGACAACAAGGGCGGCGGCGCGTGGATGAGCAACTTTGTCGACCAGTCGAAGCTGCTGGGCACGCTGCCGGTGATCTACAACGTGGCCAACTTCAGCAAACCCGCGGCGGGCGAGCCGGCGCTGATCAGCTTTACCGATGTGACGACGATGTTCCACGAGTTCGGCCACGGGCTGCACGGGATGTTCTCGAACGTGGAGTATCCGCTGCTGTCGGGGACGAATGTGCCGCGCGACTTCGTCGAGTTTCCCTCGCAGTTCAACGAGCACTGGGCGAGCTATCCGGCGGTCTTCGACCATTTTGCGAAGCACTACAAGACCGGCGCGCCGATGCCGGCTGAGATGGCGGCGAAGCTGCGCAAGGCGGACAAGTTCAACCAGGGATACATGCTGACCGAGCTGCTGGCGGCGGCGGAGCTGGACATGCAGTGGCATACGCTGCCGGCGACGGCCCCGTTGCAGAACCCCGATGAATTCGAGAAGGCGGCGCTGGAGCGGAAGAAGATTGCGCTGGCGACGGTGCCTCCGCGCTACCGGTCGAGCTACTTCACGCACATATGGAGTGAAGGATATGCGGCGGGATACTACGCGTATCTGTGGAGCGAGATGCTGGACGACAATGCGTACCAGTGGTTCGCGGAGCACGGCGGGCCGACGCGCGCCAACGGAGAGCGCTTCCGCAGGATGGTGCTGTCGAAGGGATACACCGAGGAGCTGGGGAAGATGTACGCGGTATGGCTGGGCGGGGAGCCGACAGCGGGACCGATGCTGAAGGAGCGCGGGTTGGTGGAGGATGGGGCCGGGAAATAGGTGGGGCGGAGTGGGGCGCTTGGCCTGCAAAGGGGAAAATTGTGCTCGCTGAGAGGAGTGGCTATGATGCCCGTATGAAGATGTCTTTGAAACAGAGAACTTTGCGGGCACTTGGGCATCGGTACTGGCTTCGCGGCCGCGACCGGGTACTGCGCCACTTTTCCGATCCCGACCACCATATATCTGAGCCCTTCGAGATCGACTTTTTTGGCCTCTCCTATTCCGGCAACCTGAACAACTTCATCGACTGGACGGTCTTCTATTATGGGGCCTACGCAGTCGGCGAACTGCATCTTCTGGCCGCACTGGCCGACGCGCTGCGCGCTCAGGGAAAGCCGGTCAACTTCTACGATGTGGGAGCCAATATTGGGCATCACTCGCTTTTCATGTCCAGCCACGCAGACCGGGTGTTCTGCTTTGAGCCGTTCTCCGTGGTGCGTCAGGAGATGGAGCGCAAGCTCAACCACGCCATGGTTCGCAACGCAACGGTCTTTCCCGTCGCTCTCGGCAATCGCAATGAGACTGGCGTTTTTCACCCGCCCACGGGGGCCAATCAGGGCACCGGCACGCTTGGCGACCTTCTTCCAGACAACGCCTCCGCCGAATCCATCCCGGTCCAGGTGGTGCGAGGCGACGACTTCTTTGCCGCCAACAGTTTGCCTCCCATCTCCCTGCTTAAAATCGATGTCGAGGGCTATGAGGTGAATGCGTTGGACGGGTTTCGCAAGACACTCTGGCGGGACCGCCCGCCGATCCTCATGGAGATCCAGCGCGCTAACGAGTCCGGCGTAGATGCAGACAAGAGCGCCGTCATACGGTCCCTGCTCTATCCCGACCATCTTCTGTTCGATGTAGGCTGTTCACGCGGGCAATATACCCTCAAGCCGTTTTCGATGGGAGATACGGAAGAGGCGCTTGTTCTCCCCGTTGAACTGGCCGGAATCGTTCCCGGAACCGCCCGCTATTAGAGCGCTTCACCGCAGGTCATTGCAGTGGGTGTCGATCGGCCAAGAGCGAGACTTTCAGATGCTCTCGGCCGATCGGATGGTGCAGGAGGACGCATCTGAGATGCGTCCTCCCCTGGAGTGAATCTGACTAGACTTTTGCGTTGGCGGTGGCCTGGTCGAGGGCCTCGATGAAGAGGCCGGCCCAGTGGGCGACGGCTTCCGCGTTGGCCCCGGTGGCGTCGTCGCGGTCGCCTTCGAGGGTCGCCATCTGCACGGCGAAGTTGCCGACGGTGGAGCTTTCAGGCGATCCGCGGAAGACCTCGAGGCCGGTGGCCTCTGAGGTGAGGCGATTGAGGAATGCGTTCTGATTGGCTCCGCCGACGATGAAGAGGCGCTTCAGCTTGCTGCCGGTGAGTGAGGCGACGCGGTTGAGCACCGCGGCGTAGCGCGCGGCGAGCGAGTGGAAGATGAGGCTGGCGAAGGCGGGCGCGTTGGCGGGGCTCTCATCGAGCGGGGCTAAACCGTGTTTCTTCCGTTGATTATTGATGCGCTGCGGCATGTGCTCGGGCAACAGCAGGTCGGGATCGTCGACGTCGAGCAGGCCGACGGGGCAGGGGATCTTCTCGGCGGCGGCGACGAGATCGACGATGGACCACGTCTTGCCGTCCAGAGCCCACTGGGCCGTGCACTGGCTGATCAACCACATGCCGTTGACGTTCTTGTGGAAGCAGATGCCGCCGCCGGCCGCGCCGAGGTTGGTGAAGTTGTCGGCGGTTGAGCCCACGCTATTGCAGGGCTTTTGGAGCAACATGCCAACCAGCGACCAGGTGCCGGAGCTGATGTAGGCCCAGTCGGTGCCGGTGGCGGGAATGCCGGCGATAGCGGCGGCTGTGTCGTGGCAGGCGGGCGCGATCAGCGTGGTGTCGCGGAAGGCGGGCAGCTTGGCCAGCGGGCCGCTGAGCTTGCCCAGCGCGGTGCCGGGCGGGACGAGCTTCGGCGCGCAGGCGGGGTTGAGGCCGAGGGCGGTGAAGATCTCCTGACACCACTGCTTGGTGTTGAGGTCGACCAGCTCGGTGTGGGTGGCGTTGGTGTACTCGGAGACGTGCTCGCCGCCCCAGTGGGCGAGCAGATACTCGGGGAAGTTGAGCCATTGCTTGGCTTCGGAATCGGGCAGGCCGGCGAGCTTGTCGGCGTAGAGCTGGTAGACGGTGTTGAAGGGGAGAATCTGGACGCCGGTGAGCTGGCGCATGCGCTCCTGGCTGAGCAGGCGATGGGCTGCGTTCTGCGACTCGGTGTTGCGCGGGTCGCGGTAACAGAAGGGGTCGGCCAGCGGCGCGCCGTTGGCGTCCACGCGCACGTAGTCCACGGCCCAGCCATCGGCGGCGATGGAGCGGATGCCCTCGGGGGCGAGCGCGGCGCACTTGCGCAGTCCCTCTTCCAGGCCGCCGGTGATGGCCTTCAGGTCCCAGTGCAGGCCGCCGTCAATCTCGCGCGGATTGTTGGGGATGCGGTGGACGACCTGGATCGAGGGGCGTCCGTCCTTCCAGCGCAGCAGGCAGACGCGACAGCTTTCGGCGCCAAGATCGACGGCGATGAGGGCGCGGGTGTCAGACGGGGCGAGTGGCCTGGTTGTCATTGTGTGGCCTCCGTGCTGAATGCCTGGTACGCCGGGGAGCTGGCTGATTGATTGCTCTTCCAAGACCGCTGTTCCATGTTTGCCGCTATCATGCTGACCTCTGACCTTTATGGAAACGACTGATTTTTCGCCGCATCCATCATTCCACACGGGAGGGGATAGGGCAATTGGCGCGGGAGAACTATCCAGCAATCGGCGCGAGACGGCAGTGCAGGATAGACACATCTCAGTGAAATGATATTTTGGTCTAGTGTCCCATTCATGCAGTTTCACCATCATGCCGGGGTTCCTGCCAGATCCGCTGATGGGTTGGTTGAGTGGGCATTGCGTGAAGCTCGACCCTCCGATGGAAACAGAATGCCCGACCTCATCCAGATCGTCGACGCTGCCGTAGCGGATGCCTATCTGCGCGGCGGGAAGCACCTGGTCTGCAAACCTGGCTGCTCGCAGTGCTGCATCGGAGTCTTCCCCATCGCGCAGGAAGATGCGGCGCGGCTTCGCGCGGGGCTTGCATCGCTCGAACAGACTGATCCACAAAGAGCCGCGCGCCTGCACGCACGCGTCGCCGAATCCCTTGCGCGCCTCGACCCTTGGTTTCCCGGCGACCGCGCCACGGGGATTCTCAACGAGGATTATGAGGCGTCGATTCTCTTCGAGGAGTTTGCCAACGACGAGCCGTGTCCGGTGCTCGACCTCGACCACGGCACCTGCGACCTCTACGAATCGCGCCCCATCCTGTGCCGGACGTTTGGCCCACCCATGCGGACCGAAGAGGGAAACCTGGCCACCTGCGAGCTGTGCTACATCCACGCCACGACCGATGAGATCGTCGCGTGCGAGCTGGAGCCCACCATCCCCACGCTCGAAGAGGCCAGCAACCAGGCCTTCAACGCCGCACATGGTCTGCACGGCGAAACGCTGATCGCATACGCGCTACGAACACGATAGGGGGATTCTTCGCTGCGCTCAGAATGACGACGGGGTGAGTTGATCCCATATCTCAGAATCGAGATGCGGGGCACCCGGTTTTTAGTGCGGGCCTTCAGCCCGCAGGGGGTTCTGGCGGCGTGGTCCTGGTCACCTGCCGGAGTATATTGACTGGAATGAGCGACGCATCGGAAATCATCAAATCGGGAGCTTTCGGCAATCTTGCGGATATTATCCACAAACTTTTTGCGCCAATGGCCGAGGAATATGGACTGTTACTAGGCGACAACGCCAAGGTATACAGACTGAAAAACTTGGTCAGCGTCCTTACCAAAACGCAAAAGATTCTCAGCGACGCGAACCTTCCCCCTAACGCGGTACCGCCGCGTTTGGCTCTCCCGATCCTCGAAGCGTCATCCCTGGAAGACGACGAGACTCTCCAAAGCCTTTGGGCAGGGTTGCTGGCGACAGCATCACAACAGACTGATTCAGTTTCACCGTCATTTGTCGAGACACTCAAGCAGCTAACGCCCGATGAAGCAAGGCACCTGCAACACGTCTGGAAGAGCCTCAAGAAATCCAGCGATCGAAAGTCACTAGCTGGTTCAACTGTCACTTACGCATTCACCGAAATGCGGGGAGCATCACCTGCTGCGTCTTCCGAAACCTTCGAGCGACTTGGACTGATCCGAAGAGACTATGGTATGACCCGGGGTGACGACGAAGACGAACCAGAGGTCGGCTACAAGCTTGTTCTGACGCGTTATGCTGTCAAGTTCTTAGAGGCGTGCAACGGTCCGCGTCCATCATCGAGCTAGTCGAAGACGGGGGTGAGGAGGCGGACGAGGGTGTCGGGTTCGGCGAGGAAGGCGTCGTGGCCGTGGTTGGAGGCCATCTCGCGGTAGTCGCAGCGTGCGCCGGCGGCGCGGATGATGGCGGCGAGCGAGCGGACGTCCTCGGGCGGAAAGAGCCAGTCGGTGGAGATGCCCACTAGGGTGAGGTGCGCGGCGATGCGCGCGTAGGCGGCGTAGGGCGTCTCGTGGGCGCGGACGGGATCGAAGATGTCCATGGTGCGGGTGATGGAGACGTAGGAGTTGGGGTCGAAGCGGGAGATGAAGCTCTGGCCCTGGTAGTCGAGGTAGCCGGCGACGTCGAAGCGACCGTTCTGCCCGGCGGAGGTGGAGAGATAGGGGTTCTCGTCGCCGTAGCGGTTGGGCTTGCGGGCGAAGCGCTCCTCCAGGAGCGGAACCGACTTGTAGCTGATCATGCCGAGGGCGCGGGCGAGGGCGAGGCCGACGGTGGGACCCTGGCCGGGCTGGTAGTAGCCGCCCTTCCATGCCGGGTCGAGCATGATGGCCTGGCGCTGGAGATGGTTGAGGCCGAGGCCCATGGCACCGAGCGGGGCGACGCCGATGGCGATGGCGCGGGCGACGCGCTCGGGGAAGAGGATGGCCCACTCGAGGACCATCATGCCGCCGATGGATGCGCCGAGGACGAGTTTAAGGCAGTCGATGCCGAGGTGGTCGATGAGCTTGACCTGGGCGTTGACGATGTCGCGGATGCTGATGAGGGGGAAGGTGGGGCCGTAGGGCTTGCCGGTGGCGGGGTCGATGGAGAGCGGGCCGGTGGAGCCGTAACAGGAGCCAAAGATGTTGATGCCGATGACGCAGTCGCGGGTGAGATCGAGCAGGCCCAGGTCGCCGGGCAGGAAGAGCTGCGGCCACCATGCGCCGACCAGTGCGTTGCCGGACAAGGCGTGACAGACCAGGACGGCGTTGTCTCGCGCTCGGTTGAGCTGGCCGTAGACGGCGTAGTGCAGCGTGGGGTTGACGAGGATCTCGCCGCTCTCGAGGGAGAGAACTTCGTCGATGACGAAGTCTCCCTCGAAGGCGGGGGTTGGTATTGGGATTGGATCTTCTTCAGTCATGCGTTTAGTGCTCCGCTTGATTCTACTTGCCCAGGCCGTTGGCGGCGAGGATTGCCTGATCCAGATCGGCGAGGATGTCGCGAATGTCCTCGATGCCGACGGAGAGGCGGACGAGTTCAGGAGTTACGCCGGTCTCGGCCTGCTCCGGCACGGTGAGTTGCGCGTGGGTGGTGGAGGCGGGATGAATGATGAGCGACTTCGAGTCGCCGATGTTGGCGAGGTGGGAGAAGAGCTTGACGGAGTTGATGAGCTTCTTGCCCGCCTCGTAGGCGCTGCCGCTGGAGCCTCCCTTGATGCCGAAGGTGACCAGCGCGCCCTTGCCGCCGGGCAGGTACTTCTCGGCGCGCGCGAAGTACTTGCTGGACTTGAGGCCGGGATAGTTGACCCACTCGACGCCGGGGTGCGACTCGAGATGCGTGGCCACGGCGAGCGCGTTCTGCGAGTGGCGCTCCAGGCGCAGATGCAGCGTCTGCACTCCCTGCAGCAGAAGGAAGGAGTTGAACGGCGAGAGCGCCGCGCCGGTGTCGCGCAGCCCCTGCACGCGCGCCTTGAGGATGAAGGCCAGCGGGCCGAAGGCTTCGGTGTAGGAGAGGCCGTGGTAGGAGGGATCGGGCTCGACGAAGTCCTTGAAGCGGCCCGAAGCCTTCCAGTCGAACTTGCCCGCATCGACGATGATGCCGCCGAGGGTGGTGCCGTGGCCGCCGATGAACTTGGTGGCGGAGTTGAGTACGATGTCCGCGCCCCACTCGATGGGCCTCACCAGCGCCGGCGAGGCCGAGGTGTTGTCGACGATCAGCGGCAGGCCGTTTTCATGCGCGATGGCGGCCAGCTTTTCGATGTCGACGACGTCCAGCTTGGGATTGCCCAGCGTCTCGGTGTAGAGCGCGCGGGTTTTTGGATTGATGGCGGCGCGCAGGCCGGCGAAGTCGTCCGCATCCACAAAGCGCACCTTGATTCCCTGCTTGGGCAGCGTGTAGTGGAAGAGGTTGTAGGTGCCNNGCGATGCGCTTCTCGAAGACGTCGGTGGTCGGATTCATCAGGCGGGTGTAGATGTTGCCGAACTCCTTCAGGCCGAAGAGGCGCGCGGCGTGGTCGGAATCGTTGAAGACGTACGAGGTGGTCTGGTAGATGGGCACGGCGCGCGAGTTGGTGGCGGGGTCCACCACCTGGCCGGCGTGAACTGCAAGCGTGGCAAGATGCTGCTTGGGTGCTGCGGTTTGCTCTGACATTCCCTGCTCCTTTGTCCGTTGGTTATTTTACGTTGATTGTTGGAAGAACAATCCCCGGAACAATGAAAAAGGCCCACCGTCCCTTGAGGACCGTGAGCCGTTTGGAAGCTGATCTCGTCTGCGACTAGCGCATCAGACTGTTTCCACACACACCCACGCGTCGGCTACACATGCAGCTACACATGGCCATGGCCTCAACGGGGGTGGTGCGGGAAATCATGAAATTGAGTATACACCAGAGGGAATTTGCGGCCGATACGAATGCAAACCTGGATGGTTTTCGGCACGGCTGAAGAGATTGCGGATAAAGGCTTGATTGCCATTCCTGGCAGAAGGCCCGGGGCTAAAGCCCCTCGAATGCATTGGCTATATTCAGGGGGCTGAAGCCCCCTGCTCCCTCCAAAGAAACAAAGTATTCAGGGGGCTGAAGCCCCCTGCTCCCTCCAAAGAAACAAAGCTAGAGCAAAGACAAATACGGAGATTCTGGCTTCGCCAGAATGACGACTCATGGGGGCTTCGCCAGAATGACGGCACGGCTGAAGCCGTGCCCTTCCGATCAAGCTGCACAACCATATATGTTGCACGACTCAGCCCGAAAGGGAATGGCAGCATAACTGTCCATCCATTACTCTTGTTCCAGCAGGCGCTCGGTCATGATCTGGAAGTGGTAGCCCATCACCGCCAGGGTCATGCCCTTGCCGAAAGAGCGCGGAGTGCGCAGGGCGGTGGACAGCACGAACCGCCAGTAACTGAGCCGGCCGCTGCTCAGCACCCCCTGGCGCACGACGGAAGAGAAAAATGCGCGCAGGTTGGCGAAGGTGAAGCGTCCGATGCTGGTAGGACGGCTTCGGCTGAGTAGGAGCTTTACCCGCTCGTAGTAGGCTTCATGCGAGTAGATGCGACGCATCACCGAGCGATAGCCCTCCACCAGGCGCGCGGAGTCCATGCGCGGGATGAAGTTCAGCGTGCAGTCGGTGTTGTCGCCATCGCCACCATTCAGAATGCGTCCCTCGCTGTGCAGACGGCGGAAGAGCTGCGTGCCGGGCATGGCCTGTAGCAGGCCGACCATGGCGATGGGGATCGCGCTCTTCTGAATGAACTCCACCATGCGGTCGAAGACGTCTTCGCGGTCGGTGTCGAAGCCGAGGATGAATCCGCCCATCACCTCGATGCCGTACTGCTGGATCGTTGCGATGCTTTCGAGCAGGTCGCGCCGGGTGTTCTGCATCTTGTGGTTGGCGATGAGGCTGATCTCGTCGGGGGTCTCGATGCCGAGGAAGACGGAGCTGAAGCCGGCGTCCTTCATCAGTTGCAGCAACTCCGGATCGTCCGCCAGATTCAGCGAAGCCTCGGTAAGAAACCGGAAGGGCCGGCCGTGGATGCGTCCCCACTCGACCATCGCGGCCAGCAGTTCCTTGGCGCGCCGTTTGTTGCCGATGAAGTTGTCGTCCACCACGAAGACCGCATCGCGCCAACCCGCCTGCTGCAACTGGTCCAGCTCGGCGAGCACCTGCTCGACCGCCTTGGTGCGCGGCTGGCGGCCGTAGATCTCGATGATGTCGCAGAACTCGCAGTTGAACGGGCAGCCGCGTGAGTACTGCACGGTCATGGTGTTGTAGCGGTTCATCTTGATGAGGCTGAGGTCGGGCAGCGGACTGATGTTCATGGCTGGGCGCTCGGTCGCCTCGTATAGCTGCCTGGCCTGGCCCATCTCCAGATCGCGCGCCAGGGTTGCGATCAACTCTTCCGCCTCGCCGATGACGACGTGGTCCGCGCGCAGCTCCTTCGCGGAGATGCTGCTGGCGATGGGGCCGCCGATCACGGTGCGCAGGCCGCGCGCGCGGCAGCGTTCGACGATGGAGGCCAGATGCTCGTGCTGCACATGCATCCCGCTCACGAGCGCAACGTCGGCCCACGCGAGGTCCTTATCGGTGAGCCGCTCCACATTGGTATCGACCAGCCGCTTCTTCCAGTGCGCGGGCAGAAGCGCGGCGACGGTCATCAACCCCAGAGGAGGCTGGGCCGCGCGCTTGCCCAGAAACGAGAGCGCGTGCTTGAAGCTCCAGTAGGTGTCGGGAAAGCGGGGATAGATGAGAAGCGCGTTCATGGTTTGCCTCCGAGTGATGCCGGGCGGGCAATCGCGATGAACCGGGGAGTCGTCTGTGGGGGAAGGAAGACGGCGGCGTAGCTGGATCGTGGTGACACGCTTTACATAATCTTCCCGCCGCATGGACGGCTGCGCAATGCGGATACAAAAAGATTACAAAGAGCCGATGGCAGTGCGGCCGAAACGTCGAGTTTATTTTTTCTGCGCGTTCAGTTGATCGAGGACGTGCTTCAGTTGATCGAGCTTCTGGCCAGCGTCGCCTGACTTGCCCTCCGCGGTGAGGCGTTGATAGTCGGCGAAGTCCTTGCCCGCCTCCGCGATCAGCCCGTTAGTATCCGTCGCAACCTTCGGCGCTGCCTGCGATGCAGATGCAGTTTGCGGCGCGGCTGGCGCGGATTCGGTGGAACTCAGCGACGAGGTCTCTCCGCCGAAGAGCGACGCCAGCGCCGACTCGAAGGTTGGTCCGTAGGCCAGCTTGTCTTGCAGCGCGAGGACGACCAGGCGCAGTTCCGGCATGGGGCTCTGCTGCGCCTGCAGGTAGATCGGCTCGGCGTAGAGCAGCGCCTTGCCGGAGGGGATGACGAGCAAGCTGCCGCGCAGCACATGCGAGCCTTGCTGGTTCCACAGCGTCAACTGGCCGGAGAGCTGCGCGTTCTGGTCGATGCGCGACTCGATCTGTTGCGGGCCGTCCACCAACTTGGTCTTGGGAAAGTCGTAGACCACGGAGGTTCCGTAGTTCGCGCCGTCCGAGCGTCCGGCGATCCATCCGATCAGATTGTTGCGGTTGGCAGGCGTGAAGGGAAGAATCTCCACGAACTCCACGCCCGTCTCTCCGGGCAGCTTCATCAGGACGAAGTTGGGCTGCATTGGCGCGGTTGTCTGCTGTCCATCGCTGCTCTGGCCGTTGGTCTCGGTGGCCACCGTCCACAGGTCCTCGCGGTTGAAGAAGACCGCCGGGTCCGTCATGTGGTAGAGGCCATAGACCTGCGCCTGCAGCTTGAATAATTTTTCCGGGTAGCGCACGTGCTTGCGCAGGTCGGCGGGCATCAGCGAGGCGTCCTTGAAGAGGCTGGGGAAGATGCGCCGATAGGCCGCCAGCACCGGGTCGTTGTTGTCGAAGACGTAGAAGGTGGTGGTGCCGTTGTAGGCGTCGATGACCACCTTGACGCTGTTGCGCATGTAGTTGATGGAGTTGTCGTCGAGGTCGTAGTGAGTGGAGTAGGGATAGCTGTCGGATGTGGTGAACGCATCCATCACCCAGGAGAGCCGGCCGTCGTCGCCGACCACCATGTAGGGGTCCTGGTCGAAGGTGAGGAAGGGCGCCAGGGTCGCGACGCGCTCGCGGATGTTGCGCCGCATCAGCAGGCGGCTCTGCGGATTGACGTCGTCGCTGAAGGGCAGCTTGTCCAGATCGTCGCGCTCGAAGGCGAGCAGAACGCGGCGCAGAAATCCGCCCAGAACGATGCCGCCGGTCCCCTGATAGGAGGTGACGCTGTTGGTCTCGCCCTGTGGGAAGTCGAACTCCTGCTGGCGCGTCTTGACGTAGACATCGTTATCGGTCATCTCGCCGAAATATATCTCGGGCCGGGTCACATTCAGGCCCTTCACGGTGCTCTGCACGGGCATATTGCTGAGCAGCAGCGTGGGCAGCCCCTCCGACGTGAAGCCGTTCACCGGGTTCATGGTGACGCCGTAGCCGTGGGTGTAAACCAGCTTCTCGTTGATCCAGTTGCGGCTGCTCTCGGGCAGCTTCTCGACGTTCAACTCGCGCGCCGCCAGCATCACTTCGCGCGTTGTGCCGTCGAGATTGTAGCGATCGATGTCGATGTCGGGAAAGTCGTAGTAGGTGCGAATCTCCTGCTCCTGGCGCAGGGTGTCCTGTAGCGCGTGCCAGTCCCACAGGCGGATGTTCTGCAGCGTGGGCTGGTTGTTTGCCGGGTCGGCGGCATCGACCGTGGTCTCGGCGGGAAACTCGCGTTGGGTGAACTGGTCCAACCCATAAGCCTGCTGGGTGAACTTGATGTTGTTGGCGATATAGGGAGTCTCGCGCACCAGCTCGTTCGGCTTGACGATGAAGTTGCTGACGTACCAGCCCACCACGCTCAGCACGAGATAGCAGGCGGCGGCTGGAACCACGGAGGCGACCAGCAATTTTGCTCGCGTGCCACGCGCCGCGTTGACCAGCGCGATGACTGCGCCGAAGAGAAGCGCCGCGCAGACGATCAGCAGCCCGGCCAGCGTGATATGCGCGTCCGTGTAGTTGACGCCCTCGAAGATGGTGTGATGGTCCAGCAAGCTCTGGAAGCGGCTGACGTACACGTTCATTGCGACCACCAGCAACAGAAACGCAACCGTGATGGAGAGCCCGCGCCAGGCCGGAACGGAGTGGCTGCCCGCGCGCTTGTCCAGCAGGCTGAAGCCGCCGGCGATGGCGATCAACGCCAGTGCGACGACGCACACGATCACCGCCAGCGTGAGCAGCCAGCCCAGCAGGAGCTGCCACGCGGGCAGGGTGAAGAGGAAGAAGTTGAGCGGGCGGCCGAAGATGGGATCACTGATGCTGCCGGATGCATGAGGCGCGTACCAGAAGAGCGCCAGCGTCGGCCACTCTGCCATCATCGCGGTCCCGGAGAGGGCCGCGGCCGCGAGCGAACCGACGATGCCGACGATGCGCAGCACAGGTTCGATGGAAAGATTCACCGGCTGCCCGCCGAGGATGATCTGGCGAGCGCTGGGCAGGCTGGCCTGGCTGGCCCGCTTGAGCGCGAGAAATGCGCCGTATAAAATCACGAAGGTTGCGACCGCGAAGATTGCGAAGACGCCCCACTCGATCCGCCACGTCGTCCAGAAGACGTCCGCGTAGCCGAGCGAGCGGAACCAGAGCAGGTCCACCCAGTACGAGAGCGCGGTCTTGGTCCCGAAGAGAATTGCGGCGATGACGATCAGAAAGACAATCAATTTGCGCCGCAGCCGCGGACTGCGCGGCTCCCGTGGCTCCAGTCGTCCCTGCGGAAAGTCAAACGATATTGGCATATTTCTACCCCGCTCTATTTGTTCCTCTTGCAGCCACACGAATTGTACAGGGTCGGCAACAAGCTGACTCATCCCCCTTCATATCTTCAGAGGGTCTGGCTGGAATACAATCGAAGTTGGGGAACGGCAAGCAGACTCTGCGTGCCCAAGGGCCAGCGTGCATCGCAAGTACGCGGGATTTGGAAGCGCTTCCGGACGAGAGCGTGGAGATTATTTCGTCTATGACATAAAGCACCAACCGACTCTACAGACTGTGGGAGGGATGCATTCATAAATGATACCCAGCGACCTTGAAGTACAGGGCCAGCCGACAGCGGACCTTGCGAGCGGCGTAAAGCAGATTGTCAACGATTTCTCCATCCAGGTTGCAACCGTAAACGGCTCCGGGTCGCAATCGGCCAATGCCGTTCTGCTGCGCAGCATTTTTCACATGGGAGTGCCTGTCACGGGCAAGAGCCTCTTCCCCTCCAACATCGCGGGGCTTCCCACCTGGTTCACCATCCGGGTGAGCAAGCACGGCTGGACCGCGCGCAAGAACGACACCGACATTCTGATCTCCATGAACCCGGAGCGCGCGCAGGAGGACGTTCTGTCGCTCGCACCCGGCGCGGTCGTCATCTTCGACGAGCCGCTGAAGCTGGATGAGTTGCGTTCGGACCTGACCTTCTACTCCGTGCCCTGCGATCGGCTGGCCGCCGCCACCGGCGCCGAGCCGAAGCTACGCAAGCTGGTGCGGAACATGGTGTATGTGGGCGTGGCGGCGCAGCTTCTCTCCATCGATATGGAGTTGTTGGAGACCACGGTCCGCAAGATGTTTTCCCGGAAGGTGAAGGCGGCGGAGCTGAACCTGAGCGCGGTGCGCGCCGGCTACGAGTATGCCGCGGCCACGCTGACCAAGCAGGACCCGTACGTCGTCGAGCCGATGAACGCCAACGAAGGCAAGATCCTGATCGACGGCAACTCCGCCGCCGCACTGGGCGCGCTGTTTGCGGGCGTCACGGTTGTGGCCTGGTACCCCATCACGCCGTCCACTTCGACGGTCGAAGACCTGATCGACTACATGAAGCAGTACCGCGTGGAGAAGGACGGCAAGGCGACCTTCGCCATCGTGCAGGCGGAAGATGAACTGGCCGCCATCGGCATGGTTCTGGGCGCGGGATGGGCGGGGGCGCGCGCGATGACGGCCACCTCCGGCCCGGGCATCTCTCTGATGGCGGAGTTTGCCGGCCTCGGCTACTACGTCGAGATCCCCGGCGTCATCTTCGATGTGCAACGCACCGGCCCCTCCACCGGCCTGCCCACGCGCACCTCGCAGGCCGACCTGAGCTTCATCGCGGGCCTCTCGCACGGCGATACCAAGCACGTCATGCTGCTTCCCGCCTCGGTGAAGGAGTGCTTCGAGCTGGGCATCGAGGCCTTCGATCTGGCCGAGCAGTTGCAGACCCCGGTCTTCGTCCTCACCGACCTCGACCTGGGCATGAACTACTGGATGTCGGAGCCCTTTGAGTATCCGGAGAAGCCGATCAATCGCGGCAAGGTTCTCAACGCGCAGCAGCTCGAAGAGTTGGGCGGCTTTGCCCGCTACAAGGACGTCGATGGCGACGGCATCGGCTACCGCACCCTGCCCGGGACGGACCATCCCGCCGCGGCATACTTCACGCGCGGCTCCGGCCATAACGAGAAGGCGCTCTACTCCGAGCGTCCCGAGGACTACGCGAACAATATGCTGCGCCTGGCGCGCAAGTTCGAGACCGCGAAGACGCTGGTGCCCAGACCTATCGTCGAAGGCACAGGCAAGCAGAAGGTGGGAATCATCGCATTCGGCACAAGCCACTGGGCTGTCATCGAGAGCCGCGACCAGCTTGAGCGCGAGTCCGGGCTGGCAACCGACTACCTGCGCATCCGCGCCTTCCCGTTCACCCAGGAGGTCGCGGACTTCGTGGCCGCGCACGATCGCATCTATGTGGTGGAGCAGAACCGCGACGCCCAGATGCTGAACCTGCTGAAGATCAATCTCGATCCCGCCGATGCCGTCAAGCTGCATCCGGTGCTGCACTTCAACGGACTTCCCATCGACGCACGCACGGTCACCACCGCCATCGCCGCCGAAGAAGGAGCACGCTAGCCCAATGTCGATCACGCCAGCAATGACCACCCCAGTTGTGACCGCGCCCGCCGCGCCCAAGCCCGCCAAGACCAACCGCATCGGCCTGCAGGTCCTCGACTACCGCGGCGGCAAGAGCACGCTGTGCGCCGGCTGCGGACACAACGCCGTCAGCGAGCGCATCACCGAGGCATTCTTCGAGATGGGGATCCAGCCGGAGCGCGTGATGAAGATGAGCGGCATCGGCTGCTCGTCCAAATCGCCGGCGTACTTCATGTCGCGCTCGTTCAGCTTCAATGGCGTGCACGGACGCATGCCCGCGGTGGCCACCGGGGCGCTGCTGGCCAACAAGACCATGCGCTCCATCGGCCTGAGCGGCGACGGCGACACCGCATCCATCGGCATGGGGCAGTTCATCCACATGCTGCGCCGCAACGTGCCGATGATCTACATCGTGGAGGACAACGGCGTCTATGGGTTGACCAAGGGCCAGTTCTCGGCCACCGCCGACCTGGGCGCGAAGCTGAAGAACGGCGTGGTCAACGAGCTGCCCGCCATCGACATCTGCGCGCTGGGCATCCAGATCGGCGCAACGTTTGTCGGGCGCTCCTTCTCGGGCGACAAGAAGCAGCTTGCGGCAATGTTAAAAGCGGCGATTGCGCACCAGGGGACAGTGCTGCTGGACATCATCTCGCCCTGCGTCACCTTCAACGACCACGAGGGATCGACCAAGAGCTACAAGTATATGCAGGAGCACGACGACGCCGTCGGCGAGGTTGGTTTTGTATCGCACTTCGACGATATCGAAGTGGACTACGACCACGACACAACTACCGACGTGCAACTGCACGACGGCTCCCACCTGCGCCTGCGCAAGCTGCACGAAGATTACGCGCCCACCGACAAGGCGCTGGCGCTGAAGATGCTGATCGAGTCGCACGCGAAGGGCGAGGTGCTCACCGGAGTCTTTTACGTCGATACGCAGCAGACGGACTTCTCAACGCTGCTGAATATGGTGGATGAGCCGCTGGCCACATTGTCCGAGGAGCGCGTGCGTCCCTCGCGCGCAGTGCTGACCGAGATCATGGAAGCGCATCGCTAGATCTGAAGTGCGCGGAGGCGGGCCTCGACCAGGCGCAGATCGGCTTCCGTGTCGACGCCGATGGTGTCGTGCTCGGTGGGCTCGACGTAGATGCAGAGGCCGTTCTCCAGGAAGCGGAGTTGCTCCAGGCGCTCGGCGCGTTCCAGCGCGCTCGGCGGCAGCGTGGGGAAGAGGTTGAGCGCGCGCTTGCGGTAGGCGTAGAGGCCGATGTGTTTCCAGTATTGCGGCACGGGACCGGCGGCGTCGCGGTGGAAGGGGATGGCGGCGCGGGAGAAGTAGAGCGCGCGGTCGTCGCCGTCGGTGACCACCTTGACCGCGTTGGGGTTGGCGATGTTCTCTTCCGTGCAGCGAACCTTGAGAGTAGACACATCGACCTCGGCCCGCGCGAAGGGGCGCAGCAGCGCAATGATGTGTTCCGGGCGCAGCAGCGGCTCGTCGCCCTGGATGTTGACGTAGACATCGGCGTCGTGGAGCTGCGCGACGGCGTGGACGCGGTCGGTGCCGCTGGCGAGCGATGGCGAGGTGAGTTGGACGGGGAAGCCGAGGCGATGGCAAAGCTCCGCGACCTCCTCCGAGTCCGCGGCGACCAGCACCTGGTCGAGTTGCGAACAGGCGCGCGCGGCCTCGACGACCCAGGCGAGCAGAGGCTTGCCGGCGACCTCGCGCAACACCTTGCGCGGCAGGCGGGTCGAAGCCAGCCGCGCGGGAATGACGCCGAGCGTGCGCAGGGGAGGGGTCATCGGTTGGTGTAGCAAGCAATGCAGCGCGTGCCAGGCGACCGGATCACTAGGATCGGCTGAGCTTCACTCGCTGTGCCGTTTCCAGTATCATAGCTAAGTTGTGCTTTTGAGTCTCGCAGATGGGGCTCGGGCCCGATTCCTGCCCTTTTGCAGCCCATTTTTACACTTGGCGGTGTAGCTCAGATGGTTAGAGCGTGGCACTCATAACGCCGAGGTCGTTGGTTCGATTCCAACCACCGCCACCAGTTTCATCCACATGGATGGCATTTTTCGGCACGAACCGGGAAGACTGGTCGTGCAGGAAAGGCGCGAACGGCGAATCAAGCCGATTCGGCGGCCAGCTCGTCGAGCAGGCTTGCGGCCCGGGTCACGTTGTCCACCCCGAAGACCACGATCTCCTGCGTTGATCCCTGCTCCAGTCCGCAATAGGAGTAGTCGATGTTGATCTTGCCGGCGCCCAGCCGCGAGGCAGCGCGGCCCAGCTCTCCGGGACGGTGCGCAACCCTGACGACCGCGACCTCCGTCTCCTCGAAGATCATGCTCAGGCCGCCCAGCACCGCGCGGGCTCCGGCCACATCGTCCACCAGGAAGCGGGTCAGGCTCTCGCCCTCCTCGACATAGGACTGAAAGGCCAGGATGTTGACTCCCCGCTCCGCCAGAGCGACGAAGCACCTCCCCAGCGCGCCCGGCTTGTCCTCAATGGTTACGGTAAACTCCTTGCCCTTCGGCATGTGGACTGACTCCCTTCGTTCCCCAGAACACGACCAACAGCAACGTGGCTTTTATCATACTGTTCCAGCGGTGCAACTCTCAATTGCAAGCCATTGCCGGCCGGAATGCCGGCGTGGGGAGTTTCGCTTCGGCGTCACGGCGAAGCGGGCCGATTCGCGGCGCGCGCTGCGGCGGTATATGATTTGGCTATCGGGAAGCCGTCTGGGTGCGTCTAATCCTGACCGGCGACTGGGGGAAATCCGGGGTTTGTGAACCAGACCGGCCCCGCGGAGATGCTGCGAAATATGCCTAAGATTCCGAAGATTCTGCTGCTCGCGGTGTCGGTTGCCCTAGTGCTGACGGTTTTTCTGGGGGTGAACTCCAGCGGCGTGAGCGCCGCCGCGACGGGGCAGGACGGCGCCTACAACCAGATGAAGGTGTACAGCGAGGTGCTGCGCCACATCCAGACGGACTATGTGACGGACCCCAACATTCCGGCGGTGACCAACGGCGCGCTGCGCGGGCTGTTGGAGTCGCTGGACGCGGATTCCAGCTACCTGTCGCCGGAGGACTACACGATCTACAAGGCGGACAAGGGCGGCAAGGCGCAGGCGGGGATCAACGTCTCCAAGCGCTATGGGTACGCCACCGTGGTGTCGGTGGTGCCGGGCGGGCCGGCGGACAAGGCCGGGCTGGTGGATGGCGACATCCTGGAGGCGATCGAAGGCCAGGACACGCGCGACATCTCTCTGGCCATGATCCGGCTGATGCTGGAGGGCGCGCCGGGCAGCACACTGACGGTTGGCGTGGTGCGCTCCAGCAGGACCGAGCCGGACAAGATTTCCATGACGCGAAGCCTGACCGTGGAACCTCCGGTGGGCGAGGCGTTGTATGAGAATGCGTCGATCCTCTACCTGAAGCCGGAGATTCTGGACCGCGACCACGTCAACGAGGTGGAGACCAAGCTGAAGGGAATGCAGAAGGCAGGCAACAAGAAGGTGCTGCTGGACCTGCGCGATGTGGCGGCGGGCGATATGACGGAGGCGGTGCGGCTGGCCAACTTCCTGCTGAAGAGCGGGACCATCGCGACGCTGGAGGGTCAGAAGTTTCCCAAGCAGGTGTTTACCGCCGACCCGGCCAAGACCATCCAGGCAACCGCGCCCGTGGTGGTGCTGGTGAACCGCGGGACCGCTGGGCCGGCGGAGCTGGTGGCCGCCGCGCTGGAGGACAACAAGCGCGCCGACGTGGTGGGCGAGAGGACCTTCGGCGAAGGCACCCAGCAGAAGACCTTCGATCTGCCGGATGGCGCGGCGCTGATCCTGTCGGTGGCCAAGTACGAGTCGCCCGACGGCAAGAAGCTGCAGGACGACGGCGTGACGCCGAATGTTCTGGTTGCCTCCGGGCTGGACAACCAGGCGGGCGTGGACGAGGATGAAGCGCCGCAGGCCGCTGCCCCAGCGCCGGTGGCGAAGAAGCCCGGCGCGCAGGCGGATGAGCCGCTGACCAAGGCGCTGGAAATACTCAAGGCCAAGACGGCTTAAGAATTCCTCTTTGGTTTCTTCTTGGCTGCCTGCGCCTGGCGGACCGCAGCAGCGTCAGCCAGGTCCTGGGGTCTTCCCGAAGCGAGTTTGTTGGTAATGAGGTCTTCAGCAGAGATGTAGCGTGCGGGAACTTCGCCGTCGATCATGACCGTCACACTGTTCGCATAGACACTGTCAAAGTCGACTCCATTGATTTTCTGGATGACCTCGAAGCAGATGGGAGGGACGCCAAAGCGGCCGATGGTCTTTCCGTCGGCGAAATCTTCAACCGTGAACTTGGCGAGTGGCGCGCCGAATTCCGCGAGACTTTTATATGTGGCGATGGCGTTTTCTAGGCTCGACTCGATGAAGACATCGAGGTCTTTTGTCATGCGGGGCTGGGCGTGGACGAAGACCGCGTAGCCGCCAATGACAACGTATTTAACGCGGTTTGCGTTGAAGGCGGACAGCAACTGTTTTAAGTTCTCGTCCATCGGCGGAATGGCCATGTGCACGATACCCCTCGACGCTCATCTGATGACCGGCAGCGATGCGCTCGCTGGCGGATAGGCTCTGCCAGTAGCGGTACTCCTCGTCTTTGATCTCTTGAAAAGACTCGAATTTTTGCGCGACCATTTCCATAGAGGTATCTCTATTTTATCAGGAAAGAAGCAGCGCGGGACGGTGGTGTTCATCGCGTGAGACAGAGGCGCGAGGAATGGGGTACCCGGCGATCTCTTAGCTCCAGACTACTTCGCAAGCAAGATACTCACGAAGGATCATCTGGATTGTGACCCCGTTCTCTTGCGTTGCGCGAAACCTATAGCGGCCTTCCTGAACTACAAGAAATCCTTCGTCATAAACATCAGTTCCTTGCACAAGTATTCTGGACATCGCTCGGCTGCCAACCTCTGGACATGCTGAAAACTGAATTTGTGGCCCGTCCTCAAATCGTAATTTTTCTTCAGCGGTCAGCGTCGCGAGTGGCTTACAAAGGAAACTGTCTGGTTCCATGTTCCGAGGCTCAGCCAGTTCGAATGAAGCGTGTCCCCGTGCAAGCTTCAGAATTACATTCTTGATTCGATTCATGTCGACGTCCCAAATCATTAGTCCGTTTTCAGTTCGGCAGCACTTTGCTATCAAAGCCGCCAATTTTGGACTTTTCGCTAAACGTCGCGCGATTTTGGGGCGTTGAATTTTATCAGGATCCGCACTTCCGCAAATGACACATTCCAAGACACAAGCAAGATACTCTTCGTCCTTGGATAGCTCATTATTGCATCGTTGGCAGGATGGGCTAATCGACAAATTTTCAGGGTACGGCTCGTCCAAGAGGACCTTACTTGGGACATGATCGTCCGTTTCGTAAGGTCCTCCGCAGTGGACGCAATGATCTTTGTTTCGCTCGTCACTAAAATCATCGACCTGGCGCATGAGCGAAACCTCTCTTCGCTTAG
>PLOU01000179.1:0-4157 GCA_003142235.1 Granulicella sp.
GAGGCGCTGAATCCGTTCCTCACGGAGAAACCCGGATTTACTTGCCGGCGGCGTGGCCCCATTGGGTGGCGAGGAAGAGGTAGCGGGGGCGGAGCGCGTCGGGTATGGAGGCGGGGTTGGCGTCGAGGTGCAGTACCTGCCAGCCGCCGGCGGCGTTGTAAGGCAGCCAGCGGGGAAGGATGGGATCGGTGGAATCGCCGTTTGGGTTTCCAGTCTTGGCGAAGTTGGTCCAGTACTGGCTCATGAGATCTGAGAGCGCGCGGTCTTCTGGACGGAGCGCCATCTCGGGGCGCGAGTCGAGTGTGCCGAAGACGTACTCGATCTCGTCGGAGTGGAAAGCGCCCTGTGCGACGGTGTGGTTGCGGTCGCCGGGCGAGGGGAGCGCGAAGAAGTAGCGATAGACGGGCGCGCCGCCGGTCCTGACCTGCGCCTCCAGCCAGGCCCAGGTGGAGAAGGCGATGAAGCGGTCGCCGGCGAAGTCGTTGGCGGACTGCAGGGCCTCGGCGTCGGTGGTGGCGGGATAGACGGCGAGGAAGGCGTCCGCGTCCGCGCCGAACTCCTGCTGCGCCTGCGCGGTGAAGCTGGCGGCTGTGGTGTTGGCGGGGGCGCGACTCTCGTTGGAGTTCCATCCGCCGAGCACGGGGATGTGGGCCTGAAGGCCGGCGGCGTAGATGTTGGCGATGGAGTCCGGCAGGAAGAGGCCGTCGATGTCGGGCTGGAAGCGCGGGGGCTGGGTGGTGCGCGCCATGGCTTTTTCGATCAGCTCGTCGGCGGTGAGTGTGCGCAGGTAGAAGAGCCGGCTGGAGCCGAAGGCGCGCTCGGCCCACGCTGCGTCTGTCTGCTCGGCCTGCTGGCGCGGCGGGAGTGTCATGCTGAAGCTATCGAAGATCGCGCCGCTCTCGCCGATGGCTTTACTGAAGAGCCCTTTAGCGATGGGGGAGGCGATCTGCGCGCTGACGGACTGCGATCCGGCCGACTCGCCGAAGATTGTGATGTTGGCGGGGTCGCCGCCGAAGGCAGCGATGTTGCGGCGAACCCAGGCGATGGCCGCGGTCTGGTCCATCAGGCCGTAGTTGCCGGAGGCGTTGTTTGCGGACTCGGCGGCGAGTTCGGGGAGGGCCATGAAGCCGAAGACGCCGAGGCGGTAGTTCATGGAGACGACGATCACGCCGCAATGGGCGAGGAATTGGCCGTCCTGACGGTTCTCCGATGTGCCTCCGGTGGTGAATCCGCCGCCGTAGATCCACACCATGACGGGGAGGAGCGCGGGATGTTTGGGCGCGGGCTTGGCGGTGCTTGGGACGGGCGCCCAGACGTTGAGCGTCAGGCAGTCCTCGCTGGGGCCGGGGTCGTGGAAGACCATGTCGGCGTAGCCGCCGGACTGGATGCAGTGGGGGCCGAAGTCGCGGGCAAAGAGAATGTGCTTCCAGCGGCTGACGGGCTGCGGCGGACGCCAGCGCAGATCGCCGACCGGCGGCGCGGCGTAGGGAATGCCCTTGTAGGCGATGACTTTCTGGTCGGGGGTGAGAACGCCGAGCAGCTTGCCGCTGTCGATCTGCACGGGACGGAGCTGGATGGGCTTCTGCGCGATGGTGGTTGCGGCGGCGGCACAGAGAGAAATGGCCAGAGTGTAGAGTGCGGTGCGGTCCATTCGGCGGCGCGGATGCATGGGTATGGCTCCGATGGCAAAGTTACCACAGGGTAGAGCGGGCCGGTTTGGCGGCCCGCTTTTGCCGATCATTCGATGGCAAAGCAATCCACGTAACGCGACCAAACAACAGGCGCCATTTTGGGCATCCATTCGACTCCACCCCGGACAGGCCCCGAGGCTGTGCTCTGCTGGCCGAACTGGACCGGGTTTGGCGCGGCGCCAAAATGACCCACAACCTTTTTTCTCTGGAACTTGCCACGGGAGAGCGGGATTCCTATAATCAGCAACAAGTGGGTCGCAACTGTTCCTGCGGTGAAGGGGCAGAGAGGTTCCACGCACGAAGCTGAGAACCATCTTGACCCCCGGGAGCACCGGGCGGCGGGAATCTATCAAATTATGACTGAGGAGTCTTGAATGAAGAAGGTCGTCTTAGCCTCTCTCCTGGCGTGTGCCGTGCTTTCATTGGGTCTGTCTACGGCGTTCGCGCAGACCCCCGTACAACTTGGATCGCAAGCGGCCCCGGTGCAGATGCCCGACGCCGAATACACGGTCTACAACAACGCGATGAACCAGAGCAACCCGCAGGCCAAGGCATCGGCCATTGAGGCGTATCTGGCCGCCTACCCGAACTCCAGCGTGAAGCAGGACACCCTGGTGACGCTGATGACTGGATACAGCCAGTTCGATCCGGCCAAGACGCTGGACGCCGCCGACCGCGTACTACAGCTCGATCCCGCGAACCTGCGCGCGCTGACCTTCGAGGCATATCTTCGCAAGCAGAACGCCGACTCGCTGACCGATCCGGCAGCCAAGCAGGCCGCGCTGGACTCCGCCGCCGGGTTCGCGCAGAAGGGGCTGGCCGCGCCCAAGCCCGCATCCATCGCCGATGCCGACTTCAAGGCGCTGCAGTCCGCGGCTTTCCCCGTCTTCTACAGCATCATCGGCTTCGCGGCCTTCAATAAGAACGACAACGCGGCCGCCATCGACGCCTACAAGAAAGAGCTTGCGTTGGTTCCGCTGGCAGCCACCAAGACGCCCGGCTCGGTTCTTCAGGACATCTTCTACCTGGGCTCGGCTTACTACCAGTCCAATCCGCCGGACTATCTTGACTGCGCCTTTTACGCCAGCCGCGCCGTGGCCTACGCGCCGGACAACTTCAAGGCGCAGATGTCTCCCACCGCGACTTATTGCTACAAGAAGTACCACGCTGGCACAGATGGCTACGATGCAATCGTGGCCGCAGCCACAGCCAATCTGAACCCGCCCGCGGGCCTCTTCGCCTCGATCAAGCCTGCGCCCACCCCGGTGGACATCATCAACGGCATCTTCCAGTCCACTCCCGACCTGGCCACCCTCGCCGTCTCGGACAAGGAGTACGTCCTGCAGAAAGGCACACCCGAACAGGCCGCCAAGGTCTGGGCCACCATCCAGGGCAAGTCGGTGCAGATACCGGGAGCACTCGTCATCAGCTCCTCGCCGACCGTGCTGAAGGTTGCCGTCACCGACGACGCCATCCAGTCCAATCCCAAGACCGCCGACTTCACCTTCAACATGACGCCGCCGGAGACGATCCCCGAGCTCAAAGCGAATGCGACCGTTGCCCAGAAGGCCGCTTACAAGAAGGCGGTCGATGCGGCCCAGACGAAGGCGGACGCAATCGCCGCGGCCACCGCCGTCGGACAGACCGTCACCCTCACCGGGACCTACGACTCCTTCACTCCCGATCCCATTCAGATCATCATGAAGGATGGCGTTGTGATTCTGCCCAAGGCGAACAAGCCGGCGGCGGCTCCGGTACACCACACCGCCGCGCACCCCGCGCACAGATAGTCTGAGACGAAACTCGCAGCAAACGAAGAGGCAGCCGTTTTGGCTGCCTCTTCTGCGTTGTTGAGCAGGTGCGGAGCGAGAATCGGGTGCCCCATTCATCGCGGCTGTATCGCGATGAGTGGGAACCTAGCCACTACGCTCCGCTCGTCAACCAGCGCAGAGCGTTTGCCAGAAAACGGGATTGCAGGACGGGGTGCATCTCCGGCACGCGGTGGTAGACGATCTTGCCCGCGCCAAGCCGGGCGGTGAATGTCCCCGCGCCGATCTGGCGCGAGTGGTCGCGCGAGTACGCCGCGACGATCTCCACCTCCGCCCCGCCCGCCGCGCGCTCGACGAGCAGGCCGTTGGACTCGCGGCCACGCGCCTGGTAGTGGATGCCCATGGCCTGGTCTACGGGCAGGCCGTCGTAGAGCGCGTGCTTGCGCACAAAATACCAGTTCCCCATCCACGGCGCGCGCAGGTCGCCGACCGCGCCGTTGTAGGTAAAGGCCCCGGCGGCGGCGAGTTGTTTTGCAACTCCTTCAGACAGCGCGTCGGTCTGCGGAATGGCCAGCAGCGGCGTGCCTGCGCGTATGGCCTCGATGACTCCTTCGGCCAGCGCGCCAGCCTGTTGAACTCTGCGCGCCGCGCCGCCCGGCTGCGCCTCCAGGCCCGTAGTCTCGCCCGCGTTCTGCGT
>PLOU01000179.1:4168-8030 GCA_003142235.1 Granulicella sp.
GGAGATGCCGATCTTCAGCGGAGGCTCGGCGGTGCAGTCGCAGGGTTGGGCCGCGACCCAAATCTCTTTTGTCTGCGTGGCCAGCGGTGCGCTGGAGAGCGCGAACTTGAAGCGATACATGCCAACTTCGCTGAGCGGCGGCGTGGTGAAGGCTTCCTTCACGAGATACGAGAAGACATCCGGCGATTGCGCCGGGGCAGGGAACTCGCCGAGGCGCAGCAGCTTGCCGTAGGGCGTCACGGCGGTGAAGGTGAGCGTGCCGGCGGCGGGCCTGGAGGTGTCGTTGAGCAGGAAGAGATCGAAGGTCGCGGGCTGGTCCAGCGCGATGCACATTGCGCGCTGCTTGGCGACGGGACGAACGGGCAGCAGCGTGGCGGCGATGGGCGTGGGGTCGCTCTTGAAGTTGCGCAGGTTGTCCACGATGCCGGAGTGGTTCTCAATCGCCGTCGTTTCCCAGCCGGAGATCGCCGCAAAGTCCAGCTCGTCGCTGATGCGCGCGTTCTCCATGTAGTTCTGCCAGGTGTCGTAGCACTTCTTGCCCAGCGAGAGCCAGAGCTTCTCCGTCGCCGGAAACGCGCTGCGAAACTTCCACTTGTCGAGGAAGGCATCGTAGGCGGCGAGTATCTCCTGGTGATCGGCTAGGTCGTAGCTGATGTTCGCGGGCTGGTTGCCGATGCCCGTGCCGCGCGGATCGGCGAGCTGGTGCAGCATCAGCGAGTGGTTGTCCGGCGTGGCGCAGCCCTCCATCTCGCCGAACTCGGAGATCGCCTTGCGCTCGGGCGACTTGTAGGTGAAATCCGTGGGCGATTTNNAACTCGTCGTACCACTGGTCGCCCGCGCCCTGGTGCTGGTTCCACCAGCCGCCCCACTCCTCCTCGTCGCTGCGGTGCAGCTTGGCGTCCCACGGCGCGAACCATGCCTGCGCGGCGCGTGTCGGCGGCGCGACGAAGCCGTCGTTCAGCACGATGCACCGGCTGGGGTCCTCTTTGCGCATTGCCTCCAGAATGGCGATGGTGTCGGGGTTCTTCAGGTCCGCGCCAATCTCGTTCTGTAGGCAGTACTCGATGACGGAGGGGTGCGAGCGGAAGGCCTTCACCATCTCCACGCACTTCACAAACATATATCGCTGGGCGAATACGTCCGCCGGGTCGGTGGGCCGCTGCATCACGATGGATGGGCCGCTGGCCTGCGCGCTGGTCTGCACGCTGGAGGGCAGTCGTCCAATGGCCATCTTGCCCGCGCCCGGCTCCATATAGCGCAGCAGGCCCAGCCGGTCGTGCGCGCGCAGCACATCCTCCTTGGCCAGGTTGCGATGGAAGTTGAGGCAGGTCAGGTTCAGCTTCTTGGCCTGCGTCACCTCTTTCTCCGCAAGCTCCGGCGTTGGCCATATCCCGTTGATGCCCCAGTATCCCCAGGAGATCGCCGTATAAATCTTCATCCGCCGCCCATTCAGGCGAAAGAGCGCATTCGTCCCCAACCCCTCCGGCGCAAACCAGCGAAAGCCAAACGCGATGGTGCGCATATCAGGGCCACCAAAGAAGAGACCGTTAACGGCACTGAACTTAAGCTGATAGAGCTTTGGCTCACTGAGATTCCAGAGTTTGGCTTCATGACAGGTGATTTCTACCGAACCCGTGTTCTGTCTAATGTCCCAACCGATCTGAATTGCCATCTTTTTCGACGCAACAATTGTGTCTGTATCGGGATCTATCACGTCGCAAGTGATCAACAGCGTACCCTTTGCGTCGAACATGCGATCCAACAACTCGATAGTTAAGAAAGCTTTGATCGTCTTGGGATCAGCAGTGTTGAGTATCCATGCGTCTTTGGCTCGTATACCGCGAAAGTACACATGCGCACTGATCGTCATGCCGCGGTCGAGCCCGCCGAAGCCATGGGAGCGGTAGAGCTTGACCGCGCCCCACTGCGCGTTGAGGCCGTCGACCCAGTCGTAGCGGCCGAAGGGGTTGGTGATGCGGATGGCAAGCTGGTTCTCTCCGCCGGGATTGACGGCATTGGTGAGGTCGGCCTCGAAGGGCAGCTCCTCCATGATGGAGTAGCCCACCAGCTTCTGGTTCAAATAAACCTCAGCCCGCAGGTGCGCTCCGCGAATGTGCAGGAAGATTCGCTTGCCCTGCATCGACGCCGGAATCTCAATCTCCCGCCACCACCACGAGACGCCAAAGTACGCGCCGTTCCGCAGCGCGGGATCGTCGGCGGCGTAGCGGTACTCGTCCGGCGTATACGGCCGGGGCTTGCCATCCTCGTCCGCTCCGTACTTGCCCCAGCAGTGCTGCTCGACGGTGGAAGGCAGCGTGACCGCAATCCCTGCCGCATCGCCCAGCACCCCCCACCCGCCCGTCGGAGCATTTACCGGTAGCGGCTTGCCCGCGCCCAGCAGCGTTCCATACGCGTCCCGCGTCACATCCTCCGGCAAAAAGATCGCGTCCTGCTTCCACTCGGCCCTTTCGTCGATCCACAGCCGCCAGCCCTCGTCGGGAATGAGCGTGCCATTCTCCGGCCATGCGTCGGTGTGCGGATTGGTTGCGCTCTGTGCGCTGGTGAACTTCACTTGTGCGGCGATGGTTGCGGCGGCGGCTGTCTCAAGGAATGCGCGTCGGGTGAGTTTGGAGTTCTTCATGGTCTAAGCCCTTCGGCACACAGGAATGCGTGCCCTTACGACTTTGTATTATTCGCCGAGCATGATGCGCTGGATTGCGGTGGCGCGGCCGGTTGCGCCGTTGCAGGCGATCAGCGTGGCGCACATCTTCGGGTTGGCCTTGGCGGGCTCGAACTTGCCCGGCATCCCGGTCAGAAAGCGATGCAGTACCAGCTCCGTCTCCACGCCAATCACCGAGTCGAAGGCACCGCACATGCCGACGTCGGTCTGGTAGGCAGTGCCGTTGTGCAGCAGGCGCTCGTCGGCGGTGGGGACGTGGGTGTGCGTGCCCAGAACGGCGGTGACGCGGCCGTCCAGATACCAGCCCAGCGCCACCTTCTCCGACGTAGCCTCGCCGTGGAAGTCGACCAGGATGACCTTGGCGGAGAGCTTGGCCAGCAGAGCATCGGCCATGCGGAAGGGGTCGTCGCAACTGGACATGAAGACGCGGCCCTGCAGGTTGAGCACGGCGTAGGGCTGGCCGGTGGGCAACTCGCCCTGGTAGACGCCGAAGCCTGGCGTGCCGGCGGCGAAGTTGGCGGGACGCAGCACGCGGCGGCCTCGCGTGTGCGAGTCGGCGGGGACGGCCATGTACTCGAAGATCTCCTTCTTGTCCCAGATGTGGTTGCCAGTGGTGATGACATGCGCGCCCATGTCGAAGATCTCCTCTGCAATCGAGGGCGTTATGCCGAAGCCGCCGGCGGCGTTCTCGCCGTTGATGACGAGGAGATCGACCTCGTTGGTCTCCATCACATGGGGCAGATGTTCGCGGACGATGTGGCGACCGGCCGAGCCAAAGATGTCTCCTACAAAGAGAATATTCACATGAGAAGGCTAGCACGTCGGGGCTGCGATTCGCAGCGAACGCGCGAGGGTGGGCGCAGAAGCGGAAAAGCAGCTCGATTGCGATGGGAGCTGTGCGATTCCGCGCGGCGTCGATTTCGCCGGTAGTCGGGTTGAGCCTGTGTGTGGTAGCTTGCTGTTCATGGCAAAGAGCGGTCGTTTCGGGCTGAGTCTGAGAATTCTGATGGTGTTGGCTGAGGAACCTGACACAATGCAGCCGTCGGCTGCGATTGCGGAAAAACTGGCGCAGAGCGCGGTGATGGTGCGCCGCTGTTTTCTGCTGTTGCACAAGCGGGGACTGATCGAGCAGCGCAAGGGGCCGAACGGTGGGGCCAGGCTGAAGCTGCCGGCCAAGCAGAT
>PLOU01000179.1:8083-13454 GCA_003142235.1 Granulicella sp.
CGCGTAGGGCAAACGAGCATCTCATCGACATGGAGATTTCTGGGAGCGTTAATGTGGGCTGGGCAAGAGTACTGATTGGCGGGATGTGCTTGGTTGTTCTTTGTGGCGCGTCGGGACGGCTTGCCGCGCAGACCGGCGGGCAGCAGGGGATAGAGGTGGCGGCGAAAGAGGATGCGCTGGCGTTGCCCGATGCTCCGCACCCGGCGGAATCGGCGCTTGATCGTGGCGCGCCGTTTTCGGCCAGCAGTTCGTTGCAGACCTACTCACAGAACCAGCCGCCCTCCACGGGACCATCGCTGAGCGATCTTGGGCTGACGCCGACAGACACCGAAGGCAATGCCGCGCGGCAGGCGCTGATGGACCGCCGAACGCACATGCTGAAAATCCATCAGCGGCTGGGGCTGATTACGGTGATTCCGGTTGCGGCTGCGTGCATCAGCTCGGTTGGCGCGCCGCCGGAGAAGGGGAATTACAGCGATACCACCTCGCGCGACATCCACATTGCGCTGGGCGCGACTGCTGTGGCGATGTATGCGGCGACGGCGTCCTACGCCATCCGCGCTCCCAGGGTTTCGCATGAGCCCGCGCGCGGCGGCGTCAAGTGGCACAAGTACCTGATCTACATTCATGCGCCGGGAATGGTGCTGACGCCGATTCTGGGCGCGATGGCCTACAACCAGATCAACAGCGGGCAGAAGGTCCACGGCATCGCCTCGGCCCACGGCGCGGTCGCNNGCAATTCTGTCGCTCACGCTGCCCGTGTGCCCCTTGCTGAACGCGCAGCCCCCCACGCCCGACCAGACGTGGAAGCTCGATCAATCTTCCCTGACCTACCACATGTCGCACCCGATGCATGAGGTGGATGGGACCAGCCACGCCGCTCTGGGCAAGGGCGTCTGCCACGCGGGACAGTGCGATTTTCTGGTTGCAGCAACGGTGAAGTCCTTCGACTCGGGCGACAGCAATCGCGACCTGCACATGATTCAGACCACCCGCGGCGCGCAGTTTCCCATTGTCAGCGTGCGGTTCCGGCTGGCGCAGGCGGCCCTCAACTCGCCGACGCTGGACTGCGACCTAGAAGTTCAATTTGCGGGCAACACCGCGCACTACTCGCATGTGATCTTCCAGCAGACGATCAATGGCGCGGCGCACCACATTACGGGCGTCGTCCCCTCGACGTTGAGCGACTTCAAGATCGATCCGCCATCGTTCCTCACCATTCCTATCAAGAACGCGATACCTGTCCGCGTGGATATGGTGTGGCACGCAATGTAGTCAGCGCGGCTACTTCAGCAGCAGCTTGCGGATTGCGTGCAGTTCGAGGAGGCGCTTTGCGGTGGTGCGGGGATAGAACATCTTGAGGCTGCCGAGCGCATCGAGGACGATCTGCGAGACGATGAGCCGCGCGTTGTCCTTGTCGTCTGCGGGCACGGCGAACCAGGGCGCATGGCGCGTGCCGGTCTCGCGCAGGCACTCCTCGAAGGCCTCCATGTATTGCTTCCAGAACTTGCGCTCGTGGATGTCGGCGAGGCTAAACTTCCAGTTCTTCCTTGGCTCGTCGATGCGGGCAAGGAAGCGCTTTCGCTGCTCCTCCGCGGAGAGGTGAAGAAAGATTTTTACGATGCGCGTGCCGTTGCGATGGAGGTGGTTCTCCATCTCGACGATGGAGCGGTAACGCTGCTTCCAGAGGTCCTTGTCGTCGCGCAGTTCTTCGCCGAGGCCCTCGTTGCGCAGCAGTTCGGGATGCACGCGGACGGCGAGCACCTCCTCGTAATACGAACGGTTGAAGATGCCGATGCGGCCGCGCTCCGGCAGCCGTTGCGTGGAGCGCCACAGAAAATCGTGCTGCAACTCGGTAGCGCTGGGCTGCTTGAAGCTGGAAACATCGCAGCCGTCCGGATTGATCCCGGACATGACGTGGCGGATCGCGCCGTCCTTCCCTGCGGCATCCATCCCCTGAAAGACCAGCAGCAGGGCATAGCGATCGGACGCGTAGAGAAGGTGCTGAAGCGCGCTCAACTGCTCAACGTGATTCTGTAGCAGATTTTTATAGTCCTCCTTCGAGTCGCAGATGGGCTTGCCGATCGTCTGCCATTTTCTGAGGTTGACCTTCTCGCCGGGGCGTACCCGGAATTGCTTTGTATCGATCTTCATTGTTCTCCCTCTCCTCTATGGAATTGGTGGAACAGGCAACTGCCTTTTCGCTCATCATGATTGGATGCACGGTTTGGATACTCTGCTCTCTCGCTGGCAACGGAAATCATAAGCGCGGCGCACAATCCGCGTTGTAAGATCGGTCGAAATCGTGGCCAACCATGGGCCCCGTCATCTCTGTCGGCGTTCTTGTCCTGGGGCTGGAGTTGCGCTCCAGATGTGCGCGCCTATTGCACGATGAGCGTCAGATTGATATTGCGGGTAAGCCCTGCGCTGGTCGCGGAGACGACGATGTTATAGGTCCCGCTTGGCGTTGGAGTCGCGGTTGTTCCGCCGCTGCTTGAACTGCTCGGCGGAATCAGACGCGAAATTGTGCATCCTGCAAACAGCAGAACGCAGCAGAGCATTGCCAGCGCGCCCAGACGCTGTGCGCTGCGACGGCCCAGCCCAAGCAGCCCCAGAGGAAGCAGAGTTGCGAGCCAGATCAGATGCTGCTTGCCCGGAAGCCGCGGCCAACGCAGATCCGCACCGGCCACGCTGGTTGCAACCGTGACGGTGACGTTCGTCGTCACTCCCAGCGCTGCCGCCGCCGGGTTCACCAGGCACGTTGCATGGGCGGGTATCGACGTACAGGTAAACGCGACTGTTCCCGGCACGCCGGCCGCCGAGGAGAGCAGCAACGGGTACACCGCTTCNNAGGCCCTGCTGCGACGTCGTTGCGTTGTCGGTGACGGTGAATGTGCCCGTGCGCGCTGCGGCCCCGTTGGGCGCAAAGACGAGCTGCAGGTTACATGCCGCGTTTACGGCCAGAGTCGAACCGCAGGTATTGCTGCCTGCAACGATGGCGAAGTCGCCGGTCACCGAAATATTGAAAATTGTGAGCGGAAGCCCGCCATTGTTGGTCAGCGTCACCGTCTGCGGCGCCGCGGTGAGGCCCACGCCTGTGGCCGCGAAGGCGATCGTAGAGTAAGGCGATAGCGACACGCCGGGAGGCGCGACGCCGGTCCCGCTCAACGCCACGCTCTGGCTGCGAAACTGGTCCGAGACAGTCAGTACGCCTGTTCCCGCGCCGACGCTCTTGGGTACATAGGCGACCAGCAGAGAGCAGGTTGAGTGGCCGCTCAGCGAGTTGCCGCAACTGTTCACTACGGTAAAGTCGCCGCTGGTAATCTGCGCCGCGATCAGCAGCAGCGCGGCATCGCCGGAGTTGGCGAGCGTCACCTGCTGGGTCGCGCTCGTCGTGTTCAACTGCTGCGCGGCGAAGGCGAGGCTGAGCGGCGAGAGCGTGTCGGTGGCCGGTAGCACGCCCACGCCGGTGAGCGATGCGGTCTGCGTGCCCACGCTGTCGGTGATGCTGAAGCTGCCGGACACAGTGCCGGAGGCCGTTGGCTGGAACTCGATGCCGACCGTGCATCCGACGTTGGACGCCAACGATGAGGTACAGGTGTTCGCCGAGATAATGAAGTCGCCCGTCACCACTGGCGATTGCAGTGTGGCCGTTAAGCCGCCGGTGTTGGAGATTGTAATAAACTGCTGTGCGCTGGTAGCGCCGACGTTGGTGGAAGTAAAGCTCAGCGTGATCGGGTCGAGAAGGACCGTCGCCGCGGTTGTGCCCACGCCAGTGAGCGCGGCCGTCGCCTGTCCGCCCGCAACGTTGCCGTAGATTGTCAGCACGCCGGTGCGCGTGCCTGTCGTTGTTGGCTGGAATTCGACCTGCACCGCGCAGGTTGCGCCGACGGCGATTGCCGGTCCAATGCAGTTGCCGGTCTCGTTGAAGTCTCCGGTCGGCGCGATTTGCGTGATGGTGAGCGACGCGTTGCCGGAGTTCGTCACTGTAATGGTCTGCGCCGCGCTTACAGTCGATACTGCCTGCGCCGCGAAGGTCAGGCTGGTGGGGCTTAGCGTCATCGCGGGTACGACCGGACTCGCCGCGGTGAGCAGCGGAATCTGCCAGATTCCGCGCCCGTAGGTGGCGGCGCGCAACTCCCCGTTGCGTCCATCGCCGGTGGCAAGGCCCGCGGAGGCCTGCAACGCGACAACCGGCGCGTTGGGCAGGCCGGTNNTAGATTGTGTTGGCGTCGTTGGGATCGACCAGCAGGCTGTTTGCGGGAGCGTTGGGCAGGTTGTTGCTGATGTTGGTCCAACTTGCCCCGCCGTTTGTGGAGCGGTAGACGTGCGCCGCGTTGACGCCGTTGCCGGCAAATCCCATCACGGTTGCGTAGACTGTCTTGCCGGTTGCGTCGTGCGGGTCGGCGACGACGGAGGAGATGTCGAAGTCGCCGGGATTGAAGGCTGTGCCCGAAGCATTGGTGACCGGCGACTTGGCGATGTCCGTCCAGGCTGTGCTGCCGTTCGCGGTCCCGGCTGCGTAGTTGGCGAAGATGTGGCCGCCGAAGTTCGCTCCGCCATCGAGCGAGCCGGCGAGGCCCGCGTAGAGAACGGTTGAACCTGCGTTCTGCGCAGCGGACGCACCGCTCGCCGGGCCGCTCGCGGCGAGCGAGCGCACCATCGCGTCGGTTGCACTGCAGGGGGCATTATGCGAGCCGTCGAACGCGGGGCTGATGTTGTTCGAGCCGGGCCACGCAGCGGTGCTATCGGCCAGCCCGCGCCACACGCGGCATGTACCGATCAGAACATCGGCGAACTGCGCGGGATCGAGCAGGAACGGCGGATCAATCAGCGACGCGTCGTTCGCCACCTGCGCATAGCCGATGGTTGGCGATCCGGTAAAGTTTGACGCCGAGCATGTATTTCCATTTCCGCAGGTGCGAATACTGACGCCCGCCCCGGTGGAGACGTACCAGTTCCGCGGGTTGGTCTGGTCGATGGCAACCGTTCCTCCCTCGCCGGTGGCGATCTGCGGCCAGGCTGCCGTGGTGGTTGCAGCGCTCGTGGCGGCCGTTCCGTTTGCGCCGAGGCCCGCCAGAAGAGTTGCCGGGTCGGTAGGGTTTTCCGCGAAGCTGACGACTTCGGCCAGCGAGCCGAGGCCCGAGTTCAGGTTCTGGAAGTGGGTTGCGTCGTCCGTCGAGCAGGGAGTCTGCTGCTGGTTCACGCCATCGAGCGAGCGCCAGACGCCGCCGTCGTTGCCGACGTAGAGCAGCGGTTGTGTGCCACTCGTTCCCGCGCCTGCCAGCGGTGCAATCGCGTGCTGCGCCGGGGAGACCATCGCCGGGGCCGCGCATCCATTGGTTGCGTTGGTGGTGTTGCGCAGCGCGCA
>PLOU01000179.1:13460-14050 GCA_003142235.1 Granulicella sp.
TGCGGGATTGCCGTCGATCCGCTGACTGTCTCCAACGGAGTCGAGATCAGCTTCTTGTTGAATGCGACTGAAGTGGTTTTGCAGCTTGATCCCGTGAGCGCGCAGACATCCTCATACAAACCCTGGTCGAGATTGTTGCTGTCCACGGTGAGCGCGAATGTGTCGCCGGTTGCCGGTTGCACTGCAAGCGCCCCNNCTGTGCCCGGCTGGTTGGTCAGGCGCGTCCAGACGATGCCGTCGGAGGACTGGTAGTAGCCGTGATAGCGCACCGCTGCGTAGAACATCTGGCGAACGGGGTTCCACACCACGGCGGTCGCGGCGTTGCCCGGATAGATTGCCGTCGCAGCTCGCTGCATGTACTGGCCGGTGCCGTCTTCGATGATTCCCATCTGCCAGGTAACGCCTGCGTCGATTGAGTAGTAGAGCCCCATCACGCTGTAGGTAGTGTTCGGCGCATTGACCAGCGTGCCCTCCGCCGACTGCGAGAGCGCCGCGACCACCAGACCCGGCGTCGAGCTGCTCCACGCAAATCCGGCCACGCTGAGGCCGACGAACGAATGGTTCGCCGCCGGAGAATCACTCGACTGCTG
>PLOU01000067.1 GCA_003142235.1 Granulicella sp.
TACAACTATTGAGTAACCTAAGTCACATGGTCCCAAAAAATCGTTAGTCACTTACTGGCAGTTGTCTCCCGTCCAGGCGCCGATAGGCCACGCGATTGGGCCGGCAAGGACGGCCTTGTCCGCTGAAGCGACATGCCAATGCATCCCTCATGCTGGTCCTCCCCGCAAGCCTTGCTTACCCGCCGGTATGCGCCCGATACACGCCTCGCGACCACGAGAATTTGACGCCCCACAGCAACCGTTCGCCTCCGTTTCCGTCTATTGTGATAGTCATGAGTCCCATGCGAATTCTTCGCCCTTCCCTCATCGCCGCGCTGTTGCTTCTAACCGCAGCCAATGCCGCGTCTCTGCTGGCGCAACCGTCCGGCGCTGCCGCTCAAGCCCAATCTTCCGCCGCACCCGAGCAGGCCCCCGCCGCCACCGCTCCCACACTCAACGTCGATGCGCGCCTGGTCAACATCCCTGTCGTCATTCACGATAAAAAAGGCGCCCTCGTGCAGAACCTCGCCAAGGACAACTTCGTTCTCCAGGTTGATGGCCATCCCCAGACCATCCGCTACTTCAACCGCGACACCGATCTTCCGCTCACCCTCGGCCTGCTGGTCGACGTCAGCCTGAGCCAGCGCGACGCCATCGACGACGAACGCACCGCCAGCTTCGCCTTCCTCGACGACATGCTCACCGGTGCCGCCGGCCGCGACAAGGCCTTCCTCGTTCAGTTCGCCCGCCAAACCGATCTGCTGCAGGACGTCACCAGCTCCAAGCCCAAACTGCAAGCCGGCCTCAAGCAGTTGGAGACACCAGCCTCCGGCGGCGACTCCGACACAACCAGCTCCGGCTCCAACTCCAGCAATACCGGCTCCGGGCGCTCCAGCGACAGCTCTACCCGCGCGCGTCGCGCCGGGACCACACTCTACGACGCGCTCTTCCTCGCCTCCGACGAGCTGATGAGCAAGCAGACAGGACGCAAAGCCATCGTCATCCTCTCCGACGGCGTGGACAGCGGCAGCAAGGAGTCGCTTGCCTCCTCCATCGAAGCCGCCCAGCGCGCCGACACCATTGTCTACGCCATCTACTTCAAGGGCCGCGAGACAGCCGGAGGGTCCAATCAGAATCCGGGCCGCCAGGGTGGCGGAGGGTTTCCCGGTGGCCGAGGCGGTGGTGGAGGATTTCCCGGTGGAGGCGGTGGCTATCCCGGTGGTGGCGGACGCGGAGGCGGACAGGGACGTCAGCCCGAGAATCTCCCAAGCCACATCGACGGCAAGAAGATTCTCCAGCGCATGGCCGACGAGACTGGCGGAGGCCTCTTCGAGGTCAGCAAAAAAGAGACCTTCGCCGAGATCTACAAGCAGATCGGCGATGAGCTGCGCGCCGAGTACCGCCTCGGCTACACCCCCGACAAGGAGTCCGCATCCGACGGCTACCACCGCATCGTTCTCACCCTCACGAAGTCCAGCCCCAAGGACCTCTCCCTGCAAACCCGCGACGGCTACTACTCCGGCAACTAGAGCAAGCCGCGCCACGTGACCGCGCTTCCGCGTCCGCTTGCCCCTACGCGCAGCAAGCAGCA
Source organism: Granulicella sp. (assembly GCA_003142235.1). Taxonomy (GTDB): domain Bacteria; phylum Acidobacteriota; class Terriglobia; order Terriglobales; family Acidobacteriaceae; genus Edaphobacter. The sequence goes on from PLOU01000067.1 coordinate 1,571, forward strand.
AGCGTCCCAGTACGATCGCTGTACATTTGCTTAATAGGTAGCGAATGATTAATCGTCCGGCTAAAGTGAAGTTCGTCGCGTTCTATCTTTGCGCCAAGGCAGCTGCACTCGGTGGGTGTGTGTTATCAGTGCATTTCTGGCCCGATACGCTGCTTGCGGCCAATGGGCTGATAGAAGGCCTGGTCCCGTTCATTGGGGCATTGCGCGACCCCGGGGCTGACATTTGGCTCGCCCCCGTATTCGCTCTCGTAGACGTGACGCTAGGCGTAGGAGTCTGGCTGCTCCAGAGATGGGCCCGGACTTTAATTGTGATAGATCTGACTTGGTTGTTTGGAAGGGCGCTGGTCGGGCTTGCGGCAGTGCTCATTGTTTTTCATGGCGCTGTCCATTTTCAAAACACTTCACGATACTTCACCGTCAACCTCATGGCGTCTTTAATCACGCTTGCATTTCTGCTCGACTCCGACGTAAAGAGAGCATTCGGACTGCGGGACTGAGGGGAATTTCCAATTGGTTGAGCGGCGCACTGTGACATTGTTGCGCTGAAAGAAATGGAAGGAATGGAGCCGATGAACGGAGTTGAACCGTTGACCTACGGTTTACGAAACCGTTGCTCTACCAACTGAGCTACATCGGCCTGCCAGCCTCATTCTACCGGCTCTGCCCGCATCGCGCAAAGTCCGTGGACGCATTCGTAGCAACCCAGTCTGAATCTGTTTTGAAGGGGCGCTACTTCAGCTTTGAAGGGGCGCGGCTTCAGCCGCGCCATTTCAGCAAAGAATGAATCGGGGACTTTAGTCCCCGAGGGAATGCTCGTTCGATGCATTCCTCGCCGCCTACCGTATCTCCCCGAAGTGAACGTCCTCCGGCGCCGTCGTCCCCGGCTGGTCCAGAAACTGGATTGAAGTCGCCGGCCCCAGCGCGTTCGGCGGAGTCCACTCGCGCAGCGCCCACACAATCTGCTTGGCCGGGTTCACCTCGATCGCCTGCACCGATCCCGGAGCGTTGTCCGCGTTATTGGTCCACTCGTTCACCCAGTTGTTGATCACTGTGTCGCCGTTGGCCAGCCGCCACGCCTCCTGCAGGCTCGCAAACTTGTATCCGGGCGCGTCCGCCGGGGTCCAGCTCCACGCCGTATCGCCCCGCCGTGTCACCTCGCGCACCCCCAGCCCGTCGGTGATCAGCACATTCCCATTCGCCAGCGGATTCGCGCTCCAGACTCCCCGCTCCCCCGGAAACGACCACAGCTCCTTGCCATTCCAGTCGTACTCCACCACCTTGCTCAGGTCCATGTGCGCCACCAGCAGCGTCCCCGCCGCCGTCAGCCGCGCGTGGCGGAACTGCGGATGCACGTTCACCGGATGCTTCACCGCCAGCGGAAACTCCTTCTCGATCACGCCCGTCGTAATGTTCACCACACGCAGCACCGCCTCCGGATCGCCGTTCATGATGTACAGCACGCGCTCTTTCCCAATCGGAACAGCCGTATGGATCTCGTGGCCCACCGGAACGTCGAAGTTCCACACCACCTTCTTGTCCGGCGTGATCTCGGTGACGCCGAACTGATGCGCGTACAGAATGTTTCCGTTGGACAGCATCACCATGTCGCTGATCTCGCCTTTGCCCGCCGGGTCGTCGTAGCTCCATACGATCTTTCCCCCGCGCACAATAAAGATCTTGCGATCGTGCGACTCGCCCGAGTAGACAAAATCGTGTTGCGCCAGCCCGTTGCCCGGCAGCACAGCCGGTGCCCTTCCTGCGGTCGCCGCCGCGCCGCTGGTTCCGGCAACCGCGGGCATCTGAGCGCACAACCCACACGAAACTCCAAGAAGCACGAACACACCGGCCCACTTGATCATCCGACTACAAACCTCGCTCACAGAGAAATTTCCAACCCGACCATACTAATCCCAAAACTCCGCGTCCCTCACCGCATCGCCACAAACTTCCCCGTATACGAAGACGGGTTCGCACCCGACCGCGCACCTGCCCGCGGAATCTCAGGCTTCGCCGCACACTTCTCTTGTCTCAATGGAAGAGTCGCGTTCCACGCATTGCAAGCGCTCCACGCGCAAGGCGTTGCAAGCGCTCCGCGCGCAAGCCTACCTGCAACTCAGATCGCGCAGCCAGGTCGTCAGCGCCACCACGCACGGCGCCATCACAATCGCTACATATGCAAGTCCCGCCAGAAAGTTGTGCATCGGAGCCGCCTCAGGTTCGATCGAGTGGAGCAGAACTCAACTCACCCCATCGCTATCGGCGAAATCAGGCCGCTCCAACAGGCGGCCGCTTCACTGCGCAAACTTAGGTCACGCGTCTGTAGTCCGCTGCCGCTTCCCGCACTCCCACAAAGCCCCGCGCACGCGAAAAGGCCGCCCGGCAACAGGGCGGCCTTTTCTTTAGGGAGAATAGTTCCAACGGAGGCAAAGCCATCAGAACTTTCTGGCTGCATACTAAGTTTGGCCAAAACCGGTGTCAAGGCTAAAACATTGCCTCTGCAACACGTTGATAATAGACGTGTTGTACAGACAGACAATTTGTAAATATACGCTTTATCTTCGCTTTAGATGTGCTCGCACATCAGTGAAGTATCGTAAAATCATAGATTTAGCCCCACTAAATGCACCGATGGATGTGCATCCCAGTCCGTCCCGGCGTTTCGCGCCATTCCGCCGCCCACTAACCGCCATTCGCTCCGCCATTTCCCGTTCTTCAGTCCTCGGGGTCATGCAGCCTCTTGCCCACCGCTCCGCTCAGGTCGATGCGCAGAAACTCCGGTTCACTCGCCGCCGGTTTGCCCTGCATCACGCGCACCAGCGCCCGTCCATAGCCGAGGAACAGACCGAGAACCAGCATCGCCAGCGCAGAGATCGCGCAGAAGATCGCAATGCTCTCCAGCAATGTGAATGTCTTGCGCACCTCGGTCCCGAAGTCGAGCGGCACAGGCTTGTCCCACGTCACCTCACTGCGCAGATGAATCCCGTCCACCATCTTCTGCGCCTCGACCACAGGCCACGCGCCCGACGTCAACACCAGCAGCGGTCCCTCGCGCCGCAGCTTCACCGTCCCCGCCAGAGTCGTACCCGGCTGCTTCGCCAACGCCTCGATTGCGCGCTCATGTTCGCCCGCGATCTCTGGCGTCGGATACAACAGCAGCGTCAGCACGCCGCCGTCCTTCGTCCTCGCCGTCACCGTCTCCGCGTTCTTGTCGAAGCCCACCGACTGCGCGGGCAGCACTCCGCCCATCGCTCGATAGCCCGCCGGCCCCAGCGCATAGCGCAGCGAATCCACTTCCAGCCCCTGCGCCGGCAGCAGCGTCGGAAGCATCGGCGCAATCCCAGCCGAACCGCCCACCTTCGGCAGATGGTCGATCAGCTCCCTGGTCAGCGCAATCATCGCCTCGTGGTCCAGCTTGAAGTGGCCCACCACCACATTCGCGCCGCTCTGCAGCAGCAACTCGTCCCCGTTCGAGACTGCACCGTCGCCCACCTTCTCCGGCCGCATTCCCGGCCTGCGGAAGTAGTCGTACGCCGCAACAGCGCCGCTTGCATCCATAAACTTGTAGACCGTCACCGAACCCAGCGGCAATGCGTTCGTCGCCGCATACTCCGACCGCGCAAACCGCCGCAGCCCGTCCTCGGTCAGCACAGGCGCATCCGCCGCATCCACCTGGCCAAGCCCATCGCCCACATCGCCCTCGGCCACGCGCGTCAGCTTGCCCATCGTCGCGGGAAGCAGCGGCGTTGGCGGCTCCATCAGCATCGTCTTCGCCACCGGCCCTGTGCCCGGCCCTTGCGTCTGCGTCTGCGCAGCAAGCCCTGCACCCGAAGCCACACACACCCCCACAGCAACCGCACAAACCACCAACCGCATCATCGCTCGCCGAGAATCACCCATACATCGCTCAGACTACCACCGAACCCCATGCGCTCACAGCTCACAGCACATCGCTCACAGCTCATGGCACAAAACGGAAACGCCGTTCTCTAAACAACCATCCATTCATTCCAACTCCAATCAGATGTTGATAGCATCGGTGTGTGCTGGAACTCTCTACCCCGGTGAAGTTCGTGAAGCGAGTGGGCGAGCGCATCGCCGCCGGTCTCGCCACGCGCGGCGTCGACACCGTCGAGGACCTGCTCTACCACATTCCCTTTCGCTACGAGGACCGCCTCAACCCGCAGCCCATGGCCGAGCTGGTCGCCGGTTCCATGGCCTCGGTCATCGGAGAGGTGCGCGGCTCCGTGCTGCTCCGCACTCGGTCCGGCCCCATCTTCGAGATGACGCTCGGCCAGGGCCTCGGCACCGTGAAGTGCATGTGGTTCCACGGAACATATTTAAAAGACCGCTTCAAGCTCGGCCAGATGGTCGCCGTCTACGGCAAGCTGGAGCCGTCGCGCTCCGCCATGGCCGCCGCCGCAGCCGGAACGCTCGGCGCCGCCTCTGGCCGCTTCAAGATGATCCAGCCGCAGTTCGAGATCATCCCCGACGGAGCCGATCCAGAAGACTCGCTCGAGATGGGCCGCATCGTCCCCGTCTACGAGTCGCTCGGCGGATCCGATCGCTGGGGCAAGAAGCTCACCTCCAAGTGGATGCGCCGCGTCGTCTGGAGCGTCTTCGAGCAGCTAAACAGCGAGTCCGTTGAGACCCTCCCCGCCGCAATGTTGAAACGTCTTCATCTTCCCTCCCGCATGGAAGCGCTGCGCGCCGTCCACTTCCCCGAGGCCGGCACACCAATGGTCGAGCTGATGAGTGCCACTACTCCCGCGCACCGGCGCCTCATCTTCGAAGAGCTCTTCTATCTCGAACTCGGCCTCGAACTCAAGCGCCGCCGCATGAGGGAGCGCGTCGGCACCGCCTTCGCCACCGGCCCAGCCGTGCGCGAGGCCATCAAGCAGGTGCTTCCCTTCCATCCCACCGCCGCGCAGAAGCGCGTGCTCGGCGAGATCGTCGCGGACATGCGCCGCCCGCAGCCCATGCGCCGCCTGCT
>PLOU01000153.1 GCA_003142235.1 Granulicella sp.
ATCCTTCGATTGGAAAAGACTGTACACCACGCAGAGCTGCCGTATGGACCGGCCGCGCGCGAGTTGATCGGCATCGGGACCGGATGCAATCCTGCGGGACGGCGTAAAATTAACCCATGTCACAGGGATTGGAAAGCAAATCCGTAGAAAAGCAGCAAAAGCAGACCGCAGCACCCCGGCAAGACAAAGCAATCGCCCACGCGCGCGAGGCCGAGCGCACGCGGAAACGACAGGCCCTCGTACTGCAGCGCGAACGCATCCTCTCCGAGCGCACCGCCAGCCCACACCGGCGCACCGCACTGGCCAACGCGCTGGCCGACATCGAGGAAAAACTCGCCGAACTCGGCTGGACGGTTCACCTGTAAGAATGGCCGGCCGGACCTGGAGAGTTGCAGATTCCGTCGTTGCGGTTGCAAAGAATGCTGTCGCGACAAGAACGCAGTGGTTTGCCACGCTGCTTTGTTTCGCTCCGCCCAGCAACAACTTAGCCGTGGCGGTGAAAAACTGTTGAGTTGGCCTGGTCGATCGTGGTCAGCACAATGCTGTGAATGTTCACATGGGCTGGGCGCGTAACGGCCCAGAGGACCGCGTCCGCGATGTCCTCCGGCTTGAGCGGCGTGATCTTCTCGTAGACCTTTGCCGCGCGCTCCTCATCGCCGCGAAACCGCACCCGGCTGAACTCCGTCTCCACCATCCCCGGATCGACCGACGTGACCCGCACCGCAGTGCCCATCAGGTCGATCTTGAGACCCTCGCTGATGGCCTTCTCTGCTGCCTTCGTCGCGCAGTAGACCGCCCCATTCGCGTACGTCAGGTGCCCAGCGGTCGAGCCCAGGTTGATGACGTGCCCTGCGTTCCGCGCCACCATTCCGGGAACCACCGCTCGGGTGACCGCGAGCAGCCCCTTCACGTTGGTGTCGATCATCTCGTCCCAGTTCTCCGGGTCGTCCTCGTACAGCCTGCTCAGCCCGCGGCTGAGGCCGGCGTTGTTGACCAGAACGTCGATGGCCTTCCAATCCTCCGGCAGGCCCGCGATGGCCGCATCGACTGTTGCACGATCACGCACATCCAGCCGGAAGAGAGAGATTGCCGCTGCGCCCGCCTCCATCAACGGCGCTTCCAGTTCTCGCAACAGCTTCAGACGACGCGCACACAGCAGAAGCCGCGCTCCCGCGCCAGCAAACGCAAACGCCGTAGCCCGGCCAATCCCCGAACTCGCCCCGGTAATCAGAACAACCTTGCCTTCGAAATATCTCATCCTTCACTTATAAATGAGAGCGCTTCTACCCGCATCGGCAACGCGGAGAGGGCAGAACGCAAAGGAGGCCGCAAAGGGCGGCCTCCTCAATGGAAAACGATGAATTGTCTGTGCCTCTGCTGCAACTCGGGTGCAGGCACCCCCCCAGTCTCGATTCTAAGACCTGGGGTCACTGCGTTATGCGTTGTGCAACGGCGACGCCGAGTGGCGCTGCACAAAGTGGTACGGTGGCCAGGGGCCGGACAACTGCATCCGGCACTCCTTCATCTCCAGCGTCGCCGACGAGTACTTGTTCTGGTAGCGCTCCACTGTCTTGTTGTCAATCAGGTGGGCGATGTCCAGCAGCATCTTGCCCGAATCCGTCCGCTTGCAAGTGATCTCCTCGGCGAGCGGCAGGAACATGCGATGCATCTGCACAGACAGGGCGCGGGCCCGCGACTGGCGCTCCCGCTGCCGGGCCGCGCTCTCGCGCAGGCTGGTCAGATACTGCTGGCCGACCGTCATGTTGCGCTCGGCGTTGCCCGGGCAGGTGTCGTCCATCAGCACCTTCAGGTGCATCTCCGCCTTGCCGCGCAGCCGCTCCACATTGGCCGTGAAGTGTCTCTGGTTGGAGCGGACCGACCGGCGCAACGCGTCGTCGTCCGCAAAGGTGGTGCCAAAGCGGAAGGGAAGCACGGTGGAGAGCTTAAAGCAGTCCGCAATCACGCGGGCGTGGTCCTTGGCTGCGTTCTGGTCCATCCGGGCCGCGTCTTCCGGCGTGTGCTCGGAGACGATGACGGCGAGGTCACTTGCAGGAAAGAGAAAGGTCTGGTTGCCAAAGAGACCGGAGACTCCAACCAGTGGCATCGGGCGGCGATGACGGCAAAGCTCAGGAAATGCGTTCCGTTCTGCAATGCAGTAGGCGTACCAAGTCATCGTTTCGTCACTCCAAAGCGCGCTGCTATTCAAACCCCTCATCTGTGGATAAGGGTGATTTTGAACTCATACTTACCTGTCCGGGAATTGTCCGAGCGATTCGGGCCATATCCGGCTATAACCTGTTCTTGCAGTCCAGCAGTGCGTGATTGAGCATTTATTACGGGATCGAATCGGATAGTAAGCTCATCGCTTGACGATTGGCAAGGCCAATCTTCGAGGAATGCGCACGCTAGGTTGGCGGCAAATTCCTTGTCTTCATAAACATGAATCGTCAAGCGCAGCTGGCGAAAGAGATGCGTCAGAAGGTCTATCCCTATATCGCAACAGGCGGTTGAAAGCACAGCATCTCCTCGGCCTCGCATGGCCTTTATGCGATTGACCTGCGGCATGGATTCCATGCGCGACCAGGGTCATCCGCCGGTGCTACCCTTGACGTATCCCATGAATCGCAAAGAGACGCCAAAACCGCCCGCCCAGTCGCTGCCGGAATCGCCCGCTCAGCCAGCCACAGAAGCCTCTGCCAGCAATCTTCCCAAGGCCTACGACCCCTCCGCCATCGAGCAACGCTGGGCCGAGTACTGGGTGCGCGAGCGGCTGTTTGACGTGCCGACACCAGCCACAGAACCGGGTGCCCCATCCATGGAGCGAAGCGACATGGGTGGGAATAGCAAAGAGAACTTCACGCTCCTCCTGCCTCCGCCCAATGTCACGGGCCGTCTGCACATGGGTCACATGCTCAACCAGACGGAGATGGACATCCTCACCCGCTGGCACAGAATGCGCGGCCAAACCTCTCTCTGGGTTCCCGGCACCGATCACGCTGGCATCGCCACGCAGATGATGGTCGAACGCCAGCTCGCCGCCGAAGGCACCAACCGCAAACCCCTCGGTCGCGAGGTCTTCACCGCCCGCGTCTGGGAGTGGAAGCGCCAGTACGGCTCCGCCATCACCGACCAGATGCGCCGCCTCGGAGCCTCCGTCGATTGGTCGCGTGAGTACTTCACCATGGACGACCACCTTAACGTCGCAGTGAAGGATGCCTTCGTCCGGCTGTATGAGCAAGGGCTGATCTATCGCGGCAGCTACATCGTCAACTGGGACCCCATCCAGCAGACCGCCGTCTCCGACCTTGAGGTCACGCACGAAGACCGCGTCGGCAAGCTCTACAACATCCGGTACCCGTTTGCCGACGGCACAGGCTCCATCGTCGTTGCCACCACGCGGCCCGAAACCATGCTTGGCGACACCGCCGTAGCGGTGAACCCTGCCGACGAACGCTACACCGCCTTCATCGGCAAGGTCATCTCGCTGCCACTGAGCGCCGTCAACGGCAGCCCCAACCGCGAAATCCCCGTCCTGGCCGACGAGTGGGCACAGCCCGAGTTCGGCACCGGCGCGGTCAAGGTCACGCCCGCGCACGACCCCAACGACTTCGCCATCGGCCAGCGCCACGCGCTCCCCTCGCTCACCATCCTCGACACGACGGCCCACATCGACCTGTCCGGATCGCCCTACCACGGCCTCGACCGCTTCGCCGCCCGCAAGCGCATCGTCGCCGACCTGGACGCGCTCGGCCTGCTCGTTGACATCAAGGACCACAACCTCGCCATCGCAATTTCCCAGCGCTCAGGCGCCGTCATCGAACCGCGTCTTTCGATGCAGTGGTTCCTCGCCGTAAACAAAGCACCGGAGGGAGCAGGGGGCTTCAGCCCCCTGAATACGCCCGCACAAGAGGGGGGCTTTAGCCCCGGTGGAGTTGCACGAGACTCGATCGCCGCCAAAGCCATCGCCGCCGTCCGCGAAGGCCACATCCACTTCACACCCGAGATGTACTCGAAGACCTACTTCGAGTGGATGTCCAACATCCACGACTGGTGCATCTCCCGCCAGCTCTGGTGGGGCCACCGCATTCCCGCGTGGCACTGCGCCGACTGCCGCGCGCTGACTGTAGCCCGCGAGACGCCCGCCGCCTGTGCCACCTGCGGCTCCGCCAACATTACGCAGGAGACCGACGTCCTCGACACCTGGTTCTCCTCCGGCCTGCTCCCGTTTACCGTCTTCGGCTGGCCCGGCACGGCTTCAACCAACAACCAGCAACCAGCAACCAACAACCTTACCCCCGACCTTGCCGCCTTCTACCCCACCAGCCTCCTCGTCACCGGCTTCGACATTCTCTTCTTCTGGGTTGCGCGCATGATCATGCTCGGCACCCACTTCATGCTCGATGTACCGATGCCGGATGGCAGCCCGCGCAAGCTTGCGGAAGCGGTTCCCTTCAAAGCCGTCTACATCCACGCGCTCGTTCGCGACGCCGACCGCCAGAAGATGTCCAAGACCAAGGGCAACGTCATCGACCCCATCGAGATCATCGAGCGCTTCGGCACCGACGCCGTCCGCTTCACCCTGGCCAGCATGGCCTCGCCCGGCACCGACATCGCCTTCTCCGAGGCCCGCACCGAGGGCAACCGCGCCTTCGCCAACAAAATCTGGAACGCCGCCCGCTTCCTCTTCATGAACCTCGACCGCGCCCGCGAGGCTGGCATCGAAGTCACCCTCCCCACGCACACTCCCGCCACTGATCCGGGTGCCCCATCCATCGCAGTCTCATCGCGATGGGTGGGATCGACTACCACCGACGCCCTCGAATCCCGCTGGATTCTCTCCCGCCTCCACGCCGTCTCCGCCGAGGTCCATCGCGCACTCTCCGACTACCGCTTCGACGAAGCCGCCAGCGCCATCTACCAATTCTTCTGGGGCGACCTCTGCGACTGGTACCTCGAAATCGTCAAGCTCCGCCTCAACTTCGAGCCGACCAACGATCTTCCCTTTCCAACCAGCGAAGATGCCGAGGACTCGGTCGAGCAAACCAGAGCCGCTCTCACCACATTCGTCCACGTCTTCGAGTCGGCGCTGCGCCTTCTCTCGCCCTTCATGCCCTTCCTCACCGAAGAGATCTGGCACGCCCTCTACGCTGGCCTTCCGCCCGCCAAATCCATCGCCCTCACCCACTACCCACAGCCGCAAGACTATGCCTGCGACGAGGCCGCCCTCGGCGAGATGCAGACCCTACAGGAGCTCATCGCCACAATCCGCGCCCTGCGCAAGGAATTGGCTGTTCCCGAACGAGAGTCCGCGACCATCCGGATCCACGGCGACGCACAAATCCTCGATTCACTCCAGTTCAGTCAGGACATCCTTGCGCGTCTTGCCCGCGTCAGCGGCATCGAAGTCTCCGACGACCCCCTAACCGGCAACAACGCTCGCAGCACCGCGAACTTCGATATAGCCGTCCTCTACGAGCGCCAGATCGACGTGCCCGCCGAGCGCGAGCGCCTCACTAAAGACCTCGCCAAGTATGAAAAAGGTCTTGCCGCCGCCGAACGCCAGCTCTCCAACGAGTCCTTCATGGCCAAGGCCCCCGCCCACATCGTCGAAGGTCTGCGCAAGCAAGCCGCCGAGACCCGCACCCTTCACGACAAAACCAAAGCCGCCCTCGACGCGCTGCCACCCAACAACTAACAACTAACAACCAACAACTCCAGCGTAAAATCGAAGCCATCATGGACTGGAAATCCCGCCGCATCACCGCACTGCTGGAAGCCGCCCTCATCGAGGACAAGGCCGCGCAGGACATCACCACCGCGCTCACCATCGACCCCAACATGCGCGCCACCGCCACCATCGTCGCCAAGCAGAGTTGCGTGGTCGCCGGCATCGGCTGCATCTCCGCCTTCCTCGGCATCTACGGCAAGCTCTCCACCAAACCGGCCGGTCGCTTCGAGGTCGTCAGCCACCCGGAGATCTTCGACGGCGTCCGCGTCAAAAAGGGTCAGGCCATCGCCGTCATCCGCGCCAACGCCGCCAGCATTCTTTCCACCGAGCGCGTCATCCTCAACCTGATGCAGCGCATGAGCGGCATCGCCACGCTGACCAATGAGTACGTCGCAGAGGCGGCCAAGGCGAAGTCGCCCTCCCGCATCCAGACCAAGATTCTGGACACGCGCAAGACCATCCCCGGCCTGCGCGCGCTGGATAAGTACGCCGTCAGTTGCGGCGGAGGCACCAACCACCGGCTCGATTTGCAGGACGGAATCCTCATCAAGAACAACCACATCACGCTGGGCGGCGGCATTCCCGCGGTGCTTGCGCGCGCCCTCGCCGGACGCAAGCCCGGCCAGGTCGTCCAAGTCGAGGTCCGCACCCCAGCCGAACTCGACCAGGCAATCGCCGGCGGCGCGGAGTCCATCCTGCTCGACAACATGACCCCCAAAGAGGTGAAGAAGGCGGTGAAGCAGGTGCGCAAAGAGCTGCCCAAGGCCACCATTGAGGCCTCCGGCAGCGTGACCCTCAAGACCGTCCGCGACTACGCCAAGACTGGCGTCGACTTCATCTCCGTCGGCGCGCTCACCCACTCGGCCACTGCCGTCGACCTCAGCATGAAGATCACCGCTAACCTCCTCTGAGCCGACCTCTCATGCCGATAGATCCCTTCGACCTCCGCGCAGTGGAGCAAGCCATAGCCAACACTGAATTCGCTGGCCACCTGCAGCACTTCCACGCGGTTGCTTCGACCAACGACCTCGCGCTTGAGGCAACGAAGGCCGGCGTGCGCCACGGTGTCTGGATCGCTGACCAGCAGACCGCCGGTCGGGGCCGCAGCTCTCACATCTGGCACTCCCCCGCAGGCGATGGCCTCTACATGACCGCGCTCATCGCACCGCCGGTCGCAATGCAGCACGCCCTCAGCCTCTCGCTCACCACCGCCATCGCCGTGCAGTCGGCTATCGCCTCGGTTGCAGGCTTTCGCGTGCGCGACCAGATCGACATCCGTTGGCCCAACGACCTCCTCCTCACCGGAAAAGATGGAACGGCCCGCAAATGCGGCGGCATCCTCATAGACACCGCATCCAACCACGCCACGTCGTCCGCGCCCGCGACCCTCCGCTACGCCGTCATCGGCATCGGCATCAACGTCAACCACGCAAGTTTTCCGCCAGAGATTGATGCAGGTGCGACCTCGCTGCGTCAAGAGCTGCCCGACCCGTCGCAGCCATTGCGCCGCGAGCCACTCGCCGCCGCAATCCTCCTCGCCCTCGACCAAGAGATTCGCCGACTCACCTCGAATCTCGAACCTCGAACCTCGGACCTCACTCAATTCAGCTCCTGGATCTCCGGCAAGCGCGTCCGCGTCGAGGCGCGCAACGACGACCCCAACGACCCGGCCCCCGGCGGATATACTGGCATTACCGCCGGACTCGACCCCAGCGGCTTTCTCCTCGTACACGGAGACGACGGCCAGCTCCACACCGTCCTCTCCGGCGGCCTCCGCGAACCCTGAACGACGCTTTCAACCAACAACTAACAACCAGCAACCAACAACCCTATGCTCCTCGCCATCGATGTAGGCAACACCAACACGGTTCTCGGTCTCTATAGCGTGGCCACGCCGCAGGCCCCCGCCACTCTGCTCGCCGACTGGCGCATCACCACTCACCGCAACCCCACCATCGACGAGCTTGGCATCCTCTTCCGCAACCTCTTCACCCTGCGCTCGATGGACATCGCGCAGATCACCGGCATCATCATCTCCTCGGTCGTCCCTCCGCTCGACTCCACCATGCGCCGCGCCGCCGAACTCTATTGCGGCGTCAAGCCGATCTTCGTCGAGCCCGGCACCCGCACCGGCCTGCCCGTCCTCACCGACAATCCTGCCGAGGTCGGCGCCGACCGCATCGTCAACTGCGTCGCCGCCTACGAGTTCTTCAAAGACCCCGCAAACTTTAAAGATCCACTCCCCGCGAAGAGTTCAGCCAACCCCCATCCGCCGGTCATCGTCGTGGACTTCGGCACCGCGACCACCTTCGACGCGATCTCCGCCAAGGGCGAGTTCCTCGGCGGAGCCATCGCCCCGGGGCTCGGCATCTCCGCCGACGCGCTCTTCACCCGCGCCGCCCGCCTGCCCCGCGTCGACATCCGCAAGCCCGCCAAGGTCATCGGCACCGGCACCGTGGACAACCTGCAGATCGGCCTCTACTACGGCTACATCGGGCTGGTCGACGGCATCCTTGAACGCATGATCGCCGAGCTCGGCCCGGACACCCGCACCATCGCAACCGGAGGCCTCGCCCGCCTCATCGCCAGCGGCTCCAAATACATCCGCCAGGTCGACGAACGCCTCACCCTCACCGGCCTCCGCCTCATCTACGAGCGCAACCAGGACCACCACGACCGGCCCCACCACCCCAAGCCCCACCACATTTAGAGCCTTTTCATCATTGCTGCATAGAAAAGGAAGTCGTCATTCTGGCCTGAGCGAAGTCGAAGGCCAGAATCTCAGTATTTTGCCTGTAGCGCCTCTACACTTTCAGGAGTACAGCTTTAACTTCACAGCCGCCTCTACTAACAACCAGTAACTAACAACCAGCAACCGCCCCTATGAACTACTTCAACTACTTCACCGAGATCGAGACCCGTTTTCAGCAGCGCCGCGGCTCGCTGCTCATGCTCTCCACGCTCGACTGGGCGCTGATCGAGACATGGCGCGAGGCGGGCGTGCCGCTCGAAGCCGTCCTGCGTGGCATCGACGCAGCCTTCGACAAGCACACCGCGCAGTCCCTTCGCAGCACGCGCCGTCCGCGAAAGATAAACGGCCTCGCCTGGTGCGCGCAGGCCGTCCTCGAAGCAGTCGAGCAGTCGAAGGAGGCGGCCATCGGCACCGCGCCCACCCAACCCGCCGAAACGCGCGAATCCGGCTTCGAGACCGCCCGCGTCCGTTGCTACCTCGAACGCAACGCATTGCTTCTCACGCAAGCCGCCACCAATCTCGCGCCGCCCGCCAGCACCGCCGCCAATGAAGCCGCCGCCCGCCTCCGCGAACTCGCCGTCCTGGAAGAAACAGCCTCGAACCTTGAACCTCGAACCTTGGACCTTGAAGCTCTCGACCGCACCCTTACCGTCCTCGAAGAGAAGCTTTTTGCCGCGCTTCTCACCTCGACACCCGAGGCCCAGCTCGTCGCCCTGCGTGAACAGGCCGCCCGTGAACTAGCCCCCTATCGAGGCAAGATGCAGGCCGTCCAGATCAAGCAAGTCCAGCAGCAGTTCCTCCAGAAGCGCCTGCTCGAAGCCCACTCGCTGCCGCGCCTCAGCCTCTTCTACATGCCCCACGAATGACGCGGCGATTGGCTCACACCTCACGCCTCATAGCAAGTCGGCAAAACGCACTTAGCCTCACCTGAATTAACTCATGGAAACGCGAATCCCATGAATCTCCGTAACGACAACCCGATCCGCAACCGCGAAGACATAGCCGATCCCCCCTGCCCGCACTTCGGCCCGTGCGGCGGATGCCAGCTCCAGCATCTCACCTACGCGGCACAACTCAGAGATAAAGCCGCTCAGCTTCGCGGGCTGCTCGAAGCAACCGGCATCGCGCTGCCCGAACTTCAGATCCACCCATCCCCGCCGCTGGCCTACCGCAACCGCATTCGCCTCACCCTCGCCGAGGTCGACGGCCAACTGCGCGCAGGCTACATCCGCAGTCTGGCCGACCACGGAGCCGAATGCCCCACAGCCTCCCCTGAGCATACCGAAAGGTCTGGATGCTCAGACGGGGGTCTTGAAGGCGACGAAATTCTCAACTCGGTCCCCATACCGTCCGGTATCTCCTTTCTTCCCATCCGCGAGTGTCCCATCGCCGCACCCATCCTCTGGCGAGCCACCGAAGCCTTCCTCGCGTCGATCAACGAACAACCCCGCCTCTGGCTGCGCAACCCCCGGCAAATGCCAGACCAGCTCGAACTCTTCACCACCGCCGACGAGTCCCGCCTACAGCTCACGCTCTTCCTGCGCACCACCGCAATGACCCTCCCCAAAAAACTCGCTGCCGACTTCACCGCCCTTTGCGAGGCCCTCCGCGCCCGCATCACCGAACTCGCGGGAGCAGGAATCTCTCTGCTTCCCGCGCACTCCACCCAGCGCAGCCGACGCGCCGAGCAGCCTCGTCCAGGCCCGACTTGGGGCAGCCCCGGCCTCAACTACTCCATCTCTGTTCCACAACCATCAACCAACAACCAGCAACCAGCAACCTTTTACTGGGTACCGCGCGGGGCCTTCTTCCAGGTCAACCGCTTCCTGCTGCCTGAGCTTCTTGCACTCGTCACGGCGAACCGCACCGGCGGTCTCGCCTTCGACCTTTACGCCGGAGTCGGCCTCTTCTCCCGCGCGCTCGCCACGCAGTTCGCCCAGGTCGCCGCGGTCGAGATCGCCGAACCCGCCTTCACCGCGCTCGCCGCAACCAAACTCACAAACCTCCGCGCCGTCAAAGCCACCACGCTCGACTTCCTCCGCGTCGCCGTCCTCGATCGCGACCGCCCCGAGTTCGTTGTCCTCGATCCACCTCGTTCCGGAGCAGGCCCTGAGGTCTGCACGCTGCTTGCTCGCATCGCCGCGCCCACGCTGGTCTATGTCTCCTGCTCGCCCGAGACGCTGCCCGCCGATCTCAAAACTCTCACCGCCTCGGGCTACACCCTCACCAAGCTGCACCTCTTCGACCTCTTTCCCCAGACCACCCACATCGAAACCGTCGCCGTCCTCACCTGCTGAAAAAAATTGCGCCACTCATCGCCCCAGTGTGACAAAGTTGTGAGGAAAGACAGGTGGCCTGTTGCGGCAAATCTCTGGAGTTCCCAGACCTGATCGCAGACCCGAGACAGAAGACGAGCGTGAGCGCCGCCTCTGGCCCCGGTTTCCGCGCGTCGAACCCCTCCGCCTGCGCCGGGCACCGCTGCTTGCGGCCGCACTCTGTTTCGCCCTCGGCGAGTCCCTCGGCAAAATCCCGCCGCCAACCACGCGACCCACAATTCTTCTCCTGCTGGCCGCAATCGCACTCGTTGCATTCACCCTCCTCGCCCTACGCCGAAGCCTCCGCTTCGCCGTCCTCCCTGTAGCCGCCCTATGGATCGCCGCCGGCCTGTGGGCCGCGCAGATACAGCCCGCTCCATCGCCGCAGACCACGCTGCTGGCCTATGCTGACGGCCTCAGCCGCACCGTCCAGGGCCGCATCGTCCGCATCCGGACCTTGCCCAGCCGCACCAACAGTTCTGGCAGTCCCGACAATCCCGACGACGACTTCGATTCCGACCAGTGGGATGAGTCCGCCGGGGCAGGCGAAAACGCCACTCCCTCCACCTCCCTCGACCTCTCGCTCACCGCCATCGAAAATGTCACGCCAGATACCTCCCGCATGGTCCCCATCGCCGGCGGCGTCCGCGCCACACTCCTCGCCGACCGCGCCCCCCAACCCCAAACCCAGCTCCACTGCGGCGAACTCGTCGAAGCCACCCTGCGCCTGCGCGCGCCCGAGCGCTACCGCGACCCCGGCGCATGGCAGTTCGCAGACTATCTCCTCGATCAGGGAATTGCCGCCACCGCCAATGTACCCGCCGCCAAGCTCCATCCCCTGGCAAACGTCCTGCCCGGTGCCGCGTCCGCAACCGTTCCCACGCACTCCCCGCTCGCAGACCTGCCTTCGAGCGCCGAATGCCGCATCTTCGCCGCGCAGAGCTGGGCCGCCACGCGCCTATTCGCCTACTCGCGCTCCTCCGCGAACCGCCGCCTTCCGCCGCGCCTCCGTCTCACTCCCAACGACGCCGGAATGCTCAACGCAATGCTCTTCGGCGACCGCTCCAGCCTCACTCAGAAGCTGCGTGTCGGCTTCCAGCGCACCGGCTCCTTTCACCTCTTCGTCGTCTCCGGGATGCACGTCGCCCTGCTCGCAGGCCTCGTCTTCTGGATCGCCCGCCGGCTGCGCCTGCGCAACTGGCTTGCAACCCTCCTCACCCTCACCCTCACCTACGCCTATGCGCTCCTCACCGGCTTCGGCGTCCCCGTGCAGCGTGCCCTCCTGATGACCGCCGTCTTCCTGCTGGCGCGGCTGCTCTCCCGCCAGCGCAACACCCTCAACGCCCTTGGCGCAGCCGCGCTCGCTGTCCTCATCTGGTCTCCCCGCGCTCTCTTTGAGGCCAGCTTCCAGATGACCTTTCTCGCCATCGTTGCCATCGCGGGCATCGCCATGCCGTTGGGCGAACGCAGCTTCCTGCCCTACGCTCGCGCCGCCCGCAATCTTCACCAGCTCTGGCGCGACCCTGCGATTCCCCCGCGCTTCGCGCAGTTGCGAGTCTCGCTCCGCATGTGGGNNGTGGGCCTATCTACTCCCCGCAAGAATCGTGATTACATTCCTCTGGGCCATTCAACTCGTGCTGATCGGCCTCATCGCCGAAGCCGTCATGGTGCTTCCCATGGCCATGTATTTCCATCGCGCCACTATCTTCGCGCTGCCCGCCAACATGATCTGTATTCCCCTGATTGCCGTGCTCGCTTCACTCGGCCTCGCAACCTTCCTCGCGTCCCTGGTGAGCCCGTGGCTCGCCGCTCTACCCGGCTCCGCGCTGGCGTTCCTGCTGCACGGCGTCACCGGCGCCATCCACCGCATCAGCCGTGTGCCGGCCGCCGACATCCGCGTCCCCGGCCCCATGCTGCCGCACGCTCTGCTCGCCGTCGCCTGCTTCGCCTTCTGCTGCTGGGCCGTCCGCCGGTCGCGCGCGACCGCATGGACAGCCGTCGCCGTTCTCGCTCTTTCCGCTGCAATCGTTCTCTGGCCCGTGCCGCCCGCCGTCCATCCCAACCAGCTCGAAATCGCCGCCATCGATGTAGGCCAGGGCGATTCGCTCCTCGTTGTCGGCCCCACTGGCCGCGCCATGCTCATCGACGCCGGTGGCCCCGCCGGGGCCGCCGCCAACGCCGAGAACGCCGTCCTTACCTCCTCCACCTTCGACATCGGCGAAGAGGTCGTCTCGCCCTACCTCTGGTCGCGCCAGTTCCGCCGCCTCGACGTCGTCGCCCTCACCCACGCCCACTCCGACCACATGGGAGGAATGCCCGCCATCCTGCGCAACTTCCGTCCCCGCGAACTTTGGGTCGCCGTCGATCCCAACTCCGTACCCTATCGCGCCCTGCTCGACGAGGCCGCCTCGCTCGGCATCCACGTGCGCCACCTCCGCGCCGGCGACCGCCTCAGTTGGGATTCGATCGACTTCACAGTCCTCGCACCCACGCCCGACTACAACAATCCCGGCCCGCCCATCAACAACGACTCGCTCGTGATGCGCCTAACCTTTGGCCACTCCTCCGCCCTGCTCGAAGGCGACGCCGAAGCCCCCAGCGAGCGCGCCATGATCGCCGCCGCCCTCATCAATCCCGCCGCGCAGATCGGCCCCGACACGCTGCTCAAGGTCGGCCACCACGGCAGCCGCACCTCCACCACCCCCGAGTTCCTCGCCCTCGTCGCCCCGCAGGACGCCGTCATCTCCGTAGGCAGCCGCAACACCTTCGGCCATCCCCGTCCAGAGGTCATCCAGCGCCTCCACGACGCCCACGCCCGCGTCTTCCGCACAGACCAGTTCGGCCTCACCACCTTTCTCCTCTCCCGCGACGCCCAGATCTCCGCCCTCCCCGCTGCCAGCCCATAAGTTCAGCTTGATCGAAGCAGGTCGAGTGTCAGAGAATCGCCGGGTGCCGGCTGCCCCATCCATCGCAGTTTCATCGCGATGGGTGGGATATAAGCTGCCAAAACCGTGAGCTTTTGCCATTGCCGTTGGTTTTGCCGTTGCTCTTACTAGGTCGGCAAATTTCATCCTCTGATCGGCAGGGCACACCTTCAGGCGTGCCGCAAGCCACACATCCCATTATGCTTTTGCGGGTTGGATCGCTTCGCAATCCAACTCACAAAAAAAGATTCAGCGAATTTGCCCGGAAAATCGCATGTCAAGCCCCTCAACGCCAGATAATCCTTCTAACTCACACTCCACCAACCACTTACCCAATAAAAATAGNNAATAAGCCGCACCGAATCAATGCCTTACCCGAAACAACCACACGCGTCGTCATTCTGGAGCAGCCCCAGGAGTCGTCATTCTGGCGAAGCCAGAATCTCTGTATTTGCCTTTGTTTGTTTTTGTTCGTCATTCTGCCCTGAGCGTAGTCGAAGGGCAGAATCTCCGTAGTTGCTTTTGTTGCGCCGCTGCACTTCAGAGTTCCGAATGCAAGCCGTTCCGAATGAATCTTTTGCCGGAGTCACCCCCCGCCAAAGCCTCTTTTTCACCCATAACCATTATGTCCTGAATATTTTAGCCGCAACTCACCGAGAATGAATATTTTGGCCAACCACAGCCCGCGCAACCGATTGATTCCAAACAGTTTACTCCTAACTTATTTAGAGATTATCCGTAAATAGAGATTGTCT
>PLOU01000047.1 GCA_003142235.1 Granulicella sp.
TTAAGCAAAACATTACAGTGATAAGGCACGGAGACCCGGGTCTGACAACCCACCCATCGCATAGTGCGCGATGGATGGGGCACCCAGATGCCGGGGCGGTCAGGCTTGCCAGGCCTGGCGGATGCGTGCCCAGGTGGTGTCCAGGTCCTCGGGCAGGACGCGGGTGTTGGCGGTGACGGTCATGAAGTTGGTGTCGCCGANNCCAGCGGGGCAGGGCGTGCATGTGGATGTGGCTGGCGATGCCCGCGCCTCCGGCCTGGCCGAGGTTGAGGCCGAAGTTCATCCCGGAGGGGTGGTAGACGGCGCGCAGGACGGACTCCACGCGCTGGGCCAGCGAGATCATCTCCTGCGCCTCGCCGGGGGGGAGCGCGGCCAGCGAATCCAGATGGCGGCAGGGGACGATGAGGATGTGGCCCGTGGTGTAGGGGAAGGCGTTGAGGCAGAGGAAGCAGGAGGGCCCGCGGACCAGCAGGTGCGGGTGCTTTTCGGCGTCGTCGCGGGCCATGCCGTGCGCGATGGCGTAGTCCACGGCGGCGATCATGTTGCAGAAGACGCAATGCGTGTCTTCGGCGCCGGAGTCCGACCAGGCGCTGAGCGCGGCGGGAACACCGGGGCGGGAGGAGTCTTCGGCGCGGGTAACGTAGTCGTAGCGCCACGGTGTCCAGAGACGGTCCATGGGTCGCAAGTATACAGGTTGCGGAAGGGGCGGCGGAGCGGGGGCTGGTTCCCTCAGCGGCTAAAGCCGCAGTTCGAATGCAGCGGGTATGGCACGGGTAAACCCGTGCCCTTAAACGAAACAAGGCAAATACGGAGATTCTGGCTGCGCCAGAATGACGACGTGGTATTGCTGAGGTCAGAATGACGACGTGGTATTGCTGCGCCAGAATGACAAGTTGAGGGGTCGCGGAATTCATTGACTCAGGCACTGGCGAACCTATATTCTTTAGGGGAGATGCTGCGTGTGGGACCCAATGCAGCAGCTCCTCTGCAAGATGCTTCCTATCCACCCTGCCGAATCTGCTTCGGGGTAGAGGGCAGCGCGTCTTTCCTCGGACCGCTGCACGACACGCCGACACTGCCACGCGAATGGAAGGAAGCCTGGGTCCCGGAGCAACACATCAATGACCGTAGACGTCCACAATCCTGACCAAACCGAGAGCAAACCCCTGACTACTGAACTGGAAACCCTAGCGCCCGAAGCGACAGCGGAGCAAGCCGAGCTGTCATCTGAAATCACCTCAACCACGCAAGAGCCGGTCGAAGAGGCCGCAGAACCGCTTGCCAGTGCTGCTGTGTCCAGCAGCGAAGAGACTGCGTCCAGCAGCGATGGGACTGCGTCCAGCAGCGAAGAGACTGCGTCCGGTAGCGATGGGCCTGCGTCCAGCAGCGAAGAGACCGTGCCGGATGCAACCGAAGAGGCTTCGGCCACGCTCGCCGAACCGGACTACGATGCGGCGGACTTTGCCGCGGCGCTGGCCAACTTCGACCGCGAACAGGCCGCCGAAACGGCCGCCGCCGCGAACCTGACCACCGAAGAGGTGGTGGTCACCGGGACCGTGGTGAAGATCACGGACAAACATGCGGTGATCGACATCGGACTGAAGTCCGAGGGGTTGATTCCGATCGAGCAGGTGCTGGACCACGAGGGCAAGCCGAAGTTCGCCGCGGGCGATGCGATCGATGTGGTGGTGGAGCGCGAGGAGCCCGAGGGCGGCTACCTGGTGAGCTACGAAAAGGCGCTGCGGCACAAGATATGGGACAAGCTGGAGAAGGCCGCCAACGATAAGACGCCGGTGAAGGGCATGGTGGTGAGCCGCGTCAAGGGCGGGTTGACGGTGGACATCGGCATCAAGGCATTTCTGCCCGGCTCGCAGATCGAGGTGCGCCCGGTGCGCAACCTGGATGGGTACATTGGCACGGAGATCGAGGTCCGCGTCATCAAGCTGAACAAGAAGCGCGGCAACGTGGTGATCAGCCGCAAGGAGATCCTGGAAGAGGAGCAGAACGCGAGGAAGGCGGTGACGCTGGCCCACCTGGAAGAGGGCAGTGTGCTGACCGGGACGGTGAAGAACTTGACCGACTACGGCGCGTTCGTCGATCTGGGCGGGCTGGACGGGCTGCTGCACATCACCGACATGAGCTGGGGGCGGCTGACGCATCCGCGCGACCTGGTGAACGTTGGCGACGAGATCCAGGTGAAGGTGCTGAAGTTCGACAAGGAAAAGCAGCGCGTCTCGCTGGGCTTCAAGCAGCTGACGCCCGATCCGTGGCTGGATGCGACGGAGCGCTATCCGATCGGGGCGCAGGTGCGCGGGCGGGTTCTGTCGGTGACGGACTACGGCGCGTTTGTCGAGCTGGAGCAGGGGATCGAGGGGCTGGTGCATGTCTCGGAGATGACCTGGTCGAAGCGGATGAAGCATCCGTCGAAGATGGTGAAGCCGGGCGACGAGGTGGACACCATCATCCTGAGCGTGAACCCCAACGACCGGCGCATCTCGCTGGGCATGAAGCAACTGCAGGATAATCCCTGGGAGCAACTGGAGAACAAGTACCCGATCGGCGCGATCGTCGAGGGGCGGGTGCGCAACCTGACGGACTTCGGCGCGTTCATCGAGATCGAGGACGGCATCGACGGGCTGGTGCATGTGTCGAACCTGAGCTGGACCAAGCGCATCAAGCATCCGTCGGAGGTGCTGAAGAAGGGCGAGAAGGTGCGGGCGATCGTTCTGGGCGTGGAGCCGGAGAACCGGCGGCTTTCGCTGGGCGTGAAGCAGTTGCAGCCGGACGTTTGGGAGACCTTCTTCGCGCAGCACAGGATCGGCGACGTGATCAAGGGCAAGATTTTGCGGACGGCGCAGTTCGGGGCGTTCGTGGAGATCGCCGAAGGCGTCGAGGGGCTGTGCCACGTCTCCGAGGCGGTGGACCAGAACAACGTCGCGGTGAAGCTGGATGTGGACACNNGAGGTGGAGAGCTACAAGGAGCGCGGCGGCGAGAAGGACCACAAGGGACACAAGGACCCAAAAATCTCGTCCTCTTCTTCGAGCAGCAGCACCACGCTGGGCGATCTGATCAACTGGAAACGCTCGGAACGCGAAGGCGAGTAACCTCCGGCAATGTTTTTCGGGGGAAATGGGAAAGCATCAGCGCAGCAAGGCCGTTCCTTCGGGGACGGCTTTTTTGCGTGTGCGTGGGCATGCGTCACTGAACGACTAGTGGCCGATCTAAAGCTGACCTCAGCGGCTAAAGCCGCCTTGCAAAGGAAGTTCTTGCGGCACGGGTGAACCCGTGCCCTTAAGCAAGACTGAATTTCAAGCAGCCTCTAAAGTTATGACCTTGTGTTTGATTTGCTCTGGCGGGGGTGTTCCGGAATCGTATTGACGATCAGCATAGGCGGGAGGGGGGAAAGGCATATTGCGTTTGTGATAGGATGCCCCTTCCGCGGCGTGTGGGTGGTTGCGCGCTGTGAACGCGCAGGGAAGGCTTTTGTAACATTGAATGATTGATCCAGGTCACAGGGGAAAGAGGAGCAGGGAATGAAGAACTATCTCGGACGGGACGTCCGGAACATAGCGGTGGTTGGGCACGCGCACAGCGGCAAGACAACCTTGATTGCGGCGCTGCTGCAGGCGGCGAAGATGACCGCGACGCAGGGCCTGGTGGACGACGGCTCGGCGGTGACGGCGTACGACGAAGAGGATGTGGCGCGGCGGACGACGATGGCCAATGCGGCCGCGTTTGTGGAGTGGAACGGGGTGAAGATCAACCTGCTGGACACGCCGGGGTTCCACATGTTTCTGCACGAGACGCGCGCCGCGATGCTGCCGGTGGAGGCGGCGCTGGTGGTGGTGAACGCGCAGACGGGCGCGGAGGCTGTGACCGACCGGGTGTGGAAGTACGCCGCCGAGGGCAACCTGCCGCGCGTGCTGGTGGTGAACCAGGTGGACCATCCCAAGGCCGACAGCCGGCAGGGACGGCAGCAGATGATCGAGCAGATGCAGGAACGGTGGGGGCGGCAGGTGGTGCAGGTGCAACTGCCGATCGTCGATGAGAAGGGCTTCCACGGCGTGGTCGACCTGGTGACGATGAAGGCGTTTCAGTATGAGCCGGACGGCAATGGGCGCGGGGAGGAGATCAAGATACCGGAGGCGGTGCAGGCCGACGCGAAGGCGGCGCACGAGGCGCTGGTGGAGCTGGTGGCCGAGGGCAAGGACGAGTTGATGGAGGAGTTCTTCAACTCGGGAACGCTGGTGGAGGAGCACCTGACCGCCGCGCTGCACGAGGCCGTTCGCGAGGACAACATCTTTCCGGTGCTGTACGCCAGCGGGTTGCGGAACGTGGGCACCGACCGCCTGCTGGAGTTTCTGAAGGCGTATGCGCCGGCTGCAACGGAGCGCGAGCCGGTGGCGGCCCGGGGCAGAATCCAGACGACGGCCGGCAATGGAGGCGGCGTCAACGGCGTTGCCGCCGAAGGGCAGGACGAGATTGTGATGCGCGCGGTGGACGACAAGGCGCCGCTTGCGCTCTACGTCTACAAGACGATGACCGACCCGTTCACCGGCAGGGTCACGTTCTTCAAGGTCATCAGCGGCAAGATGACGGCAGGCGCCACGGTGCAGAACTACACGCGTTCGGAGCCGGAGAGCCTGGGCCATCTGTATGTCATGCAGGGGCGCAAGCCGATGGAGGTTTCTGAGCTACATGCCGGGGACCTGGGCGCGGCGGTGAAGCTGCGCGAGACGCTGACCGGAGACACGCTGGGCGACAAGGCGAATGAGCTGTTCATCGAGCCGGTGTCGATGCCTGAGCCGGCGATGACGTACGCCATCGAACCGAAGACACGCGGCGACGAGGACAAGCTGGCGCCGGCGCTGCACAAGCTGATGGAAGAGGACCCGATGCTGCGCTTCTACCGCGACCCGCAGACCAACGACTTTCTGGTGTCGGGCGCGGGCCAGCCGCACATCGAGGCGCTGGTGTCCAAGCTGAAACGGCGCTACCACACCAACGTGATATTGCACGAGCCGAAGGTCCCGTACCGTGAGACGGTGCGCGCCAAGGCCGAGGCGCAGGGAAGACATAAGAAGCAGTCCGGCGGGCACGGACAGTTCGGCGACTGCAAGCTGAGGATCGAGCCGCAACCGAGGGGCACGGGCGTCGTCTTCGCCAACGAGATCTTCGGCGGAGCGATCCCTCGGCAGTACGTTCCGGCGGTGGAGAAGGGGGTCCGCGAGTCGGCGGCGCGCGGGTATCTCGCTGGCTACCCGGTGGTGGACATCAAGGTCACGGTCTTCGACGGCAGCTACCACGATGTGGATTCCAGCGAGATGGCGTTCAAGATAGCCGCGCGCACCGGCTTCCGCAAGTGCATGGAGCTGGCCAAGCCGTCGCTGCTGGAGCCGATTATGAAGATCGAGATCGAGGCGCCGGACGACTTTGCCGGAGCGCTGATGGGCGACCTCACCAGCCGCCGCGGACGGGTGCAGGGGATGGAGAGCGGCGGCGCGGGAACGATGATTCGCGCCGAGGTGCCGATGTCGGAGATCCTGACCTATGGCACGACGCTGACCGCGATTACGCAGGGGCGGGGCAGCTTCCGCATCGAGATGGACCACTACGACCTGGTGCCGCAGTTGATCGCGGAGAAGATCCTGGCCGCGGCCAAGCAGCCGGTGGAGGACGAGGCGGAGGAGTAACATTCGGGTACGATGACCGATCTCTTCAGAAGGGCGCAGGCGGCGGTGGGGGCGATCCGCGAGCGGACGCAGATTGCGCCGCGGGTGGGGATCATTCTCGGCTCGGGGCTGGGCGGATTTGCGACGCAGGTGAAGGGCTCGGTCACGATTGACTACGCGGAGATCCCCAATTTCCCGCAATCGACCGTGGTGGGGCACTCCGGCAAGCTGGTGATGGGGACGATTGGCGGAGTTCCCGTCGCAGTGATGCAGGGCCGCGTCCATGCGTACGAGGGCTACGCGATGGAGCAGGTGACGTTCCCCACGCGCGTGCTGGGGCTGCTGGGCGTGCGAACGCTGATCGTGACGAATGCGGCGGGCGGGATACGCACAGACATTGCTCAGGGATCGCTGGTGGCGATCAGCGACCACATCAACCTGACCGGGATGAGCGCGGCGCTGGGGCCAAACGAGCCGCGATTTGCGTGCGCGAAGGGTGCGGGCGAGCGGTTCTTCGACATGACGGCGGCCTACTCGCCAGCGCTGCGCAAGATGGCACACGCGGAGGCGGAGAGGCAGGGAATTCCGTTGAGCGAGGGCGTGTACCTCGCGGTGCTTGGGCCGAGCTACGAGACGCCCGCGGAGATTCGCGCGTTCCGCACGCTGGGCGCGGACTTGGTGGGGATGTCCACCGTGCATGAGGTGATTGTGGCGCGGCACATGGGGATCGAGGTGCTGGGGATCTCGCTGGTGACGAATGCAGCGGCCGGGATGCTGAATGAACCGATCCACCACGAAGAGGTGATGGAGATGGGGTGGCGCGTGGAGCGGCAGTTGACTGGGCTGCTGACGGCGCTGGTGCCGCAGATTGCCGCTGCAAACTGAACCATGTTTAACAAGTGTTCAATATTTTCTCAGCGGCTAAAGCCGCGTTGCTATCGATTTGCTTACGGCGGGACTGAAGTCCCGCCCCTTCAAAGCGGCCTTATTCTGACTGGGACTCTGCGTACGACGCCGCAGAAGGAATCGGTGCTTGCCGGTGCCGATCGGTGTTAAGCCTTTCGCCGGTTGATGAACTAAACTCATCGAAGGACATGGATTCTTTTGAACAGCTATCGCTGCCGCGCCAACCGCTTGTGATTGGGATTGGTGGGTGCTCCTGCTCGGGCAAGACGACGCTGGCGTGCGAACTGGCGACGCAGTTGGATGCGACGCTGTTTCCGCTGGACCTGTACTATCGCGACCTGTCGCAGTTTCCGCTGGACTCGCGAGCAAAGCTCAACTTCGACCATCCCGACTCGCTGGAGAGCGAGCTGATCGTGGAGCATGTGCGCGCGCTGGCCAGGGGAAAACCATTCAGCGGTCGGTGTACGACTTCAAGACGCACACGCGCGTCGCGGGCGTCTCGGAGACGGTGGCGCCCACGGGCGTTGTGATTGTGGAAGGGATTCTGGCGCTGCATTACGCGGATCTGCTGCCTTGCTACGGGTTTTCCATCTATGTGAATGCGCCGCACGAGGTGTGCCTGGTACGGCGGATTCACCGCGACATGAGGGAGCGGGGGCGGACGGAGGAGTCGGTACGCGCGCAGTTTGCCGCGACCGCGCGGCCCATGGCGGACCTGTATGTGGTGCCTTCGGCGGCGCGCGCATCGTTCACCGTGGAGGGCACCGATGCGCTGGATTGGTCGGTGGAGCAGATATTGAAGCGGCTCAACCAGGATGGGCTGATTCCGCCGTTCCTGCCACGCAGCGAACGAATCGCCTAAGTGACGAGCGCCTCAGCCTCTACGGTGGCGCGGAGTTGCATCACCGCTGCGCGCGCCTCTTCGGCGGCGATCCTGCGCTCGCCGGTGGCGGCGTCTGAAAACACGATGGGTGCATCGGCGAAGCGCAGCTCCACCTCGATTCCGCGCAACGCGAGCAGACGGAAGACGTGCTTGGCGAACAGCGTATCGTCCCAGAAGCAGACATCGGCCAGCGAGAGGTAGGGGCCGTTGTCCTCGGTGAGGCGATAGCGGATGAGCGCCGCGGTGATCGGCTGTCCAGCCTCCATCGCCTGCGACAGCAGACCGCTGTGGAACGGCAGTACCGTGTCACCAAGGCTACAGGTGCCCTCGGGAAAGAAGACCAGGGGAACGCCGGCGTCCGAGGCTGCCCGCATTCCCTTTTTCGCGCGCTCGGCGGAGCCGCCGCGTCCGCGCTTAACATACAGCGTGCCTGCCAGGGTGCTCATCCAGCCCAGCAGGGGCCAGTGGCGAATCTCCGATTTGCCGATGAAGACGCAGCGGTGCAGCGCCGCGAAGGCGATGACGTCCAGATATCCGAGATGATTGGCGACGACGACGCCGCGCTCGGGGAACGGACCCTGCCGGCGTACCGCCATGCCCATCCAGCGGATGGCCCGCACACAGAACTGGTGCAGCCATTCGGCCCGCTGCTGGCGCGTTGAGGGGTGCTTCGCGATGAGCAGCAGCGTGGCGTAGGCGAAGATCGCCGCCAGCTTCAGGCTCCTGCCCACAGACCGTCCAAAGTGCACCAGGCCCACCTCTTTCAGAACCGACCCCTCGCGCGAGGTCCATGGCCACAGTTTATCCTGTCAGGGTGCCTCACTCCGTTCCACCCGCGCAGCACAACTGGATCTATCGCCGCGGCGTGTTGCCGATCATGGCCCTGCTGCGCATGGGAGCGACGCCGCGCAGCCTGGCATGGAGCATCGCCGCCGGAGCGCTGATCGGGATCAACCCCGTCATCGGCAGCACCACGCTGCTCTGTCTGGCGGTGACGTTCCGCTTCCGGCTGAACATTGTGGCCACGCAGATTGCCAACCACGCGATGTTCCCGCTGGAACTGGCGCTGGTGGTGCCGTTCATACGCCTCGGTTCGCGCGTGTTCCACACTGCGGCCATGCCGCTTGCGCCACGCGTGTTCCTACAGGCGGCGCGCACGGCACCGCTCACCCTGACGCGCGACCTCTGGATGTGGTTGTGGCACGCGTTTGTGCTGTGGGCGGCCATTGCATTGGTTGCCGCGCCGCTGCTGGCGCTGGCGATCACTGCGCTGCTGGAGCGGGTGCAGGCCCGCATCCGGCGACATCAGTACCCCATTGTGACGACGCAGTTGTAACTCGCGACAGAATCTGGCGCGAACGCTAATTCCCCGTATATGCGGGGACGGGCTCGGCGGATTTGATCCATGCGGTGTAGATCATATTGCGCAGCTCGATGGCGCCGGCGGCGAGCTGCTGGTCGACGAAGGTCTTGCCGGTCGGGGTTCCCGCTGCGGTAAACGCGCCCTGCTTGTCGAGTTGATAGGTCTGCTCGACCAGCGAGTTGGAGTGGCGCAGGTAGGCGAGGTAGTCCACGAAGACATCCTTCAGAACTGCGGGTTTTGTGTCGGCGACCAGCGGAGCAACGTCTGCGGGTTTAATGTTGGCGTGTACGAATGCGGTCTCGAACTGCGAGTGGATGCGGTGCTCGGTGGTGTAGCCGTGCGGGTTGGGGCCAACCCAGCCGTTGTACTGGATGGTGGTATGCAGCGGCTGCGAGCCGTCGCCGACGTAGTGGCCGAGCCATCCGGCGAGAAAGATAATCTCCGCCTCGGAGGGTTTGGTGTCCATCTTGGCGGCGAGGAGGGCGCGATAGTCGCGGAAGGCGCTCTGCAGGCGTTCGTAGACTTCGGAGGTGACGTAAGGTTGCAGGCCGACCTTCTCCGCGGTCATGGGAATGTCGGGGTGTGCGGCCTGCGCGACGGCGAGGGCGCGGATGTAGTCGTAGCGGCGGCGGGGCAGCGGGCCGATGAGGTCGGCGTACTCCAGGTCGATGAAGTGCTCGGGGGCCTGCGCGGCGTTCAGCTCGGGTTCGGCGGGCGAGCGCCAGCGGTCCGGTTCGGGGCCGTAGTATTCGAGCGCGTCGAGGGCCGTGGGCGAGCGGAGGAAGGCTGGAACATCCGCGGGCAGCGCGGCGCCGGCGAGGCGGTTGATGAGCATGTGGCCGTCGCTGCCCCAGCCGAACGCGGGTTGAACGGAGAGCAGAGGGAGCAGAAGGAGAGCGGCAGAGAGGCGGGCGGTGTGGGTGAGTTGGCGCATAGGGAAAGTATAATGATCGGGTAAACCAAAGGACATACTGCAAAATCTGCATCTGTTGGCTAGCTGGGAGATTGGCGCGTTTTCCGCGCGGCGCAGGAACTGGCGGCAATTGGGGTTTTGCATGCGTGGTGGCTGGTTAGGCAAGCACCCGTGTGGCACCGGCGACTACTCTTATTCGATTGAGTAATATGGATCGATCCGGAGTTGACAATGAACCGTGACAACTTGATTGTCGCAGCAGCGCAATTGGGGCGGACTTTATGAACAATAGCCGCTCAATCAATCTTCACGGGTGTACGGTCCCAGAAGCCATCTCGCAATTCACCGACTTCTACAACGACTGCGTTCGGAGCGGATACCATGGATACATTGATGTAATTCACGGATACGGCTCGACCGGTCAAGGAGGGGCGATTCGGACTGCACTTCAACAATATCTAGAGTCGTATTCAAGCCATCTCGAAATGTGCGTCTTCGGCGACGCCATCGGCAATCCCGGAATAGGGATATTTACTTGACGCNNCATGGACGAGGATTATCCGCGGACTTTATTGGAGCTGGAGCGGCGTTTTAGCAGCGAAGAAGCCTGTATCGAGTATCTTGCAGCACTGCGTTGGCCCGCAGGCTGGGCCTGTCCACGGTGTGCTGGAGTCGATGCCTGGTCGATTCGGCGGGCGCGCTGGCTCTGCGATCATTGCCGGTACGAGATGTCGGTCACCGCGGGAACCATCTTTCAGGACACTCACTTGCCGCTGACCCTCTGGTTCCGCGCCATGTGGCAGATCACCAGTCAGAAGAACGGCATCAGCGCTTTGGGCCTACAGCGGGTGCTCGGCCTGGGCAGTTACAAGACCGCGTGGGCCATGCTGCATAAGCTGCGTCGCGCGATGGTTCGCCCCGGCCGCGACCCGCTGGCGGGCGTCGTCGAGGTCGACGAGGCCTACTGGGGCGGAGAAGAAACCGGCGCAACAGGGCGGCAAACAGATCTGAAAACCCGCATCATCGTCGCCACCGAAGAGGATGGAAATGGCATCGGCCGCATCCGTCTGCGCACGATCCCGGATGTCTCCAAAGCCAGCCTGCACGGGTTCATTCGACAGGCCATTGCGCCGGGCAGCACGGTCCGAACCGATGGCTGGCCTGCCTATCGAGGACTGGATGGCTACGTCCATGATCGCCAGGTGCAGAGCCATCAACCGGAGGAGGAACACCTGCTTCCGCGCGCGCATCGCGTGATCTCGCTGCTGAAACGATGGCTGCTGGGAACGCACCAAGGAGCTGTGAGCCCCGAGCATCTGGACGATTACTTGGACGAGTTCACGTTCCGATTCAACCGCCGCACCTCGAGATTTCGCGGCAAATTGTTCTATCGACTGGCGCAACAGGCCGTGCAGACAGGCCCGTCCCCTTCGCCACCTTGGTGAAACCACAACCCGTTGTACAAGGTGGCGTCAAGTAAATATCCCTATGCCGGGAAAGGCAGAAAGAGTTTTCGATTCATGCAATTGCCCTGGCCTATATGGAGGATGCTGAAAAAGGCTTGATTGCCATTCCTGCTAGGCTGTATCGACATATAG
>PLOU01000134.1 GCA_003142235.1 Granulicella sp.
AGACAGGACACTAGCAAGAACAGATGGAGATCGTTCGGCAAACGCACAAAGGGCGAAAGAGTGGCTTGAGCAGACGGTTGCGGTGGCTCCGAACCAGGTGTCACTAAGCTTCTTAGGCTCCGCTCATGTAAGGCTTGGCGAGAAGGAAGCCGCCAAAGCGGCATTCCGCAAGGTGATCGAGGTTGATGAATCTTATGCGGAAGCATATTTTAACCTCGGACTTCTTTTGGCAGATGACGGCCAGAATGTCGAGGTGGAAAAACTACTCCGGAGAGCAACGCAGCTTGACCCAAATTCTCATCGTGCGCATGGCAGGCTCGGAATTCTGCTGCATGAACAAGGAAGATATTCAGAGGCTGAGTTTGAACTTAGACGTACAGTCGAGATTGATCCAACGGACAAAACGGCCAGATATTATCTCAGCCGGGGACCTCAGCCTTGACCCGCCGATAAAGTGAGGATATCCCATCCTTCGCTTTTTTCTGGCGAAGGGTGAAAGACCACAAACATTGAGAGTAGCCACACGAACAGGAGTAAGACGATGGGTGAAGGTTCCGCAGTGCAGGGCAAGGCATCTGGGGCAGCACAGACAACGAAGGATGAGGCGTTACCAGTTGGCGCGCAGCCGCTCTCGGCGGAGGAGTTGCGCAGGATGGATGCGTACTGGCGCGCGTGCAACTATTGCTGCGTGGGGATGCTGTATCTACAGGCGAACCCGCTGCTGCGGGAGCCGCTGAAGGTGGAGCACATCAAGAACCGGCTGCTTGGTCACTGGGGATCGGACCCCGGGCAGACGTTTACCTGGGTGCATCTGAACCGGCTGATCAAAAAATATTCGCTCGACCTGATTTATCTTGCGGGGCCGGGGCATGGCGCGCCGGCGACTTTGTCGAATAGCTATCTGGAGGGCGTGTATTCGGAGGTCTATCCGGACAAGAGCCAGAACGTGGCTGGGATGCAGAAGTTCTTCAAGCAGTTCTCGTTTCCGGGCGGGATTGGCAGCCACTGCACGCCGGAGACTCCGGGGTCGATTCACGAGGGCGGGGAGCTGGGATACAGCCTCTCGCACGGGTTTGGCGCGGCGTTCGACAATCCTGACCTGATCGTTACGGTGGTTGTAGGCGATGGCGAGTCGGAGACCGGCCCACTGGCGACGAGCTGGCACAGTAATAAATTTCTCAATCCGATGCGCGATGGCGCGGTGCTGCCGATCCTGCATCTGAACGGATACAAGATTGCGAACCCGACGATTCTGGCGCGCATTCCGCCGGAGGAGTTGGAGATGCTGTTCAAGGGGCTGGGCTACACGCCGTATGTGGTGGAGGGCGACGACCCGGCGGTGATGCACCAGAAGATGGCTTCGGTGATGGAGCACTGCGTTCTGGAGATTCGCGCGATTCAGGCTGGCGCCAGAGAAGCCGCACGGGCGAATCCCAGCACAATCCCTGCGCGTCCGAGCTGGCCGATGATTATCCTGCGCACGCCCAAGGGATGGACCTGCCCGAAGGAGCTGGATGGGCACAAGCTGGAGGGGTCGTGGCGCGCGCACCAGATTCCGATCACCGATCCGGTGACGAATCCCGCGCACCTGAAGCTGGTGGAAGAGTGGATGCGGAGCTACCGGCCCGAGGAGTTGTTCGACGAGTCGGGCAAGCTGATTCCTGAGCTTGCGGAGTTGGCGCCCACCGGGACGAGCCGCATCTCGGGGAATCCGCACGCCAATGGCGGGCTGCTGCGCAAGCCGCTGGAGATGCCTGACTTCCGCGACTACGCGGTGAAGGTGGAGAAGCCGGGGCAGATTGAGGTGTCGTCGACCGACGTGCTGGCGCATATGCTGCGCGATGTGATGCGGCGGAACATGACGAGCTTTCGCGTCTTCGGGCCGGATGAGACGGCGTCGAACAAGCTGGACGCGATCTACCAGGCGAGCCCTAAGACGTGGATGGAAGAGCGACTGCCGGAGGACGACGACGGAGGATTTCTCTCGGCGTCGGGGCGCGTGATGGAGATGCTGAGCGAGCACACGCTGGAGGGCTGGTTGGAGGGCTACGTGCTGACCGGGCGGCATGGATTTTTCTCCAGCTACGAGGCCTTCGTGCACATCATCGACTCGATGTTCAACCAACATGCGAAGTGGCTGGAGAAGTCGAAGCTGGAACTCGACTGGCGCCAGCCCGTCTCGTCGCTGAACCTGCTGATTACATCGCTGGTGTGGCGGCAGGACCACAACGGATTTACGCATCAGGACCCGGGTTTCCTGGACGTGGTGACGAACAAGAGCCCGGAGATTACGAGGATCTATCTGCCGCCGGATGCGAACTGCCTGCTCTCGGTGGGCGACCACTGCCTGCGCTCGACCGAATACGTCAACGTGATTGTCGCGGACAAGGCCCTGCACCTGCAATACCTGACGATGGACCAGGCGATCGACCACTGCACCAAGGGGATCGGCATATGGGACTTCGCGTCGAACGACGATGGCGCGGAACCAGATGTGGTGATGGCGTGCGCGGGCGACATTCCCACGTCGGAGTCGCTGGCCGCGGTTGCGATCCTGCGCGAACGCTGCCCGAAGCTGAAGATTCGCTTCGTCAATGTGGTGGACCTGTTCCGGTTAATGCCGGAGAGCGAACATCCGCACGGCATGAGCGACGCGGAGTTCGACGCGCTGTTTACGACAGACAAGCCGGTGATCTTCAACTTCCATGCGTATGCGTCGCTGATCCACAAGCTGACCTATCGACGCAGGAACCACGAGAACATCCACGTGCGCGGATACAAGGAGAAGGGCAACATCAACACGCCGCTGGAGCTTGCGATTCTGAACCAGACCGACCGCTTCGACCTGGCGCTGGACGTGATCGACCGTGTGCCGAAGCTGCGGGACACAGCCGCGCACACACGCGAGTGGCTGAAGAACCAGATTGTGGAGAGCGTGAACTACGCGCACCAGAACGGGATCGACCGACCGGAGATTACCGGCTGGAAGTGCCCGCTCTGATCGCTACGCGCCACTCTGCATCCTTGTTTGATACTGTTGTTGCGCAATTGATTTCCCCGCCGAGAGGGACATGAGATGAACCGCGCACAGACCGGACGACGCAGCTTCCTGAAGACCGCCGCACAGACCCTTATCGCAGCTCCCGCCGTCTCGGCGCTCAGCCGCTTCGCTGAAGCACAACAGCCGGCGCAGCAATCCGCGAAGCCCGTCGCGCAGACGGCGCACCCGGCGCAGGCGGGCGCACACGCACACGCGGCGGCCAAGCCCGCTGCCAAGCCTGCGGTCAAGCTCAATGTGCGCGACTTTGGCGCGACGGGCGACGGCAAGACGAAGGACACGCTGGCGATTCAGCAGACCATCGAACGCTGCTCGGCATTCGGCGGCGGCGAGGTGGTGGTTCCAGCGGGGGATTACCTGACGGGCGCGCTGTCGCTGCGCAGCAACGTGGTGCTGCGGGTGGAGGAGGGCGCGACGCTGAAGGGCTCGCCCGATATGGCTGACTATCCCCTGGCGCAGGTGCGCTGGGAGGGCCACTGGATCAAGGGATACAGCAGCTTCATCAACGCGACGGACGCGGAGAACATCGGCCTGGCGGGGCCGGGCAAGATCATCGGCAGCCCCACCGAACGGGGCCGCGTCGAGCGGCCAAGCGGGCTGCGGCTTCCCGCGCTGATCGAGTTCAACAACTGCAAGAATGTGCGCGTGGAGGACTGCACCACGCAGAACTTCGGCATGTGGTCGATCCACCCGGTGTACTGCGAGAACACCACGTTCAAAAATGTGACGGTGAAGAGCGGCGCGGACGGCATCGACGTGGACTCCTGCAAGCACACCATCATCGACGGCTGTACGTTCGAGACCGGGGACGACTCCATCTCGCTGAAGAGTGGCCGCGGCGCGGAGGGAAACGACATCGGCCGCGTCTGCGAGGACACGCTGATCACCAATTGCACGCTGTCCGACCAGGGATTCGCCAACATCGGCATCGGCAGCGAGACCTCTGGTGGCGTGCGCGGCGTGCGCATCGAGCACTGCAAGTTCATCCACGCCCGCTCGCATGCCATCTTCATCAAGACGCGCGTGGGCCGCGGCGCGTTCATCGAAGACGTGAGCGCGACCGACCTGGACGTCTCCGGCATGGGCCAGGGATTTCTACAGATCAGCGTGCTTGGGGTCGGCAAGTCGGACGACGCGGCCTCGGTGATCGGCGAGGCAGGCATTCCGACGCTGCGCAACTTCCGCTTCTCCAATGTTCGCGTCACCGATATGCCGGACCTGGTGGATGCCGTCAATATCGACCCGCGCAAGCCGCTGGATGGATTTACGCTGGCGAACGTGACGGGGACATGCAGCAAGGGCATCGCGCTGGCCAACATCAAGAACGCGCACCTCAGCGGCATCAAGGTCACGGGCTTCGCAGGGCCGTTGCTGTCAACGGTAAATGTGATAGGAACCGGGCTGGCGGGGGCTGTAAAGATCGACGGGCCAAAGACGGTTCCCGACGTTGTGCCGCCGCCCGCTACGCCGTATCAGTTGCACTGAGGCGCAGCTTGCGGCGGAGTCTATTTGCTCGCTTTTCCCTCGTCCGCGACGGCGGGCGCGGTGGGCGGCTTCTTGCCCACGGTCAGTGGAATCTCCAACGTGCCCACCTTGTTGGATGTTTTATCGAGGACGCCGACGCGGATGAAGAGTGGGCCGGCGGGCAGGTCGATCTGCTGGCGGAAGCGGAAGGGCTGCTGCATGAACTGCTGGTAGTCGAAGTCGCCGAGTGGCATCTTGATGGTCTGGCTGAGGCCAGTAACGAGCTTGCCCTCGCTGCCGTAGTCGCCGTCATAGACCGCGATGTCGAACTCGAGCGCTCCATGGTAGAGGTTGTCGAGCCCGCTGGCGAAGGCGATCTGCTGCGGAGTGATCTCGTAGAGAAGCTCGTAGCGGGCGAGCCGCTTGTCTTTGAGTTTCGGATCGAGAGTGCCGAGAATCGGCGAGTCGGTGGACTTGGTGCTTGGCTCGACCTTCACGTTGAAGAGAAGCTGATCGGAGGTAGGCATGCTGCGGCTCATCGCGGCACGCATGTTGCCGTCGGTGGCATCCGGCGCAGTCGTTGAGAGCGTGAGGCCAACCGCAGGCTTCATCTTCGACGGGTCTTCCGCGTAGTACTCGTCGCGATAGGTCAGGTGCAGGCCGGGGTGATCGACGTCGAGATGAATCGTGTGGTGCTTGCCGTCGTACTCAGAGCCGGGGGGAACATAGGTGAGAGTGTAGTAGGCGGAGCCCTTGTCGACAGCCTGTGCGATAAAGCTCGCCAGATCGTTGGAGCCGGAATACGTCGTGCCGCCAGTTGCTTCTGCCACCGCTTCCATTGACAGCAGCCCCTGTGGGGGCGAAGCTCCAGGAAGTAGCGCGCGGGCGTCGATTGGGAAGACGGTAACCTGCGACGCGGCGAGCAGACTGTATGCCTTTTTGAATTCCGGAAAGTCGTCCGTGAGGCAAAGTGGGCGCCCTGTGAGACCGGTTATCGATGAAATCCCTTCCGTGAACCAGATCAGGTTCTTTCTTCCTTTGATGCCAGCCACATCAACGGCAATCTGGTTAAAAGACTCAAGCGTCATTTGGTTGATCTGCTGCAACCTCGCACACCATGACTCGTAGCGTTCTCCATCATTAGGAGCAGAGGTGGTGTCATACTCCAAGGTGTCGATGGCGGCACTGAGCAACGCGGGGTCCGTGGTGACGCCCTGCACGACGCGAAGACTGGTCGGTCCGGACGAACCAAGAATAGCGAATCGCGTTCCCGCTGGCATGTTCTGAAGGTATCTCTTCGCCTCCTTCTTTGCACGCATCTGATGCATCCCTGGTTTATCCGAATCATCAAAGATATTCCTGAAATCCAACCAGAGGAGATTGACGGCGTCGCTGACTGCGGGCGGCTGCCGATTGCTGTAGGTGTTGGGCGGCAGCTTCTCCGGCTCTGGTACAGGCTGCTTGCTGTACTCGTGAAAGCTGCGAATGGGCTGAGGCTTGCCGTCTTCCTTTAGGGTGAAGACCGCCCTCGTCAGCCCATGCACCGGATTGCCCTTCGCATCCGTCACGGTTACATCCACCACCGTCTCGCGCGCGGTTACCTTGATCGTTGGCGCGCTGGACTGATCCGCCGTTTGCGCCGGGATACAAGCAGGCGAGAATGTGAGGAGCGCTGTGATGCCAAGTACCGCGAGAGTCGTCTTGCCGGGTCGCATCGATTCTTCTCCTTTGCACTAGCCTTACATCTTATTTTGGTGCTGTAACAGCGGGAACAACCTCTGGCGCAATGGACGCAGTGGGAACTTCGATGGCTCCGACGCGGTCGCTGGCGAGGTCATGCACCGCGATGCGCAGGAAGTAGTCGCCCGTGGCGGGCACGTCGATCTGCTGGCTCGCGTTGGCACCGGTCCTCAGCATGGAGCGGTAGACGGTGGGCGGCAGAATGGGGCTGACCGTCGTGCTGACGGAGTTGACGATCTCATCGCCATCCGCGTTATAGACCCGCACGCCGTACTCGAAGTTGCCGCGATAGCTGCCATCGGGCGAGGTGGCAAAGTCGATGCCATGCACGTCGATGGAGTACGAGATGGTGTAGTGCCGGTAGGGCGGCTTCATCTGCTTCGCGTCCGGCTGGTTGTCGGCGGGGAGCGTGGTTTCGGTTACGGGAGCCTGCGCCACGGTGGCCTTGAAGAGAATCTGCGTGGCATCGAGTCCGCCGCGCATCATGGCGGCTTGCATGGCGTTGACCTTCTCCACCTTCTTCCCGCTCAGCGTAACGTCGGGAGCGACCGCGTAGTATCCATTGCGGTAGACGAGGTGCAGGCCGGGCTGGTCCACTTTGACCGTGATGGTGCGGAAGCGCGTGTCCAGAGACTGATTCACCGGCGTATAGGTGAGCGTGTAGAAGTTAGCCTCGCTGTTGATGGCATCGTCGACCGCTCCGGCCAGGTCGTTCGAGGTGTAGACGGCGTGGCCTCCGGTCTGCTCCGCGCGCAGATCCATGTTGTAGTGCTCTTCGAGCAGCTTGCGATTTGTATTGTTGTCGACTCGCAGGCCGCGACTTTCGATGGGGTTAATCACGACGTGAGCGTCTGCGAGCACGCCAGTAGCGGCGGTAAGTTCGTCGGTGAAGTCGTAGCAGTAGGGGGGGGCGGGTGGCCACTTTGGAGGGAAGGAGCCGGAGAACCAGATGAGGTTTTTGCGACCGCTCATGCCGGAGAGATAGCGGGCGATCTGGCGCATGGCGGCCATGGTGTATTGCGCGCGCGTGGCCATCTGATTGCCATCGGGCGCGCAGATCGGATCCGTCAGGTCGGCTGTAGTGGGACCCGCAGGGTCTTGTCCGACGTCCTCCATCGGCGGCCCGATGTAGATGTTTTTCTGGCTGGCGATGGCGGCGGAGAGGAGTTCCTTGTCGGTGGTGATGCCCTGAACGATGAACAGACGGTAGGTGAGGCCGAGCACGGCCACGCGCGTGCCCTGCGGCATGCGTTTGATGTAGCCGAGCATCTGTTGCTGGAGGTGCTGCTGCACTGCGGTGGGGGTGTTGAGGTTGTCGATCAGCAGGATCACGATTGGCGTGGCCTGGGGCGGCGCAGGGGTAACGTTGGTGAAGGTGTTTGGGGGAAGTTTCTGCTCGAGCTGCGTGGGCGCGGCGGGCGCGGCTTGGTCTGTGCGGTGTTCCTCGAAGCTGTTCGGCTGCATCTCATTGCCGTCTTCAAGCACAGTGAAGTCCGTCTGCTTTAGTCCATGCACCGGGTTACCCTTGGCGTCGGTGACAACGACATCGACGATGGTGAGCGGCACGCGCGCGCGGATCACATAGCCCGGCTGGCCCGCACCCTGCGTGCGGCTGGACTCGACCGCGCTCTGCTGCGCGTGTGCAGAAGTTGCGATGGCCACGCAGGCCATTGCGGAGACGGTGAAGAATGCGGAGAATCCAGAACGAGCGCGGCGAGCGAGACGGGACATGCAGGGGCCTCCATTAACTTGCAGAGAGGGAATGATACAGCCCTGCCCGTGCTCCTTTATGCCGCAGCCAGGGCAACCGGGCTATGATGAAGTGAATCGGAGCGGCGATGACGACGCAATACTATACGGGGCCAAACTACGGCGGCAGGTTCCTCAGCTTTCTGCTGGCGCTGGCGCTGGGCGCGGCGGGGTTCGCCGTCTTCGTGCGCCATGAAACGACGGGTAGAGCAGGGCGCATCGCAACGCTGATTACCGGGCGCGGCGCCAGCTCCGACAACTCGGTTCCCGCGGTGGTGGAGAAGATCCAGCGGCTCGGTCGACTGCAGTCCGCCGTCACCTCGCTGGACACGGTGGTTGTGGATGGTCTTACCACGCCCACTCCATCCGGCGCTCCGGGTGGCGAACGCATCCTGCTGGTGGTCCACGGCGAGTCCGTCGCGGGCATCGACATGGCCGAGCTCAGGCCGGAAGACGTGCGCATCGACGCCGCCACGCGCAGCATCCACGTCACGCTGCCGCCCGCGCAACTCTTCGCTACCACGCTGGACGACCAGCGCACGCGCATTCTTGTGCGCTCCACCGGACTGCTGGTCCCGATGGGCCAGGCCCTGGGGCCCGAGACACGCGCCAGGGCGCAGGACCAGCTCCAGCAGACCGCGCAGGCGGAGGGCATCCTGGACGCCGCGCGCAAGAACGCTCGCGCCACCGTGACTCCGCTGCTCTCTTCGCTGGGCTTCGAGCAGGTCGACGTCAAGTAGCGGAGATGGCCGGCGCGGGTTCCTGAATCGGTACATATGATCTGAATTTCACACACGGTCCGCACTCTTCTTGCGCTATCATGTGGGCATGAGGTTCCTCCCAAAACTCGGCTGCCGCAGAAGTTCATCCCATGATTGCGAAGAGACCGGAGCTGTTGGAACGATTGAGAACGCCAGCGGCGCGCGGGACGAGCAGCCAACCTGCGGCGAGCCAGCCTGCGCGGAGGAGTCCCACTTGCTGAAGACCATCGGCTGGGTCTCGGCCGCGCTTGGGGCGGTGGCGCTGGGGCTGATCGTGGGCCGCGAGATCCGCCAGCGTTACAAGTTCAATCGCCGCACTCCATACGATCTGTACGCCCACTCTGGCGACGAGCTGCCCGACGGCGACTGTAGCGTCGGCATCTAAGCCGCGCTTACGGATTGGATCAGCCGCACCCTTACGAAATGAATCTGCCGCGCCTGTTCGAGAAGGACAAGTCGCGCCCACACGGATTGGCGGCTTCGAGGATGCGTCTCTTAGAATCGAGAAGATAAGTAAGCCGCAGAAGTAAGTCGCGTGGAGGATTGAGGGAGATGCACGGATGAAGGCTCGACTGCGGTTGGCGGGGACCGTTCTTTTACTCTTTGCGCTTGTGGCTGGTTGCACGTTTTACTGGAATCCGCTGTGGGTCAACGACCGGCAGATTCGCTATCATCTTTGGCGCGCGGGCGTGCGCAGCGAGATCGTCAATGTCCGCGGCGATCGCATTCACTACTTTGAGGCCGTGCCGCCCGATGGGACGCCGGGCAAGCCGCTTCTGTTGCTGCACGGTCTCGGTTCACGCGGCGAGGATTGGGCGCCGCTGATCCCTTCGCTTGCCGCCGCGGGCTTCCACGTCTACGCGCCGGACCTGCTCGGCTACGGACGCTCCGACAAGCCCAGTTTTGTCTGCTCCATCCAGGTGGAAGAAGACGTCGTTCTCAACTTCATCCAGGCCACCGGTATGGCTCGGGCCGACAGTGCTGGGCGTCCCGCGCCGATCGACCTCGCCGGCTGGTCGATGGGCGGATGGATCGCCGCCAAGCTTGCGCTGGACGATCCCGCATTCATCGACCGGCTGGTCCTCTACGACAGCGCGGGCCTCACCATCCAACCCGACTTCCCACGCGACGCCTTTGTGCCGACCGACTCGGCCGGGCTGGCGCGACTGATGGCGTTGTTGATGCCGCATCCGCGCACACTGCCCGGCTTCGTTGCGCGCGCCACCCTGCGCAGAGTCAAGAGTAACGGCCGCATCGTGCAGCAGTCCATGGATTCGATGGATACCGGGGCCGGCCTGCTCGACACTCGTCTCTCCGAAATCCGGCAGCCCACGCTGGTGATGTGGGGGATGGCCGACATTTTGATTCCCCCTGCCGTCGGCGAGACGATGCACCGGGAGATTCCGAAATCGGTCTTCGAGGGCATCGTTGGTTGCGGCCACCTCGCGCCGAGCCAGTGCCCGAGGCCCGTGCTGGAAGGAACGATCCAGTTCCTCGAGGCGGACCCTCCCATGCAGGGTGGCGAACAGATGCTTGCAGGAGACGCGCGCTAAGGGCCGATCTAATCGGGCTTCCATTCGTACGCGCCGGGCTGGGGCAGGCCGATGTGGGCAAGCACACGGTCGACGAACTGGCGGGCCATCTCGGTGGTGTTCTGGGGCCGGTTGTAGAGGGTGGGCATCACTGGGAAGATGGTGGCTCCGGCGTCCGAGGCTAGCTGCATGTTGCGCAGGTGGATGCGATTGAAGGGGGTCTCGCGCACGCAGAGGATGAGGCGGCGGCGCTCCTTGAGGCAGACGTCGGCAGCGCGTTCGATCAGGTTGGAGGCCATTCCGTTACTAATGCCGGCCAGCGTCCCCATGGTGCAGGGCAGGACAATCATTCCGTCCGAGGGAGTGCTTCCGCTGGCGATGCTGGCACCGATGTCGGCCTCCGCGTGCTGGGTGATTTTGGAGGGCGAGGCGAGGCCGGGGCCGAGAAGCTTCTCCACCAGTTTATTGCGTCCGCTGAGTTGCATCTCTTCGGCAAAGACGCGCAGCGATGCCTCGCTGGGGATAAAGTCAACTTTGACGACGCGGGGGTCGGCGTGGAGGGCGCGCAGCATCTCGGCGGCAAAGATCGAGCCGCTGGCTCCGGTGACGGCGAGGATGAGGCGGAGTTTGGAGCTGGTAGGGGCGGACTTGGCTACAGAGGTCACGAGAGTGATTATCGCCCATCCGGCGGAAAGCTAGCCCTCGACGACGCTGGCGGAGCGCGCGACTCGCGCCTGGGAGGGCGCGGGCGCCTGGCGGGCGTGCATGCGGAAGAGGGCGAAGATCGCCTGACAGACTCCATACGCCAGCAGGACGCCAGAGGCCAACGACGCAAACACCGCACATACCAGTACCACCGAATCACTCACAGAAACATTCCTCAACTTTCGTCCGCCACTCCTTGAGATGCAAAGGACGCGAAGCGCGGCTGGACAGGATTAATTGTTACAAAGATTGAATCGGTTGCGATGCGCCCTTGATGAATTGCTTATTACCCATTCGGGTACGCTCTGGCGGCGAAGGGCTGGCCGCGCTTCGACCGCGTGCATGACCTGGCGTGGCCCGATGCCGTATCCTGAGGGTTGGTCATTTCACCTCCGCACGGCCCTGTGGAGTGCGCGGCCAATTCGATTCGCATGGCAATCACTCACATCACGGTGCGCGGCGCGCGGCAGCACAACCTGCGCAACCTCTCGGTCTCGATCCCGCGCAATACGCTGACCGTGGTGACGGGGCTCTCGGGGTCGGGCAAGTCCTCGCTCGCCTTCGACACCATCTACGCCGAGGGACAGCGGCGTTATGTAGAGACGCTCTCGGCCTACGCGCGGCAGTTTCTGGACCAGATGGAGCGGCCGGATGTGGACGCCATCGATGGCCTCTCGCCGGCGATCTCCATCGAGCAGAAGACGACCTCGCGCAGCCCGCGCTCGACGGTGGGCACAATCACGGAGATCTACGACTATCTGCGGCTGCTGTACGCATCGGTGGGCCAGCCGCACTGTCCGAAGTGCGGGCTGCCGATCACGCGCCAGACGGCGGAGCAGATTGTGGATCGCATCGTGGCGCAGGCCCCGGGCGAGAGGATTACGGTCTACGCGCCGCTGGTGCGCGGGCGCAAGGGCGAGTTCCGCGAGGAGCTGGAGGCGCTGGACCGGCAGGGATTCCGCGCGCGCATCGACGGCGCGATGACGGAGCTGACCGAGGGAATGCGGCTGGACAAGCGCAAGAACCATACGGTCGAGGCGGTGGTCGATCGCATCATCCTCAAACCCGCTCCTAACCAACAATCAACAACCAGCAACAAACAACCTCTCTTCGACACACGGCGGCTGGAGACCTCAGTGGCGAAGGCCTTGCAGATGGCCAAGGGACTGGTTCTGATTGGCATTCAGGGAGCGAACCGCGCGCAGGTTGAGACGCTCTACTCTTCGTCCATGGCCTGCCCGGATTGCGGCATCGATGTGCCGCGGCTGGAGCCGCGCAGCTTCTCGTTCAACTCGGCCTACGGTGCCTGCCCGCACTGCAACGGGCTGGGCAGCACCTACGATTTTGACCCGGAGAAGACGATCACGGACTGGTCGAAGCCGCTGCTGGATGGAGCGATGGGGCCGGGTTCGGGCGCGTCGTATCTGCTGCGGCTGATNNCCCAAGAACGAGCTGGGGCGGACGGGCTTTCACGGAATCTTTGCCTATCTGCGTGCGAACCTCGACGAGACGAAGTCCGATGGCTACCGCGAGTACATGATGCAGTACATGTCCGCGACGACCTGCCCGCACTGCCAGGGCCGGCGGCTGCGGCCGGAGTCGCTGGCCGTGACCGTCCCCATCGCCGGCGAGCCGCGCTCCATCGCGCAGTTCACCGCGCTCTCGCTGGAGCGTGCGCTGGAGGGTGCGCGCGCCATGAACTTTACCGGGCGCGACCGCATCGTGGCGGACCGCCTGCAGCGCGAGATCGTCGAGCGGCTGGAGTTCCTCAACGCCGTTGGCCTGGACTATCTCTCGCTGGACCGCTCGGCGGCGACGCTCTCCGGCGGCGAGGGTCAGCGCATCCGCCTGGCCACGCAGATCGGCTCGCGCCTGCGCGGAGTGCTGTATGTACTCGACGAGCCGTCGATCGGATTGCATCAACGCGACAATCGGCGGCTGATCGAGGCGCTCACCAACCTGCGCGATCTGGGCAACACCGTGCTGGTCGTCGAGCACGATGAGGACACCATCCGCCAGGCCGACTATGTGCTCGACCTCGGCCCCGGCGCGGGCAAGAACGGCGGCATGTTGATCGCCGCTGGAACACCGCAGCAGGTGATGGACAACCCCGCCTCGCTCACCGGGCAGTATCTCGCCGGCAAGATCGAGATCGTGGCGCGCGCTCAGCCGCGTCCACTCACCGGCAGGTGGATCACGGTGGAGAATGCGACGGCGCACAACCTGCAAGAGGTGACGGCGCACTTTCCGCTGGGCGTGATGACGGTGGTCACCGGCGTCTCCGGCTCGGGAAAATCCACGC
The DNA here is from genome assembly GCA_003142235.1 of Granulicella sp. Taxonomy (GTDB): domain Bacteria; phylum Acidobacteriota; class Terriglobia; order Terriglobales; family Acidobacteriaceae; genus Edaphobacter. The sequence continues at coordinate 13,312 of PLOU01000134.1, forward strand.
TGGTCACGGACATCCTGTACCGCGCGCTGGCCCGCGAACTCTACGGATCGCGCGAGGAGCCCGGAGCGCATGGGCGCGTCGTCGGCATCGACCAGATCGACAAAGTGATCGAGATCGACCAGTCGCCCATTGGACGCACGCCGCGCTCCAATCCCGCCACCTATACCGGAGTCTTCACCACCATCCGCGACCTCTTCGCCATGCTGCCGGAGTCGCGCGAGCGCGGCTACAAGCCCGGTCGCTTCAGCTTCAACGTGCAGGGCGGGCGCTGCGAGGCATGCCAGGGCGATGGCCAGCGGCGCATCGAGATGAACTTCCTGCCCGACGTGTACGTCCTCTGCGACGTGTGTAACGGCCGGCGTTACAACCAGGAGACGCTTTCGGTGCGCTTCAACGGCCACTCCATCGCCGACCTGCTCGACCTGCCGATTGCCGACGCGCTGCCTGTGCTGAAGGACATTCCGGCGGCGGCGGCGAAGTTGCAGACGCTGGTGGATGTGGGGCTAGGGTACATTCATCTCGGCCAGTCCGCCACCACGCTCTCGGGCGGCGAGGCGCAGCGCATGAAGCTGGCGCGCGAGCTATCGAAACGGCAGACCGGGCGCACGCTGTATTTGCTGGATGAGCCGACGACGGGGCTGCACTTCGACGATGTGCGCAAACTACTGGAGGTGCTGCACCGGCTCACCGACCTGGGCAACACGGTCATTATTATTGAGCACAACCTCGACATTGTGCGTAACGCCGACTATGTGCTGGACATGGGGCCGGAGGGCGGCGGACGCGGCGGACGCATCGTTGCGCATGGCACGCCGGAGCAGATTGCAACCGTCGCCAGCTCGTACACCGGCCGCTTCCTGGCGCGACACTATGGGGCGGACCACGCAGGATCGAACTGGGCAAACCGGATCTCGTCGAACGGTGGCGGCGGCGTGAGCCACGCCGGGCCGCAGCCGCTGGACATCGCCGCCACGCCGGATCGCGTAAAGGCGGCGCGAGGCAAGTTTGTCGCGCCCGTGAAGAAGACCGGCGTACCGGCAGCGCGACTGGCCGAACCGGGAATCAAGGCGGCTCGAAGATCGCTGTCCGCCAAAGTGCCTGTGAGGGCTGCGAAGAAGAACGTGTCCCTCAAGAGGGGAGAATCGGCATGAGTCTCTTCCCCGCCAACAACTCCGAAGACGCACCGAGATCAGAAGACACGCCGGGCCCCGAAGATGCGCCGGGCAGTGGGACATCCCCCGATCCGGAACACGAGGCGCCGCTGCGGCGCGTTCCCCACATCGGACACGCGCTTGTGTTTGTCTGCTTCACGGGAGTGATGCTGGTTCTGCTTGAGCTTATTCTCGTGGCGCTGGGAAGAACGCCGGGGACCGAGCACGACGGCGTGGCCAAGCTGCTGCGCCCGAAGTTGCAGATCGCCCTGCTGGCGACGACGTACCTCACCACGCTGCTGGCGGCGTGGTTCTTCTATCCGCAGGTGTGGCAGCGCAGATTTCTCGATGGATTGCAGTGGCGTTGGACGGTCGCACGCAACCAGGCAGCGAAGCTGGTGCCGCTTGGCTTGCTGCTTGGCGTGATGATGCAGGCGGTCACCCACTTCATTACTCCGCCAAAGACGCTGCCTATCGATGATTTCTTTCGCACGCAGACGGATGCGTGGCTCATCACTCTGTTCGGCACCATCGTTGCGCCGATCTTCGAGGAGGTCTGCTTTCGCGGGTTCCTGCTGCCCGCCTTCGCCATCGCCTACGACTGGCTGAGCCTGCCGCGCACCGAGTGGGCGCGCACCCGCTGGCAGACGACTGCGACGCTGACCCCGGCCTCGCTGATCTTTTCGGCGGTACTGACCAGCATATTTTTCGCGCTGCTGCACTTTCAGCAGATGGCGCATCTGTGGGCCGCGCTGCTTGTGCTCTTCTCCATCTCACTGGTGCTTACGTTCGTGCGCGTCAGGACCGGCTCGGTGGCCGCGTCCGCATTGGTGCATGGGGCCTACAACGGCTTTGTCTTTCTCGTGGTGATAATCCAGACCGGCGGCTACTGGCATCTGGAGCGCATGATGCAGTAGCCGAAACGCGGGGGGATAAGTTGCGCGGACCACCGCGGTCGTTCTCCGCTACAATTGCTGAGCCATGACCACCCACTCGCGCAGCGCGCTGCTCAACCTGATTGCCACATATTCCTTCAAGCTAGGCGACTTTACCCTGGCCAGCGGACAGAGGTCCGATTACTACATTGACTGCCGCACCACCACGCTGCACGCCGAGGGCGGACGGCTGGCGGGGCTGGTGCTCTATGAGCTGATCCGCGAGCATATACCGACGGCGATTGCGGTGGGCGGGCTGACCATGGGGGCCGACCCGCTGGTCTCCAACGTCGCCAGCGCTAGCGCCTGGGCGCTGGCCGACTACAACGAGATCCGCGAGCTATCGAGCGAACTGGAGTTGGACGAGGTAGATTCGGAACCTGCGCCGACTCTGATCCACGGCTTTCTGGTGCGCAAGGCGGAGAAGACGCACGGCACGGGGCGGCGCATCGAAGGGTACCTACAGTCCGGCGCGCAGGTGGTCATCGTGGACGACGTATGCACCACGGGCGGGTCCACCGTCACCGCGATCGAGGCGGCGCGCGAGGCTGGAATGATCGTCGCCGGAGTGCTCTGCCTGGTGGACCGCGAGCAGGGTGGGCGGCTCATCATCGAACGCGCGCTGGCCGAGGTGCCCTCCGACGAAGACCTGCCATTCCTCAGCGTCTTCACCGCCAAAGACGTCCGCAAGGCGCATCTGGTGCTCCACTCCAAGTAAACTGATTGGGAGATGATTCCTACTCTTGAATGGCTGCCCGAAGGCGTCAATTTTCTCGATCAGACCAAGCTCCCGCTGGAGGAGACGTATGTGCTTGCGACCGACTATAGGCAGGTCGCGACCGTCATCCGGGAGATGATCGTGCGTGGCGCGCCGGCCATCGGTGTGGCGGCGGCGATGGGGATGGCGCTGGGCATCGAGCGCAGCACGGCGGCGACGCTGGACGAGCTGACGGCTGAGGTCGCGGTCATCGCGAAGACGCTGGCCGAGACGCGGCCCACCGCGGTGAATCTCTTCTGGGGTATCGACGAGATTCGCAGGCTCTACAACTCGCTGGCGGCGAAGGGCACACCGATTCCTGAGATCAAATCCGCCGTCATCGCTCGCGCACGGCAGATGTACGACGAGGACATAGCCGCGTGCAAGCAGATGGGAGCGCACGGCGCGGCGCTGCTGCCGATGGAGGGCACGGTGCTGACCCACTGCAACGCCGGCGCGCTGGCGACATGCGGATATGGCACGGCGCTGGGCGTGATTCGCGCAGCCATCAAGCGTGGTCACAAGATCAGCGTCTTCGCCGACGAGACGCGACCGTTCCTGCAAGGCGCGCGGCTGACCGCGTGGGAGCTGATGAAGGACAGCATCCCAACCACCGTGATCTGCGACAACATGGCGGCGGCGCTGATGCGCCAGGGCCGCATCCAGGCGGTGCTCGTCGGCTCGGACCGCATCGCGGCCAACGGCGATGTGGCCAACAAGATCGGCACCTACGGCGTCGCGGTGCTCGCCCACGAGCACGGGATTCCGTTCTACGTTGCGGCTCCGTGGTCCACCATCGACCTTGCCACCAGCAACGGCGATCGCATCCCCATCGAGCAGCGCGTCCCGAGCGAGGTGACGCACATCAACGGCAGGCAGATGACGCCGGACGGCGTGGGGATCGAGAACCCGGCCTTCGATGTGACGCCGGCGAAGTATGTGGCCGCCATCATCACCGAGCGCGGCGTGCTGCGCGCGCCCTATGCGGAGTCAATCCGCGCCATGGCGATCAACCCGCCCCCTCCGGCGGAACGGGTGCCCGCGTAGGACGGCATCGGCCTCCAAGCTTCTTTCTGGCTGACCCACATGGAACATGGTCTGACTCCGGACCTGCTGGCCGAGGCCACTTGTCCAGTAATGACCGTGTGCTAAAATCCGAGACGGGACAGTTGTAACTCGTCATCACAGAAGATGTGATCGAGGGGCCCAAGCTCAGTCGCATCCGAACCTCCACGGTCGCATCCCCCCGTCTGTGTTATGGCGGGGAGGCCAGACTCAACATGCCTCTCTTGCCCATAATTCGCCCGGTACGCCACTGCGTAAACTGCGATTTTCGCTCGATGCGCATGTTCTGTAGCCTGGACGACGAGGCGCTCGCGGACTTCGATTTGATTGGCGTGAGCACGACGCTTCCGCGGGGGGCGACGCTGTTTCTGGAGAATGCGCCAAGCCAGGCAGTCTTTGTGGTCTGTACCGGCCAGGTGAAGCTGTCGTGCAGCTCGAAGGACGGCAGGACGCTGATCCTGAAGATTGCCATGCCGGGCGACATTCTGGGACTGGGCGCGGTCATCTCCGGCTCCAAGTACGAGGTGACGGCCGAGACGGTGCAGCCGTCGGAGGTCAAGAGCATCCGGCGCGACGAGTTCCTTGCCTTCCTGAAGAAGCATGGCAATGCCAGCCTGCATGCGGCGAAGGCGCTGAGCGAAGAGTACAAGGCGGCGTTCTACGATGCGCGGCGGCTGGCGCTCTCCGGATCGACGGCCGGTCGGCTGGCGGCGGTGCTGCTGGACTGGGGCAGGGCGGAGTCCTGCGGCAGGTCCGAGATGCGCTTCACCATGGCGCTGACCCATGAGGAGCTGGCCAACCTGGTTGGCTGTTCGCGCGAGACCATGACCCGCATGCTGGGCCGCTTCAAGCGCGAGAAGTTGATCCAGATCCACGGCGTTTCCATTCTGATTCTCTCCCCGGAGAAGCTGGAACGGATCTCGGTCTAAGCCGCCCGCGGCGTGGGCATCGAACTCATTTCCTTCAACTTCTGGCTGCTTCGCCCCATTTGAGAGCCGTGACCCATATCACAGCTTTCAGCCTTGAGACCTCTTAAGATTTGCTTTTGAGGAGGTGGCGGATGGTCAATCACTGCGTTAATCCCATTTGCCAACCTGCGTTCAAACTTCTCGACAGCTCGATTCCGGAGACTTCCCATTCCAGTTTGAGGCTGCATAGTTTCTAGCGGCCAGCTCTAGTCGCCGCCGCTTGTCAGAAAAGAGATGCCTCCGATGCCAACATCCGCGAACGATACGATGCCGTCCTTCGACAGGCTGCTTGTCGCGACCGATTTTTCGGCTGCGTCCCAGGCGGCATGTCGCACGGCCATCGATACCTGCCTCGCGCTGCGGGCAAGTCTTGTGATTCTGCATGTCTTCCGTCCGTCCGAGGCCGACTCGTTGGAGGCGGACGGGCAGGCACCGGACTCGAAGGCCCTCTACGACAGGTGCCAGACCTCGCTCCAAGAACTGCGCAGCCAGGCCGTGCAGGCGGGCGTGCAGTGCGAGGCCATTCTGGGCAACGGCAACCCGACCGCGACGATCCTGGAGACCATCTCCGCAAAGAAGATCGATCTGACCATCATGGGGACCAGCGCGCTGCACGGCCTGGAACGGATCGTCTTCGATTCGACGACGGAGGCGGTCCTGCGCAAGGCCCCCTGCCCGGTGCTGACCGTGGGGCCCCATGCAATGAGCAGCGAGAAGGCGCTGCAGTCGGTTGGGCCGGTCATCTTCGCCACTGACTTTCACTTCACCACCATTCACGCCATGCGCTTTGCCGCCTGCTTCTCGCAGTTGACCGCATCGCCGCTGCATTGCCTTCATGTGATGCCGCGGACGCTGGAGGCCTGCACCCAGTGCCAGGATGTGCCGTCGATCATGTCCGAGGCGCTACAGCAGCTTGCCAACGAGAGTGGCTTGGTCGTCGGAGCGCCCATCTGCGCTACCACCTACGGCTGCGAGGTATCCTGCGGAGTGGTGGACTACGCCCGTCAGCAGAAGGCCAAGCTGATTGTCCTCGGCGTTCGCAAGGCCTCGCTGGAGGCCTCCCAGACCCATCTGCATATTGCCTACCGCATCATCACCGAGGCCCCCTGCCCGGTGCTGACCATGGCCTTCGCATCGCAACCGGATTTAGCGATTGAGACAGTCCGGCGCAAGGCCCCTGCCGCGGTCTGAACCGAGGCTGGGGTGTGGGAGATGGGTGCGGTTCGGGGCTGGTTTGGGCCCAGGGGCAACATCTAATCGTGTGCGAACCGGGCCTCCGATCGTGGACAGGGGCGGACCGGCTTTGCAGTCGTTGTGCCTCTTCTATGGGTCATGCAGGCGGAGTAAGATCGCACGAGGCGGGTGCGATTTCTCCGCAATTCAACCCCGGACGCGAAGAGGCTTATGACGCTTGTAACGGCACCACCCGCCGGTCGATCTCCCCGCCGCAAGATCGGCATCACCTGCTACCCCACCTATGGCGGTTCGGGCGTGGTTGCCACCGAGCTTGGCATCGAGCTGGCCGCGCGCGGACACCAGGTCCACTTCATCACCTCGTCGCTTCCCTTCCGCCTCAGCGGACGCGAGACTAACATCTTCTTCCACGAGGTGGATGTCTTCCACTACCCGCTCTTCGAGCACCCGCCCTACGACCTGGCGCTGGCCACGCGCATGGCCGAGGTCGCGGAGTTCTACTCGCTCGACCTGCTGCACGTCCACTACGCCATTCCGCACTCCATCTCCGCGCTGCTGGCGCGCCAGATGATCGAGACGCAGCAGGAGGTTGCGCGCCGCCGCTATCTGCCGATCATCACCACGCTGCACGGAACGGACATTACGCTGGTCGGCCTGGACCGCTCCTACCTGCCGATCACCCAGTTTGGCATCGAGCAGTCCGACGGGGTCACCGCCATCTCCAGCTACCTGCGCGACCGCACCCGCGAGGCCTTCAACATTCAGGGCGAGATAGAGGTCATCCGCAACTTCGTCAACTGCGATGTCTACGTCCGCGACCCGGCGAAGGTGGCCGCCATGCGCCCGCGATTCGCCGCGCCAGCCAGCGGAGACAAAGCAGCCGAAAAGCTGCTCGTCCACCTCTCGAACTTCCGCCCGGTCAAGCGCATTCTGGATGTGGTCGAGGTCTTCGCCCGGGTCGCAGCCGCCGTGCCCGCGCGCCTGATGATGATCGGCGACGGCCCCGACCGCTCTGCCGCAGAACACCTCTCCGTGCGCCTCGGCGTCGCCGGCCGCATCCACTTCCTGGGCAAGCAGGACAACGTGAACGAGCTGCTGCCGCTGGCCGACCTGATGCTGATGCCCTCGGAGATGGAGTCCTTCGGGCTGGCCGCGCTGGAGGCGATGGCCTGCGGCGTTCCCACAATCGCCACGCGCGTCGGCGGCGTCGCGGAACTCATCGACGATGGGGTCAATGGCCTGCTCTTCCCGGTTGGCGATACGGAGGCGATGGCGGCGGCCGCGATCGCCCTGCTGGGCGACAAGGCGCGGCTGGATGCCATGGCTGCCGCCGCCCGCAGGACCGCCAGCGACCGTTTCTGCTCCACCCGCATCATCCCCCTCTATGAGACCTTCTACGAGCGCGTCATCGCGCGCGGCCAGGCGGCGAAGCCGTGAGCAGGAAGGAAGAAGCCGTGAGCAGTAGTGAAGAAGCAGCGGCTCCCGTCCGCCTTGCTCTCACTGGCAGGCGCATCCTGGTCACGCGCACGCCAGGTCAGGCCTCGCAGCTCGCTGAGCGGCTGAGCGCGTTGGGTGCGACTCCGATTCTGATTCCCACCATCGAGATCGGGCCGCCCGCCTCGTTTGCGGCCCTCGATGCCGCGCTCGCTGCGCTCTCCAGCTTCGATCTGGTGGCCTTCACCAGCGCCAACGCGGTCGAGGCCTTCCGCGAGCGCGCGCAGTTGCTGGGCGTTACGCCCGCGCCGCGCCGCATCGCGGTGGTCGGCCCTGCGACCGCGCGCGCGATTGCAGCGATCGGCCTGCGTGCCGAAGTCGTTCCGCCCGTATTTACCGGCGAATCGCTGGCCCAAACCATCGTGCAGACCCTGCTGCTCGAAGCGCCCGGTGCGCACATCCTGCTGGTGCTGGCCGAGCAGGCGCCCGCGACGCTCGCCTCGGCGCTGGCCGCCGCCGGAGCTCGCGTCACCGTCGCCGCGGCGTACTGCAACCGCATCCCCCGGGCCTCGCTGGCAGCACTCGCCGCCCTCTTCGCCGACCCCTCGAAGGTACCCGACGCCGTCACCTTTACCAGCGCCTCCACGGCCGGCAACCTCATCGCCCTGCTGGATGCCGCAGGTCTCACGCTGCCCGCCGCAGTCGTACGCGCCTCCATTGGGCCGGTCACCTCCCGCGCGCTCGCCGACCTCGGCCTGCCGCCCCATCTGGAGGCGGGTGAGCCTACCATCGCCGCGCTGGCGGAGGCCCTTGCCGACTATTTTCATGCCGCTTCCCGACGAAAGTTGTATTAATAGCATCTGTCTGAATGAGCACAAATTCAGAAGCTGGGATGATACGTTCTTAATATGACGAAAGCGCTTCTGACGACCGATCTCTACGGCCTTCCCCTCGTGGCGCGCGGCAAGGTCCGCGACCTCTATGCCCTGGGTGACAAGCTGCTGTTTGTGGCCACGGACCGGATCTCCGCATTCGACCATGTGCTTGGCTCGGGCATTCCGGACAAGGGAAAAATTCTCACGCAGATCTCGGCCTTCTGGTTCCAGTTCCTCAAGAACACGGTGGCGAACCATCTTCTGGCCATCGAGGCGCCGGAGATCGCCGCGCTGCTGGAGCCGTCTTCCGAACAGATCTTTGGCGAGCGTCTCTCTGCCGAACGAATGGTTTCGCAACCCGTGTTTCAGGAGCAGATCGCGGGCCGCAGCATGGTGGTGCGCCGCGCGCGCATGTTCCCCGTAGAGTGCGTGGTGCGTGGCTACCTCTCTGGATCGGGATGGAAGGACTACCAGGCGACGGGAGCGGTCTGTGGGATTCCTCTGCCAGCGGGGCTGCGCGAGTCGGAGCGGCTGCCGGAGCCGATCTTCACCCCGGCGGCGAAGATCAACACTGGCGGGCACGACGAGAACATCTCCTACGCGCAGGTGGAGGCGATGGTCGACGCCGAGATGGCCCACGCGCTGCGCCGCCTGACGCTCGCAATCTACGCCAAGGCGTCTGCATACGCGGCGGCGAAGGGATTGATTCTGGCCGACACGAAGTTCGAGTTCGGCTGGATCGACGGCGTGGGGATGGTGCTGGCCGACGAGGTGCTGACTCCGGACTCCTCGCGCTACTGGCCGGCGGCAAGCTACGCTCCGGGCGGCGCGCAGCCCAGCTTCGACAAACAGTACGTGCGCGACTATCTTGAATCCATTGGCTGGAATAAGCAGGCCCCCGCGCCTGCGCTGCCCGATGATGTTGTGACCCATACTCGGGAAAAATACATGGAGGCGTTCCGGCTGCTGACAGGGCTGGACGACCTGGATGCAATGGGGGTGCGGGCCGGGCCGGTGGACCTTTTGAAGGTGCAACCATGAACCTTGCAGACTTGAACTGGTTCGACTGGGTACTGATTGCGATCCTGATCGTCTCGATGGTGCGGGCATATGTCACAGGGCTTGTGCGCGCGATCGCCGGACTGTTCGGGTTTGTTGCGGGGTTTGAAGTGGCGAGTTGGGGCTACGTCGACCTCGGAGACCGGATCAGGGACCAGGCCTGGATTACATCGGAGTACATGGCGCGGACGGTCGCCTTCCTGCTGATTATCGTGGTCGTGGCGGCGGTGTTTGAGATGGCTGGCCGCGTACTGCAAAAGAAACTGCGGACGATCGGGCTGGGTACGCTCGATCGCATTCTCGGGGCGGGGTTTGGATTCGCCCGCGCTTGCCTGATCGGGATCGCTCTGCTGATGGCTGCAACGATATTCACGCCGCAGCCGGACGTCATCTCCAAATCGGTCCTGAGACCCTATTTATTTACCGTTGTGCATGATGTATCCTTCCTCATACCTGATTTCCTTCAACAGCGGATTCTGTGACGGCGCGGCTGGTTTCCAGCAGGACCGGCTTCACCGGATCGGCAGAATCCGCCGCACTGGATCAATCGGCATGGAGTGGTCTACAGTAGGGATTCAGCCTGGTGCGGCCAGCAAGCGAGGTTAGAACTTTGAAGCGTGAATTGGACACCCTGATCACACAGATGCACAGTGCGGGCATTCCCTATGCGGATGCCATTCGGCAGTTCAAGAAGCGCTACATCCTGGAAGTGCTGGCGCACCACAAGGGCAACCAGTGCAAGGCCGCGACCGAGTTGGGAATGCATCGCAACACCCTCAGCCGTACGCTGGCGGAACTCGATCTGGACTCCGCGCAGATCCGCAAGGGAATGCGCCGACCGGTGATGAGCGAGCGTCCGGCGATGGCCCAGCGTATGGCGATGGGCCAGAGGCCGAGAATGATGATAGCGGGGATCGGGCGGCAGGCCTGACAACAGAAACCAGGGAACAGATGAGCCTGCGGCGGGCGGGTCGTGGAGCGAGCCTGCGGTCCGCACCCCCGGATGGGGGCGTAGCGCGTCTAAGATAGCAGTGCATGGCTTTCCCAAACCATCTTCGCGCAACACGGAGCGGACCACGGCTGGGCGCGTGGTTGCTCTGCTGCTTTGTGCTCACGAACTCCGCCAGCAAGACATGGGCGCAGACTCCGGCAACGCAGGCTCCGGCAGTTCAAGATCGGACGCAGCAAGGACAGGCACAGCAGGGAGCGGCGGGGCAGGAGCAGACGCAGCAAAGTCCGCCAGCTCAAAGTCAGCCGGAAGCGGGTCAGGCGGAGCCGGCCCAGGCTGCGCCCGCGCAGCCGGCGGATGGGTCGGGCGCGGAGACCGCGCTGGCGGCTGCCGGTTCGCATCCCGTGGAGACTGCGCCCGGCAAGCGGCATCTGCGGCAGGCTGAGGATGCATATTTGGCGGGCGCGAACAAGCTCCAGCGGGACGACCTGATCGGGGCCGAGCGCGAGTTTACGCGTGCCCAGAAACTGGATCCCGGGAACCGCGATTATGCGATCGCGATCTCGCTGGCGCGCCAGCACCGGCTGACGGAGCTGGTGCAACAGGCGGGCAAGGCGCGGCAGGAGGGAAACCCGCAGAAGGCGGAGAAGCTGCTCGCCCAGGCGCGCGCCATCGACCCCGAGAATCCCATTGTGATCGAGCACAGCGGGCCGGATTTGGCGAAGACCGCGAGCGCGGCCCAAGCGCCGGACGCAGCTTCGGGCCAGGCTGCTTCGGATCAGGCCGCGGAAAAGCCCGGCGACAAAGCTGGCGGCGCATTGCCAGACCCGCTCGCGGACCGCGCCCGGATGCTCTCCGCTGGCGAAGCGAGTGAGCCGTGGAAGATTCAGGCCCCGGTGCTGGAGGGCGCAATTCTCCTCGCGCCGAGCGACGCGGTGAAGAGCTTTCATCTGAGCGGGACCTCCCCGGACCTGCTCCGCGATGTGGCTTCGGCATACGGCATTCGCGCGATTGTCGATACCTCCGTGGAGCAGAAGAATTTTAGCTTCGATCTGGAGAATGTGAACTACGGAAAGGCCATGGAGGTGCTGAAGGAGATGGCCCATGTCATCGTGGTGCCCGTGGATGAGACCAGCGTGCTGGTCGCCCGTGACCTCCCGTCGAACCGGCTGCTCATGGAGCGCCTGGTAGAGGAGACGATCTATCTGCCGGGGTCCACGCAGGAACAGATCAACGATATGGCGAACGTGGCGCGCAACATCTTCGGAGTGAGGCAGACAACCGCTCAGGTAACCACCGGAAGCATCGTGGTGCGCGCTCCGCAAGAGGTCCTCGCACCGATGAACCGGGTGCTCGAGGACCTGATCGATGCCACCGGAGAGGTGATGGTCGAGGTGAAGATGTATGAGGTGGATACCTCTCGCACGGTCAACGCCGGGGCGAACATTCCCACGGCGGCCGGAATCTACAACGTGGACCAGGCAGCCACGGCGCTGGTGAATGCAAACCAGACGCTGGTGCAGCAGGCGATTGCGCAGGGCCTGGGGAACCCACCCATTACCGCGACGTCCAGCGCGCTTACGATTGCCGGCGAGCTGATTGCGTCGGGATTGGTGCAGAGCAGCCTGTTCAATAGCACGATTGGGGTCTTTGGCGGCAAGACGATGATGACAGGCATCACGGAAACAGGGAATATCTCGTTCAACCTGGGCTTGAATTCATCCGACACAAGGACGCTCGACGATGTGCAGATGCGGGTGGCAGACCGGCAGACCGCAAACTTCCGCGAGGGAACGCGCTATCCGATCACCTCATCGACCTACAGCTCGGGGTTGTCGACGGCGGCCTCCGCGCTGAGCAATAAAACCATCAACGGCGTCAACGTCGCCAGCCTGCTCTCGCAGTACGCGGGCGGCAGCAGTATGACGATTCCGCAGGTCACCTATGAGGACCTCGGCGTGACCCTGAATGCGACGCCGGTGATCCTGAAGTCGGGACAGATCAACATGAAACTGGACCTGAAGATCGAATCGCTCACAGGCAGTACAAGTGACGGCAACCCCATCCTGGGAAACCGGGAGTTCAAATCGGACATCACGGTGAGGGAGGGCGAGAGCGTGCTGATGGTGAGCTATGTGAGCAAAACCGAGTCGGCTGCGATGTCGGGGATCCCTGGATTGAGCGAATTGCCGGGCTTCCAGATGCCCGTTACGCAGGACATACAGAAGGACACCAACCAGCTTGTCATGGTGGTGACGCCGCATGTGGTGCGGCGGCGCTCCGATCTGTTGGCCAGTCCGCGGATTGCGTACCGAGGGCAGGCGGCGAATTAGGAACCAGACACGCAGAGCGGCGTCCCGCATCCGGTCCGCCTTGTATTCGGCGCGTTGACCGTGGCTACACGGGCCGCTATACTTCAACTTGTGCGAGCGGGAGTAGCTCAGTGGTAGAGTGCTTCCTTGCCAAGGAAGATGTCGCCGGTTCGACCCCGGTCTCCCGCTCCAAAACCAGCCCTTCTGCGATACACTCTTCCTGATTCAACCGGGTGTGCGCGAAAGCGCAGCCCCTGCGAGGCGCGGTACCCAAG
>PLOU01000213.1 GCA_003142235.1 Granulicella sp.
CCGCGAAATCCTCAAATCCCCCAGCTACTACAAGGAAGTCGACGCCGCTCTACGCTAATACGAAGCCGTCGTCGACTGTTTTTGTTCGTCATTCTGGCGAAGCCAGAATCTCTGTATTGGCTTTTGCTCTTGCCGTTGCCTGTTCTTTCCGTTGCCTGTTCTTGTCGTCGTCCTCAGCGAGCGTAGCGAGTCGAAGGACTATAATTCTGCCGAAGATCTGCGCAGCGAATGGCGGCTGAGACCAACGACACGCGCTCGGGTTCAGGAGGAAGCCGTGAAGACTCTTCATTCCGTGAAACACAGGGATTTCAGTATCGAGCCGGCCGGATATTTCAACGTCCTGAGACCCCGCGATAGGTTTATCCCCCCGCATCCGCCGGGTGACTTCCGCTATCTCGCGAGCCTATTCAAGGGGACAGCGTTTCCCCAGGTGCATGTGAATCCGGCAACAGCGCCCCAGTTTGAGTTGATACCTTCGCCATATCGGAATGATCCGGTCTATCTCCGTCTGTTGCGGCCGGCGTTGGTCGCTTTGGCAGCAATTGCGCTCACATTATTACTGCTGTGGTGGAGTGCCGGGTTCCCCATACACATAACATTCTGGGTGCCGGATGCCGGGTGCCCCAGGTCTCGCTTCTGAGACCTGGGTGTCCGCCGCGTCACCTCATTCGGGTTTGGTCGCCGTCATCCCAATCGTCGCCAGCCAAGTCTCCACCAACTCAGGCCATCGCGTCACCGGCAGCTTCGTCCTCCGCAGCCCGAAGGCATGCCCGCCCTGCGCATATAAATGCATCTCCACCGGAACACCAGCGTTCTTGAGCGCAATGTAGTAGACCAGCGACTGGTTGATGCCGTCCACATGGTCGTCCTCGTTCTGTAGCAGAAACGTCGGCGGCGCCTGACGAGTGATGTGGCTGACGATGTCGGGATTCAGCTTCGGCGTCTTTAGCTTCTCATCGCCAAACGACAGATGCCCCGGATAAATAGCCACGGCAAAGTCCGGGCGGCAGCTTACCTTGTCAGCGGCATCGACAGCCGCATAGATGCGTTCGGAGTGGACGCTGGTGGCCGCCACCAGATGCCCACCCGCCGAGAAGCCCATCACGCCAATCTTGTGCGGATCGACGTGCCACTCCGCCGCATGAAAGCGCACCAGCCCCACCGTCCTCTGCGCGTCCTCCAGCGCAATCGGCGACTGCGGATACGCGCCCCAATACGGGTCCGACCTCGGAGCCGGCACGCGATACTTCAGCAGCACGCACGTAATTCCCTTGGCCGTCAGCCAGTCGCAGGCCTCCGTGCCCTCCAGGTCGATGGCCAGCTCCTCATAGCCTCCGCCGGGAAACACCACCACCGCCGCGCCCGTATTCTTTCCCGTTGGCGAATAGACCGTCATCGTTGGCCGCGAGACGTTGTTGATGTAGACCCACGGCTTGCCGGCGACCAATTCTTTTGGGTCGGTGTCCGTCTCAACACTCTCCGGCTTCACTACAGCCCGCGCATCCGGCACCGCCCCCGGCCAAATCAGTACCTGCCTATGTCCCGCCGATGGCTGCCACACAGGCTTCTGCGCGCTCACCCCACCAACCCCAAACACAAAACAAAGAGCAAAAATCGAAGCCTTCATCGCAATCTCCGCAGCCGACACATACCCAACGCCCGACTGGCTGAGAGCCGAGTGTACGGTTGCCTTAAGAGGAATTCGTCCTCATGTCGTCGCGGGAATCGACTCAGTTAACAGACATCAACCTCATCCAAGGCCCGACGACTTCGCCGACCGCAGCGCCACCACGCCCAGAGCGCAGATCGCCGCAATCAGCGCAATCCACAGCAGTTCGGGATGCCGCTCGGTGAAGGGACGAAGCTCCGCCGCCGGGGCGCGGTAGTTCGCATTCAGCCGCTCCGGCCCCAGCTCCGCCACCAGTGGATTGCTCGATGCCACAAACAGCCCCGCGTAGTCGTACTCCGGCGCATCCAGCCTGGAATCGCCATAGAACAGAGCCAAGCTCGCTCCACCGGCAACCGGGGACTCGAAGCATATCTTCCGCTGGCGCATCTCCAACCGCACTGAGGCAATCGGCAGCGGCTGGTCGTCCCCGTTCTCGATCGCCACCTCAACCTTCGCCACGCGCTGCAAATTCGCGCCCAGGATCGCCGGTACCCCAAGCTGTTCCGTGCGAATCTCGCGGCCGGCCTCGCTGGCGCGAACGCGCAGAATGCTTCCCGTCACCACCTCTGGCAGCGGCGCGCGCCCATCGTCGTCAGACTTATCCGGCTCCGCCAGCGCGCTCACCTTCACCTCTCGGCTGAAGTTCCCGGTGAATCCCGGCGCAAGCACAAACGAGACGCGCTCCACCGGGACCCGCGCCGGAACCATAAAGCTGGCGCGGCTCTCGCGTCCCTTCGTCGCAATCGACGCGGTCTCCGCAACCGTCGAGTAGATCGTCTGCGCCTCGCGGCTGGGCGGCACCTGCGCGCCCCGGACCATCGCCGGAACGAATCGCGCCGCCGCAGAACCAGCCGCAGGCGCGACGCTCAGCGCCACATGCAGGACCTTGAACGTGGACTCCTGTAGCGGAATCGTCGTATCGCGCGA
>PLOU01000033.1:0-25664 GCA_003142235.1 Granulicella sp.
TTCACCAGCATGATGACCAAGGCGACCGGCGCGGTCGAGCTGACGGACGAGGACTTGAGTTCGTTTGCGGGAAAGACGAACGAGACGTAACGAGAGAAGAGTTTTGCAGGAGAGCAAGAGTTTGGTTTGGCCCCCAGGGGCAGCACAGAGGCGGACGGGATGAATAAACCGCAGCATGTGCCGGTTCTTTTAGACGAAGTTTTAGAGTTCCTCAATGTGCGGCCCGGCGGCGTGATTGTGGATGCGACGGTCGGGCTGGGCGGCCACTCGGCGGAGATTGCCAAGAGGCTGGGCGCGACGGGCAGGCTGATCTGCTTCGACCGCGACCCGCAGGCGATGGAGTTGGCGAAGTCCCGGATGGAAGAGGTCAGGACCGAGTTGGGAGATGCGATGCCGGAGGTGGTCTACCAGCCGCGGGCGTTCTCGGAGCTGGCCAGCGTGATCGCGCCGGAGAGTTTGGACGGACTGCTTGCCGACTTCGGCGTAAGCAGCCTGCAGTTGGACGAGGCGCAGAGAGGATTCAGTTTTCGGTCGGAAGGCCCGCTTGATATGCGGATGGACACGCGCAGCGGAGAAACGGCCGAGCAAGTGGTAAATCAGGAAGACGAAAACGAACTCGCCGACCTGATTTACGAATTCGGAGAGGAAAGGAGGTCGCGGAGAATCGCCAGAGCCATTGTGCGGGCCCGGCCGATATCGACGACAGCGGAACTGGCTGGAATCATATCGGCCGCGGCCCCCTCAATGAAAGGCGACAAGATACATCCCGCGACGCGGACCTTTCAGGCGCTTCGAATTCGAGTGAATGATGAGTTGGGAGAGATCCGGACGCTGCTGGCAAGCGCGCCATCTCTGCTGAAACCGGGAGGAAGGCTGGTGCTGATCAGCTTCCACTCGCTGGAAGACCGGCTGGTGAAAGACGTGTTGCGCGAGGCCGGGCGGAACAAAGTTTTGCAAGTGCTGACGAAGAAGCCAGTGGTTGCGGAGGAGCAGGAGCAGATGCGCAATCCGCGGTCGAGAAGCGCAAAGCTAAGGGCGGCGGAGAGACTGGCAGCAGGGAACAGGGAACAGGGAACAGCGAGCAAGTACAAAGGCGCGAGTCGATAACGACAGAAAAGGAGGGGCGATGGCGACGATGGCGGCGGCAGGGCAGGGAGCGATCTTCGGAATGGGCATGGGAAGCATTAACCTCGCGTCGCAGGCCCGCGCAGCGCGCAACCGCGAGCTCTTCGAGTTGCAGCGCCGCGCACGCCGCGGCCCCACGCCCGAGGTCTTCTTCGTCAAGCACATCGACAACAGCCGCATTGTGAAGGCCGACGACCCGGAGCGGCGGCGGGAGATGCGCATCTTCACCATGACCATGAGCATTCTGTTTTTGCTGGTGATGATCTATGTGTGGCAGCACTTTTCCGCCATCGAGATCGGCTACCAGGTGGAGACGCAGAAGCAGCAGGTGGCGCAGATGCAGGAGCAGAACCGGCAACTGCGGCTGAACGAGGCGCAGTTGAGCAATCCCGTGCGCATCGACCAGATCGCGCGCCAGCAGCTCGGTCTCGACGCGCCCGAGCCGGGCCAGGTGGTGCGCCCCGATGGGGCCGGCGGAAACGTCCCCGTGCTGGCGCAGGCGTCCACGCCATCGCTGCCCTGAGTACAGTTGTTGGTTGCTGGTTGTTGGTTGAGGCAAAGCGAGAATTGTAACTCACGATTCTGGGTACTTCGCTGCAACCGCTGATTCACTACTAACAACCAACAACCAACAACCAGCAACTAGCAACCGTCTTTGGACTTCGATGAATAAAGCGCCACGACCGGCTTCACGCAGGACACTGACCGCTCCGATCCGCAAGGTCCGCTTTGCGTGGGTGGCGATCTTCTTCTGCGTGTGGGTTGCGGTCATCGGCGGAAGGCTGGTGTGGCTGCAGGTGCTCCACCACGCGGAGTGGATCGACAAGGCAAAACACCAGCAGCAGCGCACCTTCGAGGTGGCGCCGCAGCGCGGCGTTCTCTACGACCGCAACCTGCGCGAGCTGGCCGTGACGGTGTCGGTCGATTCGGTCTTCGCAGTGCCGTCGGAGATGGGCGAGAACCGCGCGGCGGCGGCGGAGATGCTGGCCAAGGTGGTGCATTCCGACCCCACGGACAACTTCACCTCGGAGCAGCAGATTCTGGCGCGCTTCAACGACTCGAAGAGCTTTGCGTGGGTGGCGCGGAGGGTCGATGCGGACACGGCAAACCGGGTGCGCGAGCTGAACCTGAAGGGCGTCTACTTCCAAAAGGAGTTCAAGCGGTTTTATCCCAACAACGATCTTGCCGCGCAGGTGCTGGGCTATGTGGGCACCGACGACACCGGACTGGGCGGGCTGGAGCAGCAGTTTGACGACGAGATGCACGGCACTCCCGGCCACATCCTGACTGCGGTGGACGCGCGGCGCCATGTGATGGGCAGCGTGGAGAACGAGCCGCCGATGCCGGGCGAAAACCTGGTGCTCACCATCGACTCGAACATTCAGTACATGGCCGAGCGCGCGCTGGACGAGCAGGTGGCCCGGGTGGGTGCGCTGCATGGCACGATAGTGGTGCAGGACCCGCACACCGGGCAGATTCTGGCGCTGGCGATTTCGCCGCGCTTCAACCCCAACGACTCGCGGCACATGGAGCCGGGCTCGCTGACAAATCTTGCTGTGAGCGACGTGTATGAGCCGGGCTCGACCTTCAAGCTGGTGACCTACTCGACCGCCATCGACGCGGCGGGCGTCGAGCCGGACGACATTGTGGACTGCCAGAACGGCGCGATGACCATGTATGGACGCACGCTGCACGACGACAAAGATGACCACTTCGGTCGCGTGACGGTGCAGTACGCGCTAGAGCATTCGAGTGACGTGGGCGCGGCCAAGATGGCGCTGAAGATCGGCCCGGAGACTTTCTACAAATACATCAAGGCCTTCGGCTTCGGCGACCGCTCGGGCATCGAGCTGCCCAGTGAGACGCGCGGTCTGCTGACCAATCCCAGAAAGTGGGGCTCGACCAGCATTCTGTCTCTCGCCATCGGGCAGGAGGTGGGCGTGACGCCCGTTCAACTTGTAACCATGGTGAGCACAATCGCCAATGGCGGCGTGTACATGCCGCCGCACGTCCTGCTGCAATCCACCGATGAGACGAAGGGCGACGCGCGGTTGCAGCCCGCGGCCTTCCGTCCCGCGAACCAGCTTCCAGCAACGCTGCCGGACGGCGCGCACCGCGTGATCCAGGAGTTGACGGCGGCCAAGATGCGCTCCATGATGCAGGGCATCGTAATCGAGGGAACCGGCAAAGCCGCGCAGTTGAATGGATACAGCGCCGGCGGCAAGACCGGAACGGCGCAGAAGATCGATCCGGCCACGCATACCTACTCGCATACCAAACTGGTTGCGAGCTTCGCGGGATTTGCGCCGGTCAGCTCGCCGGCGGTCTCCATCGCGGTGGTCATCGACACCCCAACGGTGGGCAGCCGCTACGGCGCGGCGGTGTCGGCCCCCGTCTTCCAGGAGGTGGCCCAGCAGGTCCTGGAGTACCTCGGCGTGCCGCACGACCAGCCGCTGAAGACGACCAAACAGTTGATCGCGGCGGCTTCAGAGGGCACTGCGGACGATGCGCCAAGTGAGCATCTGGGCGACTTGAACGCAATGTTCGACGAGATCAACAACCTGCCCGCGGACGACCCGCTGCACGCCTCGTCCATCGCCGCGACGGACGCGAACGCGGCCCGCGCTGCCGCGGCAACGGATGCGGCTGATACACCCGTTCCGTTGTCACAGGCCGCTGGCAGTACAAAGACCTCGCGCATCCTGGGCCTTCTGCCGGCCAGGGTTCTGGCTGCCTTCAACGCCAATGGCGGGACAAATTCGGCGATGCCGGGCGCCGCTTCGGGCACGTCTGCCGCGTTGCGCGCTCCCATCGTCGCGCCACAGGTGCAGCCGCGCGCCAACGGCTCGGTTGTGGTGGATGCGGGCGCGCGCGTGGCCGTGCCGTCGTTTACAGGCTCCGCGCTGCGCAACGTGGTGGAGACGGCGGCGGGACTCGGCCTGCGGGTTGAGCCGGTGGGCAGCGGTCTGGCGCGCGAGCAGGCGCCGGCGGCCGGCACCATGGTTCCGCTGGGCACCGAAGTGGTCGTGCGCTTCACACGATAGAACGTGGACTCATTGCTGCGCGATCACATTGCTGCGCGGCCTCATCGGCGTGCGGACATAGAATTGAACTTATGCATTGGGCTGACGCGCTGCAGGAAGTTACAAGGATTGAGAGTGGAGGCGTCGCCGGCGAAGTCGCTGGCGTCGAGTACGACTCGCGCCGCGTGAGGGCGGGCTCTGCGTTTGTGGCGATGCGTGGCGGGACGACCGACGGCAACCGCTACATCGACGCAGCCATCGCGCAGGGTGCGGCAGCCATCGTGACCGACTCGCAGGAGGCGTATGCAAATCTGCGCCGTGAGCATCTGGAGATCGGCGCGGTTCGTGTCGCGCATGGGCGGCGCGCGCTGGCCGAGTTAAGCGCGGCGGTAATGGGGCATCCCGAACGAAAGCTCAAGATCAGCGCGGTGACGGGAACCAATGGCAAGACGACGACCGCGTATCTGCTGGAGCAGATGCTGCGCAGCGTGGGGCGGAAGTGCGTGCTGATCGGGACGATCGAGACGCGCATCGGCGATGAGGTGCGCGTCTCGCCGCATACCACGCCCGAGTCGAGCGACATCTACAAGATCTTTGCCGATGGTGTGAAGGCGGGTGCGACCGAAGCGGTGATGGAGATGAGCTCGCACGCGCTGGCCCAGGAGCGTGTGTGGGGCATTCCAGCGGACGTGGCGATCTTCACCAATCTTACGCAGGACCATCTGGACTATCACGGGACGATGGAGAAGTATCTCGCTGCAAAGATGCGAATGTTTGAAGGCGTGGGTGCGGTTCCGCCACGGGTCGCTGTCCTGAACTTAGATGATGCGTGTTGCCATCGTCTCTGCGATGCAGCGCGGCGCTCTCAAGTGATGACGTATGGTATCAACGATGATCTTCCAAAGTATCGCGCGGAGTCGATACAGCTTCATGCAGGCGAGACGCGATTTGCGTTCAAGACGCCGCAAGGCGCGACAGAAATCCGTTCGCCGCTCACGGGGCGCGTGAATGTCTCTAACCTGCTGGCTGCGATGTGTGCGGCGCTGGCGCGCGGGCTTTCGCTCGATGAGATTGCATCTGTGGTTCGCGAACTGAAGCAGGCGCCGGGACGGTTTCAGGCGGTGCCAGGATCGGCGGAGGCGGGATTCACGGTTGTAGTGGACTACGCGCACACGGACGACGCGCTGCGCAACCTGATTGCGTTGGCGCGCGAGCTGGTGAAAGAGCGCGGCGGGCGCGTGATTACGCTCTTCGGATGCGGCGGCGACCGCGACCGGACGAAACGCCCCCGCATGGGACGCGCTGCCGCGGAGGGCAGCGATCTGGTCATTCTGACCAGCGACAATCCACGCAGCGAGGAGCCGATGGCAATTATTGACGAGGCTCAGGCCGGCGTTAGCGAGACAACGACTGAATGCATCGTCGAGCCGGACCGTGCCGCTGCCATCGCGCTTGCGATCCGCGCGGCGCGCGCGGGGGACATCGTCCTGCTCGCAGGCAAGGGGCACGAGAAGGAACAGGTGCTGCGCGACCGCACGGTCCCGTTCGACGATGTAACGGTTGCGGAGGAAATTTTGAAGGAGATGCGGTGAAGCTGACGTTGCAGCAGGTGGCGGAGTGGATTCACGCCGAGGGGGAGTTCGCGGCGAACGCCGTGGCTTCGGTCTATTCGATCGACTCGCGCACCGTCGCAGCGGGCGAGCTGTTCTTTGCCGTGCGCGGCGAGCGCTTCAATGGCCACGACTTTGTTGCTGCCGCGCTGGCGAAAGGCGCAGTGGCTGCGGTGGTGAGCGTGGGATGGGTTGCGCCCGAAGGGATGGACCGGCGCCGGTTGCTGCGCGTTCCCGATGCGGAGGCCGACTGCGTGCTGGCCAGCTTGCAGCAGTTGGCGCGCATGGTGCGGCGAGGTTGGGGCGGGCGCGTGGTTGCCATCACCGGCTCAGTAGGCAAGACGACGACCAAGGACGCGGTGGCACAGGTGTTGGGCGCGCGCTTCCGCGTATTGAAGTCGCAGGGCAATCTGAACAATGCTTTTGGGCTTCCGCTGCAACTGCTGAAGCTCAATGTGGAATACGAGGTTGCGGTGGTCGAGATGGGCATGAACCACGCGGGCGAGATCGCCGCGCTGGCGCGCATCGCCGAGCCGGATTGGGCGGTCGTCTCGAATGTAGCGCCAGTGCATCTGGAGTTCTTCGCCGATGGCATCGCAGGAATTGCGCGCGCAAAACATGAGCTGATCGAGGCGCTGCCGTCGGATGGAATTGCCGTGCTGAACTGCGACGATGAATTTGTCGCGAAATTTGGCGAGAGCCTGGGTGAGCGCGCGGTCTTCTATGGACTGAGCGACTGTGCCGACGTACGCGCGGGCGGGATTGCCGAGCTTGGCGCGGAGGGCATCGCCTTCACCGTGACGGCGCGTGGCGAGCGGGCTAGCGTGCAACTGCATCTGCTTGGCCGGCACAACGTACACAACGCGCTGGCGGCGATTGCCGTGGGACTGGAGAGCGGCATGAAGCTGGCGGAATGCGCGGCGGCGCTGAATGAGTTGCGCGCGGGCGACAAGCGCGGCGAAATCATCGATTGGCGCGGGTCAAAAATAATCAATGACTGTTACAACTCCAATCCACGTGCGCTGGATGCGATGGTGGACGCGCTGCTGGCGATGCCGGTGACGCACGCAGGCAGGCACATCGTGGTGGCGGGCGAGATGCTGGAGCTTGGGCCAGAGGGCGAGGCGCTGCATCGGGCGTGTGGACAGCGCATGGCGGAGCGCGGCGTGGATGTGGTGGTCGGCGTGCGCGGGCTTGCTGCGACGCTGGTCGAGGGCGCGGCGCAGGGTGGAACCAGTGCGCTCTTTGTCGCAACACCGGAAGAGGCTGGCGCGTGGCTCAAGGCGAACCTGCGGTTGGGGGATGCGGTGCTGCTCAAGGCTTCGCGCGGAGTGAAGCTGGAGCGCGCACTTGCTCTGCTGGCGGATTGAATCCGTCTGCGGCGATGGAATGAGTAGCGCCCTCTTCAAACGGATTGAATGGTCAAGTAACTCACGCGGGTGGTGCGGCGAGCGGCCACCAGAGCAGGCGGGGGAGCACGGGGTAGTAGAGCGCGAGGCGGACCTCTTTGGGCGCGGGCCGGTCAGCGGGGTGCGGGAGCTGGGTGAGGATGCGGGCGTAGGTCTCCAACTGGGGCGCATAGGCAGCGCGCTGGTGGACGAGGAAGTCTTCGAGGCTGGCAGAGCTGTGGGGCGCGGTGGTTTTGTAGTCGACGATCCAAAGGATGTCTTCTCCGGGAGCGTGGGGCGCGAGGCCGGCGCGGAAGATGCGGTCGATGCGGATGGAAGTGGGGCGAATGGCGGGTTGACCGTCCGCGTTATGAGACTCGGGCCAGGCGGTAAGGGCGAACTCGCTGGCGGCGGCGGCGTGGGGTGCAAGCAGCCAGAGGCCGTCAGGGTTGCGCAGAGTGTTTTCCAGGGCTGTGCGGGCCTCGCGGGCGAGGCGGTTGACGGTGGCGTGGGCAAGTCCGTCGGCGCGCAGCAGCGCGGCGAGGCGCGGAGTCCAGGCGGGGAGTTCGGCGAGGAGTGCGCCGGCTGAGCTGCCGGTGGCGATGCGGTCGGCGAGGGTTTCCAGGGCGGCGTGGACGACGTTGCCGAAGCAGCGCGCGGCCAAGGAGCCTTCGGGACGGGAAAACTGGGCCTGGCTGGAGCCGTTGGCGCCGTCGGGATCTCCGTAGGGCAGCCTGTGGGCGCGGGCTTCGGCGAAACGGGCGGCGTGGTCGAAGTCGAGGGGAAAACGCTGTAGGGTGGGGGATGCGGAGGCGGCCAAGTCGAGGACAAACGGTTCGGCTGAGGCTGCCGGTACTGAAGCAATTTCAGGAAGTTGTGTGGGGGAGAAGTGGGCCTCGGCGGCGGGCCACGCGGCCTGGAGGAGGCTGGCGCTGTGGGGATGGATCTCCCCATTGGTAGAGACGGTGAGCGCGGCGAAGAGGTGCAACTCCTGGCGGGCGCGGGTGCAGGCGACATAGAAGAGGCGCTTGCGCTCGGCCGCCTCGCGGGCGCGGTGGATTCCGTTGAGCCAGTTGTTGAGCGCCTTCGACGGCTCGCCGCGGCCGGCGATGGGCGCGAGCATGAAGTGTGCGGCGTCTTCGTCGGAGGCGTCCAACGGTTCGAGTTCCGACCATGTGAGCAGGCGGGAGCGGTCGGTGGCTGGCTGACGTTCGAGGGCAGGGACCAGAACGACGTCCCACTCCAGCCCCTTGGCCTTGTGGATGGTGAGCAGCTCGATGAAGGGAGTTCCTTCGGGGGTCGGATTGGGTTCAGCGTAGAGCTCTTGCAGGCGGCTTTGCAGGAGGGTTGGATCGAGCAGATTGACGGACTGATTTTCTTCCAGTTCAACTTGCAATTCATCCAGTAACTGAAAAAATCTGTTTGTGTTCATCAACTCAGATTGGGTGAGCCATGCGTCTCCGCCGAGCGATCGCCAGGCGCGTTCGACGAGTTGTGCGTGGGTGAGGCGCGCACGCTGGGCGGCGGCGAATTTCAGAACGCTCCATACGCGGGCCATGCGCTGGCAGGAGTCGTCGGGCAGCAGGTGGCCGCGCTCGTCCATCAGGCGCTGGATGGAGTGGCCCTGGAGGGCGGGGTTGTCGCAGCCAGTGAGGGTGTGCAGGTCGGCCAGCGAGAGGCCGCACCAGGGAGCGCGCAGAACGGCAAGCGAGGCGACGCGGTCGGCGGGGTGCAGCAGGGCGCGGGTGAGCGCGGTGAGGTCGAGCACCTCCTGGCGCTGACCGAGGGACTCAATCTCAACCGCGCGGAAGGGAATTGCATCTTCCTGTTTCAATGCGACGGCGATCTCGTTGAGGTGGTTGCGGCTGCGCACCAGGACGGCGATCTGCCAGGGCTCGGTGCGGCCCGGCGGAAGCGGCTTCGCGAGCCACTCGCATGCGATGCGGCGGACTTCGAGGGCGTCGCGGCGGGCCTGTTGCTGCTTGAGTTGGGTGGGAGTGGGGGCGTTTGCGCTTGGATCCCAGGTCTCAGAATCGAGACCTGGGGCACCCGCCTCGTCAGGGTTCGTCGAGATTGGGTTGGCGTGCCAGACGGCGCCGCGTGCGTTGGGCGAGGCGGGCAGCGTGGGTTGGGCGGATGTGTAGGGCAGCGCGTGGGGGTCTGCTTGGTTGGGGAAGACGAGATTGAAGTCGCGGTTGAACTGTTCGACGAGAGTGCGCTGGGAGCGGAAGTTTGCGGTGAGGCGCAGGCGCGTGAGGGGCAGGTCGCCGAGCCGTTGGGTGTGCGTGGCGCGGATGAAGCGCTCGACCCGCGCCTGGCGGAAGAGGTAGATGGATTGGCGGGGGTCGCCCACCAGAAAGACGGTCTGCCCGTAGCCGTCCCAGTTGGCGGTGAGGAGCTCGATCAGCTCGTACTGGCCCGTGGAGGTGTCCTGCATCTCATCGACCAGGAGGTGCTGCAGGCGCGCGCCGAGCGCAGCGGCCAGGTCGTCCGCTCCTGAGTCGGCGTTGAGTGCGTGGCGGGCGAGCAGGCTGAGTTCGGTGAAGTCGCACTGGTTACGCGCACTGAAGACGAATTGGAGTTCAACCAGTGCGCGACTGAGGACGCGGAAGAGCGATTTGGCGACAGCCCACTGGTCGGTGGGGTAGCGGGCGGGGGGAAGGGCGCGAATGCTCTCGAAGGCAAGCAGCAGGTCGTCGCGGTCGCGTAGGGCGTCGAGGATGGCGGTGAGGCGCGTGTGGTTGGAGTGTTTTCTATTGTAGTCAAACTTTAATGTTTTCTTGTTAATCCCTCTTTCTTTACGCAATTCTCCGTCTTTCGTTGTGAGCAGGTGGAGCAGTGCGAGCCAGTGATCGAGGTGCGCGGCGAGAGGCGCGGGCGGGGTGCGGAGGTCGGCGCAGAGGGCGATGGGCGATGGCGTCCCGGGGGCGTACGGAGCGGCGGCGGCGAGGTCGGCGGCGAGGCTGGTGAGGTCGGCGAGAAGATCGGCGGGGAAGGCTTGCGCGAGCGGCGTGAGGACGGCGCGGATGGCATGGTCGAGCGCAAGTTCGAGGCGGGGCAGGACGTTGGCGTCGAGCCAGGCCTCGTCGAGCTGTGGCCCGGTGAGGAAAACCAGGTCGCCCCACTGGTCGCGCAGGCGGAGCATCTCTGTCAGCAGGGACTCGCACTCGGCGAGGTTGCCGTCGCGATGCAGCAGGAGATTGCGCAGGGCAGTGTCGAAGTCGGCGTCGCCAGTGCCGAGCAGAAGCAGGGTGCGGCGGGCGGCCTCGCGGTGGAGGGGTTCGGCGTCGGTGGCGGGGGTGAGGCGGCCACCAGAGCCGGAGAGAACGGGGAGGGTGCGCGCAATCTGGGCGCAGACCGAGTCGATGGTGCGGATGTTGAGGCGGTGCGGATGGTCGACGAGCGCCCAGCCGAGCTGACGGTCTCGGGCGAGGACCGCGCGGGCGAGTTCCCGCGTCTCCGCCTGGAAGTCGTTCTCGGCTGGCGGTGGTTCGGCTGCGGCTGCGGCGATCTGGTCCAGGACGGCGGGTTCGGCGGTGGATTGGCCGGTTTCGTTGGATTGAGCTGCGGCGGTGAGGTGGGCGAGGACGCGGTCGCGCATCTCGGCGGTGGCTTTGAGGGTGAAGGTGATGGCGAGGACCTGCTCGGGCTGCTCCACGGAGTCGTCGGCGAGCAGCTTGAGCAGGCGCTGGATGAGCAGGCCGGTCTTGCCCGAACCGGCCGGGGCCTCGACGATGAAGGAGCGGCGAATGTCGAGTGCCTGGCGGCGGGCATCGGCGTCGGGCGGCGTGGCGGCTGGACTGGGTGGGAAGCGCAGGAGTTCAGCCACGGGCGTCCTCCAGGCTTGCGGAATCGGAGGAGCCGGACAAGTTGGAGTCGGAACTGGTGCCGGAATCTTCATCCAGAGAGTTGGCACCGAGCGTGGTGGGGTCGAGGCGGCAGAGCAGGCGCTGATCGCAGTGCGCGCAGGTCTGTGGGTACTGCTTCGGGTCGACGAGCGCCTCGCCGGAGTGGAAGTCTTGGGCGAGCGCGGTGAGCACCTCGCGCCAATCTTCTACCTGAGTTGCGAGGCTTTCGGCCTTTAGCTTTGCGGCCTTGGGAAGAACTCCGTCGCGGGCCTCGTAGCCGTGCAGGCCCAGGTCCTTGCCGAGGCGGACGCTGGCGAAGGCGACGGCGGCGAGCTGTGGCGCATGAGAGACGACGGCGTAGAGCGGAAGCTGTGGCGCGTCTGGCCGGTCGCCCAGCCATTCGGCGGGGCTGGCAGGGCCGGTCTTGTAGTCGAGAATGATCTCGCCGGATGGTTGTCCGGCGTTTCCTTCCCCGAGTGCGCGGTCGACGCGGTCGACGCGGATGTTGAGGCGCAGCGGGCCGATCTGCACATCGCGGAGGGTTTCTTCGCGCGATTGGACGGTGAAGGGCGCGCGTTCAATGGCCTCGTAGTCGAGCCACAGGCCGAGCAGGTTGAGCAGGCGCTGGCGTTCCGTGCGGAGGTAGGCGCGGGGCCAGCCGGATGCGGGATGGGCGTGGTCCTTGGCGAATGCGTCATCAATAAACCTGTTGAGCAGGGCGTTGCGCTCGTCGAGCGGCAGGCTCTTGAGCGCGGCCTGCGTCTCAACCTCCGCCCAGAAGCGCTCCAGAACGGCGTGGACGAGGCTGCCGCGCTCGCGTGGATCGAGGCCGAGCGAGACGGTGTCGAGCGCGGAGGAGAAGAGGCGCTTCTCGGCGAAGGCGCGGAAGCCGCAGGCAGCCTGCGATTGCAGAATGGACGCGCCGCCTTGCAGGACGCTGTCCGGCGGGGGTGGGATGGGCGCCTCGTCCGCGAATGCTTCTAATTCGACAGGTTCAGCGTTTGGATCGCCGGGAGCAATCTCATCGGTGTTGCGGAGTTCGATGGCCAGCCCGTTCGCGGCCAGTCCCGTAACAACGGGCGATGGGCGCTGCTGTCCATCGGCGGTCTGCCGCGCGTAGCTGAAGAGAACATCCGGTGCGCTGGCGGCGATGCGGTCGGTGATGCGTTGTGCGCGTGCGGTGTCGTGCGCGGGATCGGCTCCGGGCATGGCCAGTTCGCGCTGTAGGAGCCAGGGCAGCAGGGGACTCGGATTGGGCTTTGTGGGCCATGTGAGGTCGTCAGCGCGCAGGAACCAGACCGCGTCAAAGCTGGAGCCGGCGGACTCCAGAGGCCCCATGATCTGGATGGGCGCGTGGCGCGACTCGGGCGCGAAGAGCGTCTGCGTTGCGATGCGCTCGAGCGCGGCAAGAGCGGCGGCAAAACGGACGCGCGTGCCGTCGGAGCGCGAGTCGAAGTCCAGGGTCGCCAGTTCGTCCAGCGCGCTCTCCCACTTGCGCCGGGTCTGGAACTCGACGCTGCTGTCGCGGCCAGGTGCGTTCCATCCAGTGGCTTCGAGCAAATCATGGAAGGTTGCGGCCCATTCGGCGTGGGTCTGTACTGCGCGGTCGATGCGCAGGAAGATCGTTCGCAGTGCGCTCAGATGTTTTATCAGGATTGTCAGACTACCGCTCGATTTCGACGCTGCAACCAGCGCGTGCAGTGCGTCGAGTGTGATCTGGGGTTGGAGCAGATGCTGTTTGCGCAGGACGAAGGCGTCGAACTCGGCGCGGGCCAGGAATTCGGAGTGGTCAACGCTGGTTGTTGCTGTGGATTCCGAACTGTCCGCGGCGAAGTGGGGCGAGAGCAGCAGCGCGCTCACGCGGTCAAGCGGAATCGGGCCGGTGCCCCAGTGCAGAATGTCGAGCGCGGTCGAGACCATCGGTGTTTGGGCCAGCGGAACGCCGAGCGAGAACTCGTAGGGGCCGGAGCTGGCGGGCGCATCGATCACGTTGAGTTCGGGCGCGAGCGTCTGGCGGAAGACGCGGTCGATCTCGGCGCGCGAGGTCTCGATGGCGGGAGCGATGACGGCGATGCGAGCGGCAGGCTGCTCGGTGAGGCGTGCGCGCAGCCAGCGGGCGCAGGCGGTCAGTTCGGCGCGCTCGTCGGGTGCGGCGACGAGGGTGAGTGGGTGCGTCGGCGAGGTCTGCGCAAACTCTTCGATCTGCGTGTCAGTGGTGCGGATGGCGTCGAGCAGGGCGGTCTGCGCGGGCGTCCTGGAGTCGAATCCGACCAGCAGGAGTCCGGCCTGCGTTGGCTGCGTTGCGGTGAATCTTCCCTCGGCGAATGCGGCGCGCAGGACCTCGGGGAGCTGCGCTTCGGTGATGTACTGCGAGCGGGCCGAGCGGCGCTCGAACTCGCCGGCCCAGCGGGCGAAGGCGCGAGTGTCGGTGCTGGCGATGGAGGCTTGCAGGCGGCCTCGGCCACGGTAGGCATGCAGCAGCAGCCATGCTTCGGCGGCAAGTTCGGCGAGCGCGTCGATGGGGCGAAGGCTCTCTGCCGCGCCGTCCGCCGCGCTGTCCTCTGCGATGATCGCGCGCCAGAGGGTCTGCTCCTGCGTGGGATTGAGCAGCAGTTCGGAGGCGTGGCCGTCGAGCAGAAGGCGATGCCACAGGCTGGTGAGCCACACATCCCACGCGAGAATCGCCGGAGGCTCCCAGTGGGTCAGGCCGTGCGCGCGATGGTGCAGATCGAACCCGTGGTGCAGCGTTCGCGCGGCGCGCTGGTTGGCGGTCAGAACAGTCCAGCCGCCCTCCAGCGCCTGATGAATCTGCCCGGGCAGCGCGTGAGGATCGTCCATACGCCTTTTATACGCCTGCCGGGTGCGGAAAACGCGGTTAGAGATGCGCGGACACGAGGTCGCTGTAGTTATCCGGAAGTTATGATGGACACAAGAGGGCGTTGCCGATGCGATTTGCGTTGCGAGCGGCTGCCGGTTTGATTCTGCTTCCCATGCTTCTGGCTTGATGCAAACAGTCGAGCAACGGTGCGGCGGGTGCGTCTTCCGCTGCGGCAAGCGGCTCTGATGCGGAGAATGGGGCTGCGCCGGCCGGCGAACTGGCCAAGCTGACGCAGTTCTTCGATGTGGGGATTACGCCGGGCGACGAGGGCCTGCCGACCCACTCGCTGTCGACCGCGCTGATCGGCAAAGACGGCAGGGTTCGCGCCTGCTGTTCCGCCGACGAGTGAACGCCGGCCGGGGTCCTGGCGGCGATCAAGACCGCAGCGACAGCGTGACGCACCACGGTATGCATCGGCGGTCCTGATAATCCGCTTGCAACCTTGAGTTGCAAGCGGTAGCAATAAGAGTGGCAAGCGGTGGGGCGAAAGCTCACATCGCCTGGGCACAAAGAACCGTTTAGCGCAAAAGGAGTTCCACAACATGGCAAAGGTGACCATCTGTTTCGGAGTCGTATTGATTGTGATTGGCATTTGGGGATTTGAGGCCACGGGGGCCGTGCATATGAGCGCACTGATCCCAACCTGGACCGGTCTGGCGCTGACGGTCTCCGGCGCGCTGGCCCGCACGGCGGACGCAAAGCGGCGGGCGCTTTGGATGCATGTGGCGGCGGTGGTGGGTCTGCTGGGGTTTCTGGGAGCGGGGCCACGGGCCATTGCGGTATATATACATGCGCACGGCTCGCCGCTGGCCTATCCGGTTGCAGTTGCGGACGAGGCGCTGCTGGCGGTGATATGCCTGGTCTATGTGCTGCTGTGCGTGTGGTCCTTCATCGCTGCGCGCAGCTCGCGCGAGACCGCTGCGTAGAGATTCGTATCCCTCCCTGCAATCGTTGCCCCGTCGATAGGGGCAATCGCGATCGATAGAGCGCCGCGCTGGCACAGTCGTTCATTGCGCCTCGTCATTGTCTGCGCTGGGGAGACGCAGAACGCGGATCGCCTCCCGCAGATGCTCCCGTGCCGTATCGTCGCCCTCGATGTGCAATGCGCGGTCGAGAGCGGCCACCGCGTTGGTTGCGCGCAGGGACCGCAGCGCGTCCGCCGCCGCAATCCGCACCGTTGGGTCGAGATCCGCCAGTGCCGAGGCGGCCAGGGCTTGCGCTCTCTCCCTTTGCCCGCGATAGCTGGCTGCGGCCACCACCGCCAGTACGCGGATGCTGGGGTCCGCCTCGGTCCGTTCAATTTGTTCGATTGCCGGGAAGCACGTCGGCAACTCCTTGTTGGAGACGTAGCGCGCGGCATCCAGCCGCGCCGTCGAGGGAACATTCAAATCCTGACAGAGCTGTTGCAACTGGTCGAGGGCGCGGTCCGAGCCAAGCCAGGTCGCGGCGCCCGCCAGGTTCACCTCCACCTGGGGATCGCGCTCCGCCAGCAGTGCGCGGAGAATCGCCGGCAGCGCTGGATGGTCGTCCATGGCCGCAAGCTGCGCCGCCGCCAGGCTGCGTACCTCCCCGTCCGGGTCTGTGAGCGCGGCAATCAACGCCGCCTCGGTCAACTCGATGTGGTGCCGCGCCAGCCCATCGGCAAAGGTCTCCACCGGCGGAGGCGGCGTTCCCGCCAGCCAGCGCGGCGCCAGTGGGGCCACCTGCGCCGAGGCGGTGGGGCAGGCCACCATTAGCAGCGTCCCGCAGACCAACAGAAGTAAGAAGTACCGTACATTGCCTACCAACCGCATTGCCATTCGGGTTGTCCCTTCCCATCTTTTCTTCAGACGCGCGGGGGTGAATTAGGTATGCCGCTGGTCCGCTATATATCTTTCCGAACCGCTCCATCGTATCGCAGGGCCGGTGCCTGAAGCAGTCGGTGTTCTGGACGCGGCGTGGCCACGCGGTACACTTGCGGTATATGGGTTCTTCGTTTGGATCATCCGGCATGGGGGGTGGGATGGGCGGCGGGATGCAGTCGGCGGACCGGTCGAGCCGGGGCACGGGGCGATCTCTCTCCGCCGACCTGACCGCCAAGCGGCCCAAGCCAAAGCTGAAGAAGGTGCTTCCCGAGGTTTGGAAGCTGTTTGTGCCGCGCCGCTGGCTGATCGCGGGCAGCTTCGTCCTGATGCTGATCAACCGGGCGTGCAGCTTCGTGCTTCCGCTATCGGTGCGACCTCTGATCAACAAGGTGATGGGCGGCCCGCACGACATGCACCTTCTGCCGCGGCTCATTGGGCTGGTGGCCGGAGCTACGTTTGTGCAGGGAGTGACGTCCTACTCGCTGACGCAACTGCTTTCGACGGAAGGGCAGAAACTGATCTCGCAGTTGCGGATGCAGGTGCAGGCGCACATTGGGCGGCTATCGGTGACGTTCTACGACGAGAATCGCACCGGAACGCTGGTGGCGCGCATCATGACCGACGTGGAGGGCGTGCGCAACCTGGTGGGCACCGGGCTGGTGGATTTTGTCGGCGGGATACTGACCGCGGTGATCGCCTTCTTCCTGATGATCCACATCAATGCACGGATGACGCTGCTGACGTTCTGCATCATGGCGGTCTTCGGGCTGATCCTGCAGCGTGCGTTCAAGACCATCCGGCCGATCTTCCGCGAACGCGCCAAGATCAACGCCGAGGTGACCGGAAGACTGACCGAATCCCTCGGCGGCATACGCGTGGTGAAGGGCTACCACGCGGAGGCGAGCGAAGAACGGGTGTTCGCGGCGGGCGTGAAGCGGCTTCTGAACAATGTGATCAGCTCGCTGACGGCGCAGTCACTGATGACTCTGTCGTCGACCATGGTGCTGGGAGTGGTGGGCGGACTGATCATGTATCTGGGTGCGCACGAGAACGCGGCTCACCGTCTGGATACGGGTGGGTACGTCTCCTTCACCATGCTGCTGGCGTTCATGATTGCGCCCATTGCGCAGTTGGTGAATATCGGCACGCAGTTGACCGAGGCGCTGGCCGGGCTGGACCGGACGACGGAGATTATGAACGAGAGCGAGGAGGACTCAGAGCCGGCCCGCACCCATGCTTTCGATGTGAACGGCGATGTCGAATTCAAGGATGTGGTCTTCGAGTACGAGAAGAACAAGCCGGTGTTGCACGGCATCAGCTTCGAGGCGAAGCCGGGAACGGTGACCGCGCTGGTGGGCTCGTCGGGCTCGGGAAAGTCGACGGTCATCAACCTGGTCTGCGGCTTCCACACCGCGACCTCGGGCCGGGTGCTGATCGACGGCGTGAACCTGGCGACGATCCGGCTGAGCAGCTACCGCCAGCAGCTTGGCGTGGTGCTGCAGGAGACCTTCCTCTTCGACGGCACCATCCGCGAGAATGTGCTCTTCTCGCGCCCGGCAGCGACCCAGGCGCAGTGGATGGAAGCATGCCGCATCGCGCGCGTCGATGAGTTTGTCGAGCGCTTTCCCGAGGCTTACGAGACGGTGGTCGGCGAACGCGGAGTGAAGCTCTCCGGCGGCCAGCGCCAGCGCATCTCGATTGCGCGCGCCATCCTGGCCGACCCGCGCATTCTCATTCTGGATGAGGCGACCAGCTCGCTCGACTCCGAGTCGGAGGCGATGATCCAGAGCGGATTGCATCACCTGATGCATGGCCGCACAACCTTCGTCATCGCGCACCGGCTGTCGACGATCCGCCGCGCCGACCAGATCCTGGTGATTGAGGGGGGCCTGATCGTCGAACGCGGCACGCATGAGTCGCTCTACCGCCTGGGCGGGCGCTACTTCGACCTCTACACCCGCCAGCACGGCCTGGAGACCAACCTCTTCCTCGCCCCCGGCGAAGGCGACAAGGTGGAAGAAGGCGACAAGGTGGAAGAAGAGGAAGAAGAAGCCGGAACGGAATGAGCTGGCCATGTACACTGTGTACATGGCGCTGCATATCAACAATCCGGTGGTTGAACAGAAGGTCCGGGATATGGCTTTGGCGACTGGCGAATCCATCACGGATGCAGTTGGCACGGCAGCGGATGAGCGGATCGTTCGTCTCAGACCCGCTGGCGTCGATCTTCCATCTCTGACGGTGGATGAGATTCTTGAGCTGATGCGCAGCTTCAAGCTGCGGCCGATCAATACGGAGCTGACTGACGACGAGATTCTAGGGTATGGCCCGGACGGAATCTGCGAGTAATGGTCATCGACTCGTCTGCGCTGATGGCGATCTTTCTGAATGAGCCGGATGCGTCGATCTATGCCTCTGCGATTGTGAATGACCTCAGACGTTTGATCTCGGCTGCCACTCTGGCAGAGGTCTCCATTGTTGCAATTCGGCGGCGACGGCCAGATCCGATTGCTGCCCTCGACATCCTGACGACACGGCTGCGACTGGTGGTTATCCCGGTCGATCATGAACAGGCATTACTTGCACGGGACGGATTCCGGCGGTTCGGCAAGGGAAGACATCCGGCCGGACTGAACTTCGGCGATTGCTTCTCCTATGCGCTGGCGAAGCAGCGCGGCGAACCGCTGCTCTTCAAGGGCAACGACTTCAGCCAGACCGACGTTTTGGTTGCGTAGCTGCCCAGCGATAGACTGAACTCCATGCTCCGAGTTCCCTACGCCGACCTCGACCACGCGCTCTGCCGGGCGATGCTGCACCTTGGCCTTCGCGGCGATCGCGCAGCCCTCTGCGCCCGCCTCTTCGCCGAGACCACGCGCGACGGCGTCTACACTCACGGCCTCAACCGCTTTCCGCGCTTCGCCGCGATGGTTGCCAACGGCAGCATTGACGTCGCCGCCGAACCCACCTGCGTCGCCGCCGCCGCGGCCATCGAGCGCTGGGACGGGCATCTCGGCCCCGGCAATCTGAACGCCTACGCCGCCATCGAGCGCGCCATCGAGCTTGCCCGCCAGCACGGCCTCGGCGGAGTCGCCCTGGCCAACACCAACCACTGGATGCGCGGCGGAAGCTATGGATGGCTTGCCGCGGAGTCCGGCCTCTTCGCCATCTGCTGGACCAACACGCTGGCCAATCTTCCTGCCTGGGGTGCGGCCTCACCCACGCTGGGCAACAACCCGCTGGTGGTCGCCATTCCGCGCCCTGACGGCGCGCACGTCGTCCTCGACATGGCGGTCTCGCAGTTCTCCTACGGCACAATCTCCGCCTACGCCGCGCGCGGCCAGCAGTTGCCCGTCGCGGGAGGATTTGACGCTGCCGGCAATCTATCCACCGACCCCGCCGCGATTGAGGCCTCGCAGCGCGCGCTGCCCATCGGCTATTGGAAGGGTTCCGGCCTATCGCTGGTCCTCGACATGCTCGCCGCCATGCTCTCTGGCGGCCTTGCCACTCACCAGCTTCCGCGCGATCCGGCGCGCGAGTCCGGCCTCAGCCAGGTCTTCCTCGCCATCGATCCCTCCAGCTTCGCCGCCCGCCCCGAGTTCGATCGCATCGCCAACGGCATTCTCGACTCGCTCCGCGCGGCCGTCCCCATCGATCCCGCCCGCCCCGTGCGCTACCCCGGCCAGCAGACGCTACACCTGCGCGCAGAGAACCTCCGCCTCGGAGTTCCCGTCGATCCTAAGGTCTGGGCCGATCTGCTCCCGCTCTCGTTC
The DNA here is from genome assembly GCA_003142235.1 of Granulicella sp. GTDB lineage: Bacteria > Acidobacteriota > Terriglobia > Terriglobales > Acidobacteriaceae > Edaphobacter. The sequence continues at coordinate 19,487 of PLOU01000033.1, forward strand.
TAGAAAACCACTGAATAAGTCCACATTTTGAAGGGGCGGGACTTCAGTCCCGCCGTAACCGCGTCAATCGCAACACGGCTTTAGCCTCTGAGGGAATGTCGAATACTTGTTCAGACCTTCCCTGGTTCTATCTGGCCAGAGAACACTCGGGAATCTCGAAGCAGGGCCTGCGGGCTTCGCTGCGCGCGGAGGCTGCCGGACCCGCCTGGCTCTCCGCCCGCCTGGCCGCATTGTGCTGCGCCGCGCACTGGGAGAGATCGATCTTGCTGAAGTTGAACGCCATGCCGGCCACGCACTGCGGAATGCGGTGCGGCGTTGGCAGGCTGCACAAATCCAAGGAGGGTTCCAGGGCGCGCGACCAGCGGATCATAGGGAATTCCCTTCATCCCAGTCCGAACGCAGGGCAGTCGAACGGGGTAGCAGAAACATCATCGGCAAAACCATGGCGGGAGGCGCAGTGCGAAGCATTGCGAACGTCTCCGCGCGAACGGATTGGCCGCTTCCAGAAACAATGATCCGTCCAAGTACCACAAAGATACATAGCACTTCCGCACTATGGGATACAGCGCAAGTTGTAGGCACGGGAGAACGGCTGTGGATTTCCTTTGCCGGGAACCGGGAAAAAGCTCTGTGGGCCTGGTTCTGTCAAACCATTGCGGTTGACTCGGGCCTGACGGGCTCTATACCACCGGCTGCGCGGATTTCACCGGCTGCGCGGATTCCACCGGCTGCGCGCAGAACTTGCAGCGGCGGGCCGGCAAGGGGATCTCCGAGAGGCATTCGGCGCAGGTCTTCATGGTCGCGGCCTCGGGCCCCTTCGCCTTGGCCAGCAGATACTTCAAAGGCAGCACGACGAAGAAGTAGATCATGCTGGCCACGATCAGGAAGTTGATGGCTACGCCCAGGAAGTTGCCGTACTTGATGGGGGTTCCGTTAACAGAGAAGACGAGGCCAGAGAAGTCGGGCGTCTTCACAATGGCAGCGATAAGCTGCATGAGGATGTCTTTGGTAAACGAGGTAATGACCGCGCCGAAGGCTGTACCGATGAGGACGGCGACTGCTAGATCGACCACGTTGCCGCGCAGGATGAAGTCGCGAAATCCCTTAAGCATGGAAGACTCCCTTATGTTGAAATCACAGGGGCGAGTATAGCGCACGCAGGTACTCTGGATGAATGCAGCTCGTCGTCGCGTTGCGGCTAGTTGTCGGAGCGCTCGCGTTTGTAGGGGGTTGCCATGCGCGCGCGCGCCTCGTTGATGGCGCCCTGGGTGTTGTCGTTGGTCTGCACCGCTAAGCGGTACTCGTTGACCGCGCGCTCCCGCTGGCCGGTCACGTCGAAGATATAGCCCAGGTGGATGTGGCTCCAGACCTCGGTCCAGCGCGGGTCGCCATCGCCGCGCAGTGCGTCGCGGAAGCTGTTGGCAGAGGCCTGGTAGTTGCGCTGCATGAAGAAGACCTCGCCGATGCGGTAGGCGGCCAGCGAGCTGGATTTATTTTCGTCCAGCGCCTTCTGGTACTCCGCCAGCGCGCCGATCAGGTCGCCCTGCGCCACCAACTGCTGGCCGCGCAGCACGGCCACGCGGATGGACAGGTCGGGCGTGCTCTTCAGCAGCCAGTTCTCCGGGTCGATGGTGATGCGCCGCGGCCGCCCAAAGGTCTCGACGGTGTAAGGCGAGTCGCTGCCCGCCACGTCGATGCGCCGGTCCTCCGTCTTGCCGTCGGTCTCGATGCGCAGCTCCACCGGCATGCGGAAGAGGTCGAGATCCTCGCTGATCGATCCCACCGTGCGGAACCCCTTGTTGTTGCCCAGCCGGAAGACAGAGTACTTGTCGGTGAAGGCGGGCGCGCCGGTGCCGTCGATCCACTGCGAGAAGAATGAGGTCAGTTCCAGGTGCGAGCCGTTGACCGGCTGCGCCTCGGCCACCGTCTCCACATCGGAGCCGCGAATCCCCTTGTCGGCATATTGCGAGAGCAGGCTGCGCAGGAAGCTCTGGAAGGCGTCGTCGCCCATCTCCCAGCGCAGCATGTGGAAGACCATCGCGCCTTTTTCCAGCGTCATCGACTGGAACTGCGGCGAGAAGGGATCGAGTCGGCCCAGCGTGGTGAGCGGCTCGGTGTCGTAGGCCAGCGCGCCGGCGGAGACATCGCCGATGGCGGTCTGAAAAGCGTTCTTGCCCGCCGAATCCTCCAGGTACATTAGCTCGCCGTAGCGGCTCATGCCGTTGGTGATCCACGCGTCGTTCAGCGTGGCGGGCGATACCTCCGAGCCCCACCACTGGTGCGCCAGCGTGTTGGCCAGCAGGCGCTGCGAGGCTGCGGTGCGGTCCACGATGCGATTGCCCGCGATACACGCCATCTCCGGCGCCCACGCGGCGCTGACGGCGTCCTCCGGCAGCTCGACGATGTTGATGCGGCCGGACTCCGGCTGGCCGAAGACGCTGGTCATAGTTTCGAACTCGCGCCCGGCCAGAGCGGCAAAGTCCGGCGCGCCGTCCTTGCGCTTCTCCGTCACATAGACGTGAATGTTGCTGATGCCGGAGGCGGTGATCGCGGGCAGGAACTTTCCCGCGACAATCGTTCCAGGAAATCCCGGCTTCGACCAGACAAAGCTGAACTCGTTGCGCCCGTCGGGCAGCGTCTTCTTCGTCGCCGTCCCGCTGCCCACGGCGGTGTAGTCCGCAGGCACGCGGATGTGCATCTCGGCGGTGAAGCGGTCGGTAAACAGTCCCGGCGTCGAGAGCGGAAACCAGCGGCCCGCGTAGAGCAACATGCTGATGGGGTCGGCGATGGCGGCGAGTTTAATTCCATCGACCGGGCTGGTGTCGGAGCCGGTAAGCGTGCCCGAGTACGCGAAGTGGAAGATGTCGCTGGAGCCCTTGGCCAGCGGCGCGGGCAGTGTAACTCGCACGGTGAAGTTTGCCGCCAGCCGTTCGGAGTTGAGCGCGGCGCCCGTGCCGTCCGTCAGCGATGTGATGTTGAGGCCATTGTTCAGCTCGAAGGTCGCCGTGGTCAGGTCTTCCAGCGCGGTGAAGCTGACATCGGCGGTGGCTGTCAGCCTGCCCGTGGCGGGATCGAGGTCGGCGTTGATGACATAGCCGGTGATGTTCAACTGCGGGCGCACGGGAGCGGCATTCGCAGTCATCCAGCAGGGAAGCGCGAGCGCGCAGAGAGTGAGGAACGCAGCGGCGAAGGCGCGAAAGCCGGTAGCGCGAAAGCCGGTAGCGCGGAAGATCGTGGCGATCCGGGTTCGCGGGAGGATTCCAGTGCGGGTTCGAGATCGGCGAAACATGCGTTCGTGAATCCTCAGGATGCGTTCAACCTTAACTGTAATCGTAAAGCCGCGTGCGTGATGCTGCAGATTGGATGCATGCGCCTGAAGTCTGTCTCTTGTTGAGACCCAAATGGTTAGACGTTTGTTGCGGAGCTTCGGCGCGCGACGGAGTCGGTTGGGCGCAGCAGTTCCTCGACAGCATCGCAGACGCGATGGATAGGGTCTTCGCCGGGCGCGGGCAGCAGCCGCGCGCACGCCTCGGCCAGCGCGGCGATCATCTCGCGGCGTTCCGGAGTCTCGTCCAGCAGCGGGCGCAGCGCGGCGACCAGATTCGCGGCGGTGAAGCGGCGGTTCAGCAGCTCGGGGACGATACGTTTGCCCGCAATCAGGTTGACCATTGCGACGGGCAGATTGCCGTCGGCGTCACGCTCGGCGGGAATCTCGGCGGGGTAGCGGACCATCCGCCTGGCCAGCGCAAACGTCAGCGCGCTGACGCGGTAGACCACGACAAATGGCGTGCCGATGGTGAGCGCCTGCACGGTCGCCGTGCCGCTGGCCACGACCGAGGCGCGCGCGTGGAAGAGTGCCGCGCGCGCGTCGTCGACTAGTACAATCCGCGGAAGCACCGCAAAGCCGGGCAGCTTCCTATTCACGGCAGATTCGTGTGCGGCAATCTCATCTTTGATCCACGCAAGGTCGATGGTCGATGCCACCGGCAGCAGATACTGGCAGACCCTCTTCTGATCCAGATTCACATCCAGATTCAGATTGGCCGCGGCTTGCAGCATCGCCGGCAGGTTCTCCCGGATCTCGCTCTGCCGACTTCCCGGCAACAGCGCAACCCAGTGCTTCGCCGGATCGAGCCCGTGCTTCGCGGCGTACTCTTCGCGCGTGATAGTCGGCAGCGGAAGCGCGGCCAGCGGATGCCCCACAAACTCTGCATCCACTCCGCGCGCGCGATAGAACGCGGCCTCGAAGGGAAAGATCACCATCATGCGATCGACATACCGCCGCACCAGCCTCAGCCGCCCGCGCTTCCATGCCCACAGTTGCGGGCTGACGAACCACAGCACGGGAACGCCCAGCCGCTGCAGCCGCCTGGCGAGGCGGAAGTTGACCTCGGGAAAGTCGATGAGAATGGCTACGCCGGGCCGCTCGCGTTCAATCGACGCCACCAGCTTGCGGTACTGCGCATAGATGTACGGCGCGTGGCGCACCACCTCGGTGAAGCCCATGTGCGCCACGTCTTCGGCGCGCACGACGCGCTCCAGCCCCGCGTCGGCCATCGCTGTGCCGCCCAGTCCGGTGAACGTCGCATCAGCCAGCCGCGCGCGCAGTTCCGCAATAATCCCCGCGCCGTAGTGGTCGCCCGAGGCCTCGCCGGCGGAGAGAAAGATGCGCGAATTGGAGTGGCTAGCGATGCCTATAAGTTTATCTCCCCCGCGCAGCCCTGCGCCGCCGCGCTACGATAGAGACGTTCGGGAGGCATCTGTGGCGGTCCGTGCAATGCGCTTTCAGGCGGTGCTGGAGAAGGGGAACCGTGCGCTGGGATGGACCATCGCGCGCGTGCCGTTCACTCTGGCGGATTTGCAGGCCGCATCCGGCAAGCCGATGGCGCGGCTGCGCGTGCGCGGTACGGTCAACGGCTTTGTCTTTCGCACCTCGTTATTTCCCAATGCGCGCGGCGGCTTCCATCTGCTGGTGAACCGCAAGATGCAGGCGGGTGCGGGAGTGGGCCTTGGAGATGCGGCCGAGTTCCGTCTACAGCCGGACCTCGACCCGCGCGAGGCGGAGTTGCCGGACGAGTTGGCCGCGCTGCTGGACGACGAGCCCGGCCTGCGCGAGTGGTTCGACGCGCTCTCCGAGTCCATGCGGCGCGAGATCGGCAAGTGGGTGATGGAACCCAAGAGCGAAGCAACGCGAATGCGCCGCACCGAGCAAATGGCCGAGCGTCTGCTGGCCACGATGGAGGGCGAACGCGAGCTTCCGCCAATCGTCGAAGCCGCATTTCGTGCGCATCCCAGGGCGCGCGCGGGATGGGCCCGCATGACTCCCACGCAACGGCGCGGCGAGCTGCTGGCGGTCTTCTACTACCAGACGCCGGAGACGCGGCAGAAGCGGGTGGAGAAGCTGTGCAATGCGGCGGAGCAGCGTTGAGTAGCAGATTTGCCGCATCGCAGGTTGGCAATCACTCGATTGGGATCGTACCGCGCATCGCACATCGCGCATCAATACACTAGACGTAATGCCCTTTGAGACGCCATACGCGGCGCACGGAACCGGTCCACAGGAGCCTCTGAGCGGCTTTGCTCCGCTGCGCATTGCGATCTTTCGCAATCGCTGGATTGCCTCCACGGTCTCCAGCGTCGGCACCTGGATGCAGGACACCGCGGGCACCTGGCTGATGACCTCGCTGACGGCGTCGCCGCTGCTGATCGCGTTGATGCAGACGGCGGCCAGTCTGCCTGTGCTCTGTCTGGGGCTGCTGGCCGGGGCCACTGCGGACCTCTTCGACCGCCGCCGCCTGCTGATCTTCTGGCAGTGCTGGATGCTGGGCTCGGTCGGCGTCCTCGCCGTCCTCACCTTCCTCGGCCACATCTCGCCGTGGTCGCTGCTGGCGTTCACCTTCCTGCTGAACATCGGTTCGGCGATGAACAATCCAGCATGGCAGGCGATTGTGCCCGAACTTGTCCCGCGCGAGCTGGTGCCCGACAGCGTCTCGCTGAACGCCGCCTCGAACAATCTCGCCCGCGCCGTCGGCCCCGCGCTGGGCGGCCTGATGGTCGCCGCTTTCAAGCGTACCGACACCGGCAGCGCCTACGTCTTTCTGCTGAACTCGGTCTCGTTCGCCGCGGTCATCTGGGTGCTGTTCAACTGGAAGCGTATCCCGCTCTTCAAATCGACGCT
>PLOU01000033.1:25708-25946 GCA_003142235.1 Granulicella sp.
CGGCCGCGCTCACCCTGCCGCGCCTGCGGCACCGCTTCTCCACCGACCGCATCATCGCCGCTGCCACCTTCTACACAGCCTTCACGCTGATCGTTCTGGCCCGCATTCACCGGCCCGCGCTCATCATTCCCGCGCTTGTCGTCGCCGGTTACTCGTGGACCAGCAGCATGGCCTCGCTGAATACTTCGGTGCAGATCTCCGTGCCGGACTGGGTCCAGGCACGCGCGTTGGGCGCCTA
>PLOU01000132.1 GCA_003142235.1 Granulicella sp.
CATCTTGTATTGGACAAGAGTGCTCGTTGACTCGGAGTGGCGGGGTGGGATATTCTGGAAGCTCGCGCAGCTCTATGTCTGCACGCCATCGGTAGGTTGTGTCCTTGATCGGGCGCGGCATGTTATGGCGATGCAGCAAGATGGGGCAGATCGTGGATTCGCCGGGAGCAGATTGACCGGGAGCAGCCTGCACGCAAGGCTGCCCTGAACGCACCCACACAACCACAGGCAATGCTTGCACAGGCAATGCGCGACTTCCAGGCGGTGAGGCGTTTCCGCGTTTACGCAGGGAGCTGTTTTTTGGCTCAGGGATGCCGTTTGGCTCCAACCTGCCTCGCGCTATGCCGCTTGGCCTGGAGCAAAGAGATTGGCGTTCCGCCGCGAGGGTTGGCGGAGTGCATGGAAGTACAACGCAGGACGCAGTCATCTTCTTCCGTACGACGCCGGACTGGTTGGGCACTCTAAAACAAGAGCGCACGACAACAAGGAAGACGGCAGGACCAGGGAGTAACGCGAGCATCATGAATAACACGACAACGATTCCGAGCGGCAAAGACATCCAGCGCAAGTGGTTTGTGTTGGACGCCGCGGGCAAGACGCTGGGCCGGCTTTCGACGCAGGCGGCGTCGATCCTCTCTGGCAAGAACAACGTGCTGTATACGCCGTACATCGATGTGGGCGACCACGTGATCGTGGTGAACTGCGAGAAGATAGTGCTGACCGGGCTGAAGGCGGACAAGAAGCTGTATCGCCGCTACACGGGATTTCCCGGCGGGCTGCGGGAAGAGTCGTTTGTGAAGCTGCTGGCACGGCGGCCTGAGGCGATCGTGGAGCAGTCGATCAAGGGAATGCTGCCCAAGTCCAAGATGGGCCGGCAGATGGCGACCAAGCTGAAGGTGTACAAGGGGCCGCACCATCCGCACTTGGCACAGCAGCCGATTGCGATTGAGGGCAAGGCATAGAGATTCGTTTTCCGCGCATGGCGTGAGCCTGCGCACGGCCAGAGGCCGAACCAGCAAGTTCTAAGGAGCAACATGGCGGATTTGGTTCAGTACTACGGAACGGGACGGCGCAAGTCGTCGATTGCGCGCGTATTCCTGCGTCCCGGCAGCGGCAAATTCACGGTCAACAAGAAAGAGTGCGATGTGTACTTTGTGACGCCGCAACAGAGGGCCGCGGCCCGGCGCTCGCTTGGCATCGCCGACATTGGCGAGACCTTCGACGTGATTACCACGGTGCGCGGCGGCGGCGTGATGGGACAGGCCGACGCGGTGAAGCTGGGCATTGCGCGCGCTCTGATGGAGTTCAACCCGGAACTGCGCAAGACGCTGAAGGCCGAGGGACTCGTCACCCGCGATTCGCGCGGCAAGGAGCGCAAGAAGTACGGACAGAAGGGCGCGAGAGCGCGATTCCAGTTCTCGAAGAGATAGTTGTCAGTTGCAGGTTGTCAGTTGAAAGAGGAGCATCACCCCCGGACTGGAGACGGTCCGGGGCACGGAGTTCAATCTCCCGCACGCGGGATTAATCCAGGCACCTGGGCTGATTTTTCCGGCCGGCTTTTTAAACCAGCTAAACAGACTTCAGGCTGCCTTCACTAACTTCACTAAGGAGATCCATTGGCAAACATTACGATGAAGGAACTGCTCGAGGCTGGCGTCCACTTTGGGCATCAGACCAAGCGGTGGAACCCGAAGATGAAGGAGTACATCTTCGGCGAGCGCAATGGGATTTACATTATCGACCTGCAGAAGACGCTGAAGATGTTCAAGGAGGCGTCGAAGTTTATTACGGAGCTGACCAGCACGGGCAAGCTGGTGCTGTTTGTCGGCACCAAGCGGCAGGCGCAGGACGCGGTGGCCGAAGAGGCAAAGCGCTGCGGGATGCCGTACATCAACAGCCGCTGGCTGGGCGGGCTGCTAACGAATTGGATTACGGTGCAGAAGTCGGTGAAGCGATTGCAGGAGCTGGACGACATGTCCACCGACGGCCGCTACGAGCTGTTGACCAAGAAAGAGGTCATCAAGCTGGAGCGCGAGCGCAAGCACCTGTCGGTGAACCTGTCGGGCATCAAGGCGATGAAGCGGCTGCCAGACGCGTTGTTTGTGGTGGACTCCAACAACGAGGCCATCGCGGTGGCGGAGGCGCGCAAGCTGGGGATTCCCGTGGTTGCGGTGGTGGACACGAACTGCGACCCGACGCTGGTGGACTATGTGATTCCGGGCAACGACGACGCGCTGCGCGCGATCCGTCTGTTCACGTCGAAGATCGCGGACTCGGCCGCCGAGGGCGCGCAGTTGGTCTCGGAGAAGGCGTTCGAGAGCGAGGTTGCGGACGTCGAGCAGGTTGAGGTGGCGCCGGAGTACATCGGCGAAGAGGGCGAGATCGATGCGGCTGAAGTCCACGAGTCGGCGGGCATTGCGGCGGAGTCGGTCGAAGACGTTGCGGACGACGAGAACGTCGATCTGGAAGCGGTGCTGGGCGGGAACATTCGCAAGGCCCCGGTGGCTGCCACCGAGCCTGAGATAGAGGCGGAAGCGGCGCATATAGCGACCGGCGCGTAGGACTTCATCTTTCTCAATATGAGAGCGTGGAGGCCGGCGTTATCCGCTCCACGCTCTTTCTATGCGAGGAGCTGAACGTGCGGCAGGATTTATTTACGGATTTGTTGATTAGGAGAAGAAGAGGACAATGACGACTGGAGCAGATGTGAAGATCGATGCGAAGCAGGTGAAGGAACTGCGCGAGAAGTCTGGCGCGCCGATGGGCGACTGCCTGAAGGCTCTGCAGGAGGCGAAGGGCGAGATGGAGGCGGCGTTCGTGGTGCTGCGCAAGCGCGGCATGGCGACGGCGGCCAAGAAGGCCAGCCGCACCACCAACGAGGGAGCGGTGGGGACATACATCCACGCGGGCGGAAAGATCGGCGTGCTGTTGGAGCTGGACTGCGAGTCGGACTTTGTGGCGCGCACCGACGACTTCCAGGAGCTGCTGCGCGACGTGGCCATGCACATTGCGGCCAGTGAGCCGCGCTTCATCGGTCGCGACGAGGTGACGCCGGCGGACATCGAGCGCGAGAAGGAGATCTATCGCGCGCAGGCCGTGGCCACAGGCAAGCCGCCAGCCGTGATCGAGAAGATTCTGGAGGGCAAGCTGGGCAAGTTCTACGAGGAGTTCTGCCTGCTGGACCAGCCGTTCATCAAGGACCAGACACAGACCATCGCGCAGATCGTGGCGGCCAAGGTTGCCAAGCTGGGCGAGAACATCACGGTGCGGCGCTTCGCGCGCTTCAAGGTGGGCGCGGCGGATTGGACCGTGGCGCAGACCAAGGCGGCAGAGGCTGTGCAGGGGTAAGGCTTTCGCAGCGATTCAGTAAAGGTTGGGCCCGGGCGGATTCGTCCGGGCCTTTTCTGTTTCTATACGCAAATTGATTTAGGATTTACGCGTAAGGCGGTGCCTGGGGAGGGGTTGGCGCATCTGAAATAGTGGCGCATCGAGGTTGGTGTGTTTGGCGAAGGAGAACGAGCAAAGGCAAATACGGAGATTCTGGCCTTCGACTTCGCTCAGGCCAGAATGACGACTCGTAAAATGACGAGTCACAGGCGAGCTTCGCCAGGATGACGGACTTTAAAGAACCGAGGGGGGATGTATGGAACTGGGAATGATTGGGCTGGGGCGGATGGGAGCGAGCATGGTGCGGCGGCTGGCGCAGGCGGGGCACCGGTGCGTGGTCTACGACATGTCGGCGGAGGCCGTGGCGGCGGTGGCGAAGGCGACGGGCGCGGTGGGGACGGCGTCGCTGGCGGAGCTTGTGAAGACGCTGGCCAGGCCGCGCACGGTGTGGTTGATGGTCCCGGCGGGCGTGGTGGATGAGACGCTGAAGAAGCTGGTGCCGCTGCTGGAGACAGACGACGTCATCATCGATGGCGGGAACTCGTATTATCACGACGACATTCGCCGTGCCGCGGAGCTGAAGGCGAAGGGCATTCACTATGTGGACACGGGAACCAGCGGCGGAGTGTGGGGATCGGACCGCGGCTACTGCCTGATGATCGGCGGAGAGAAGGAGGTGGTCAAGCGGCTGGACCCGATCTTCCGCAGCCTGTCTCCGGGGATGGGCGGGATTGCGCAGACGCCGGGGCGCAAGCGACTGAGCGGGACGGCGGAGCAGGGCTATCTGCACTGCGGGCCGAGCGGCGCGGGACACTTTGTGAAGATGGTACACAACGGGATCGAGTACGGGATGATGGCCGCCTACGCGGAGGGGCTGAATATTCTGCGCCACGCCAACGAGGGCAAGCAGGCGACCGCGCTGGATGCGGAGACGACCCCGATGCGCAATCCGGAGTTCTATCAGTATGAGTTGAACCTGCCGGATGTGGCAGAGGTGTGGCGGCGGGGAAGCGTGATCTCGTCGTGGCTGCTGGACCTGGCGGCGCAGGCGCTGATCGATAGCCCGGACCTGGCGAAGTTCGCCGGGCATGTGTCGGACTCCGGCGAGGGACGGTGGACGATCCGCGCGGCGATCGACGAGGCGGTGCCCGTGCCGGTGCTGAGCGCGGCGCTGTATGAGCGGTTCAGCTCGAGGGGCGCGGACGACTTTGCGGACAAGATGCTGTCTGCGCTGCGCTACCAGTTCGGCGGGCATCTGGAAAAAACCGGCGACGAGAAGGAGAGTCATTGATGGCTGGACCGCGTTCGGACGCGCTGGTGGTCTTCGGAGTGACGGGCGACCTGGCGCATAAGCAGATCTTTCCGGCGCTGTATGCGATGGAGAAGCGCGGAGCGCTGAAGGCGTCAGTGATTGGCGTGGCATTTCCGAAGTGGAGCGTGGAACGGCTGCGGCGGAGGGTGGCCGATAGCATCCGGCACTCGGCGGGTGGGGGGCCGATGAACAACGGCGACCGGCGCGCGCTGGATTCGTTGCTGTCTCGGATTAAATATGTGAGCGGGGACTACCAGGACCCGGCGACGTTTGCGGCGATCCGGCAGGCGCTGAATGGTGCGCGGCGGCCGGCATACTACCTGGCCATTCCTCCGTCGCTATTTGAGACGGTGATCCGAGGGCTGGGTGCGGCGGGGCTGGCGCGGGACGCGCGCGTGATTGTGGAGAAGCCGTTCGGGCGCGACCTGGCGTCGGCGCGCGAGCTGAACCGCGTGGCGCACGCGGTCTTTGCCGAGGACTCGATCTTCCGCATCGACCACTTCCTGGGCAAGGAGGCGATCATGAACATTCTGTACTATCGCTTCGCCAACTCCTTCCTGGAGCCGATCTGGAACCGAAATTATGTGGCCAGCGTGCAGATTACGATGGCGGAGAACTTCGGAGTGAAGAAACGCGGCGCGTTCTACGAGACGGCGGGATGCCTGCGGGACGTGATCGAGAACCACCTCTTTCAAATTGTGGCGCTGCTTGCGATGGAGGCGCCGTCGAGCAG
>PLOU01000084.1 GCA_003142235.1 Granulicella sp.
GGCAGCCGGATGAGCTACCCCGCCGGCTGCGCCCGCACCATCCTGCTCATCGACCAGCAGCCGGCCGCCACGCCCGGCTTGCAGGTCATCACCGCCGACGACTACGATCCCACCACCGGCTAGACCAAGGGCGAACTAAGGAAACCCATGCCCCACGGCAAGAGTATTTCCGTTGCAATGTGTACCTATAACGGGGCTAAGGGATCCTCGGAGTATTGGAGCGTATGAACCGTACCCTTAAGACGATGGGTGTATTTCTGTTGGGATGCGCTTGTCTCCCCCTCTACGGCACNNTTCCGGGGTGGGGTTGGATCGGCTCTGGCGGCGATACCTACATCATCCGTGGCTCTATCGGGACGGGCGTGGCATGGCGAGTGGGCTGGAACAGCGCTGCAACCTACTGCGACCCGACTGGTTGCTGGGGTCTGACAGGAGACGCAATTGGCTCCGGCGCACCGCCTCCGCCATCGGGCACCGCAACGCAACACACGCGGATTCTGGGGGAGAACTACGCCTCGTGTCACAGCGCCTCGGCGAAGACGCAACTTCACGGTGGATGGGGAGTTGGAACGGTACTCACTCTATCCGGCGCCTCGTATGTAGATGTAGCTTGCCTGGACATCACGGATTACTCGGCTTGCGGTCGAGCAACGCAGACGGTGGGGTGCGATTCGACGCAGGACTTCGCTCAGAACGGCATTGCGCTTTCCAATACATCGACGCATGACACCCTGACGGACGTACATATTCACGGCCTTGCCACGAATGGCATCAGCGGCCCAACCGGAGATGGCGTGGTGATGGACTATGTGGACATTCTGGGCAATGCCTCTTCCGGCTGGAATGCCGACAATGACGACGGGAGCACGGGCAAGGGCAGTCTGCTGGTGCAGCACTACAACATCAGTTGGAACGGTTGCGCCGAGGAGTACCCGATCGTCGATGCGCTGCCGTATGGAGACTGCACGGACCAGGACCATGGGGGTTATGGCGATGGATTTGGCACGGCGTCCAAGGACAGCGATGCCCCCGGCTGGCAGGTGCATTTCGACCAGGGAACGGTGAGTTACAACACCCAGGACGGACTGGATGCGCTGCACATCGGCGGCAAAGGATCCAGCATGACGGTGACGCACGCGCTGGCATTCGGCAATATGGGACAGCAGATCAAGGTGGGCGGCGCAACGGCAACGATTACCGACAGCTATATTGTGGGAAATTGCAGTGCGATGTCCAACGCGATTCCGGGTACGCCAGCGAGGTACAACGCACGCCTGGACCTGTTCTGCCGTGCTGGCGACACCGCAATCCTTATCAATGTGCCGGACGCCCAGCCAGCCATCTTTCAGCGCAATGTTCTCTACTCGGACAACCACGTTGCATTGGAAGTCGAGTATCCAGGGGAGCCAACGTCCAATGCGGCTATCCAATACGACGACAACATTTTTATTGGATTTCGCAACTTGGCTGGACAGTACCCGTCGCCGATTTACAGCAACACCGACCTGAAGATGTTCACCAATCCGGGTGCGAGCTTCCGCAACAATGTGACCTATCATGCCAAGAGTAGCTGGAGGTGTCCCGCCACCGGGCTGCATGAGGTCGCCGGTAGCTGCGGCGATCCGCACCTTAAGGACGAAACCTGGCATGCATATGGCTACGGCGACGATTCACCTGGCAAAGCAACCGGCAAGAGCTCGTTGCCGAGTGAACCAAGCCGTCCTCGCGGAACTTCGTTTGCTTCTATCGCAATGGAGACCATCGCCGCGGCATTGCTGGTGACGGGTGCGTGGGGAGGAGTTCGATTCCTGCGTGATCGCGCAACCAAGGTTTAGCCGCGTTTCAGGCTTGCAATCCAATTTAAGAGCAGCGACCCAGCGGTTCTTGGGTTGTCCATATCGAAGGGATAGAAGGCTACAGCTTGCAGCGCGCTCATCAGGGCAGCCCAGGGCCGGCTTTGCAGCTTAAGGGCTTCCCCTCTCTGTTTGTAAGACCGGGCCAGGGCGATCTGCCGGGGGCGCAGGCCACAACCCTCCGAGCCATAATGTTTTCGAATGAACTTGAGTTGCGCCTGAAGCATTCGCTGTGGATCGGTGGACATAGAGTTCGGCGATAGCCTGTAGTAGGCGAGAACCTTGGGGACAAACCCAACTTCGTATCGCAAGGCGATGCGAAGCCAGAGATCTCGATCTTCTGTAGCGCGCATCGTCTCGTCGAAAAAGCCAACCTCATCCACGCATTTTCTGCGGAAGGTAATTGTGGGGCAGGGCAGATCAACCTTTCGCATGTAAATCTGCGGTGCTATATGCCCATCGGCGTCACTCAGATTTCCCAGCCAGGTAATCCCTGGCCGATTTTCCTGGTCGATGCCTGTGATCAGGCCATAGACGAGACCAACCTGCGGCCGCTCTACCAATATCTTCAACGACTCTGAGAGTCGGCAAGGCAACCACACATCGTCGGCATCGAGCAGAGCGAGGAATTCGGCTGTTGAGGACCGGATGGCAGTGTTTCTTGCCGCTGGCAGACCACGATTCTCTTGCTTGATGTATCTGATTTTGGAACCGAGGCGATCCAGAAACGGAGCAACCGCTTCCGTGGTGTTGTCGGTGCTGCCATCGTCCACGAGCAGAATTCGCCAATCGTCGAACGTCTGTGAAACGACGCTCTGCAGGGAGAATGGCAGGAATCTTGCAGCATTGAACGCAGGGATAATAATGTCGACTGTAGCCATCTTGCCTATTTCCCCACTTTGCTAAGAAATGCTCTCGAAATTGTTGCGGGATCACTATTGAGGACACCCGCGAACTGGGCTGCTGTTTAGATGTGTCTTGTTGTTGATTTCTCAGACGCAACCGCTTGAACGCCTATGATAAGTTACCGGCACGGCCTGCGGCCAGCGGCGAATTGTGGGCGAGTAAATTCTTGTAGGCAGTTGTGATTCGAGTCATCATGGTCTCTGTTGTGAAGTTTTCCGCGACAAAAACCTTTCCTGCCGCGCCCATTGCCTTTGCCTGGGAGGGGTCGGAGAAAAGGCGGGTGATGGCAGACGCGAGCGCCGCAGGATCGTTCGAGGGGACGAGGAAGCCAGTGACACCGTCTTTCACGGCCTCTGAATTTCCCCCAACGTCGGTGGCAACGACCGGAAGAGACGCAGCCATGGCTTCAAGTATGGCATTGGAAAAACCTTCGCTGCGAGAGGGCAGGACGAAGATATCCGCCGCGGAGAGATAATGGTGAAGGTCAGTGACGCTGCCGACAAAATGAAAGTGGTCGGAGAGGTGAAGATTGCGGACCAGAGCTTGCAGTTCGGCGAAGTAGTCGGGTTCTAACACATCGCCGGCGATGCTGAACGAGACGTTGGGGAAGTGCGGAACGATGGACGCGGCTGCCTTGATAAAAACGTCGTGGCCTTTCACTCGGCGGATATTGCCTACTGTTGTGACGAGGAGTTTGTCTGAAGTAGTTGTGGGCTTGAATGCGGTATTCCACTCGGTTAGGTTGAGGCCGTTGTAGATGGTCTGGACGCGAGCGGGATCGATTCGATCCACCTCGATCGAATGCCGGCGGACTTGCTCCGAGACGGCGAAGACCGCATCGGGAACGCCGGCCATGAGGCGATAGGCGAGGCTGTGCTTGCGGACCCGGAGGATTCCCATGTCTCTGCGGCTCCAGATTAGCTTTGCGTTTGACATTGTCTTTGTTACAAATCCCGCCCAGAGATCGGAGCTTTCGAAACAAGTCTGGACGATCTGAATTTGTTGCTGACGAAGAAACCTTCTGAGGTCGAGAGCAGATCGAAGGGCCGTGAGGTCATAGGTGCGTTGCAAGGGGAGCAGGTAGATGGGACATGGGGGCGACTTGAGGGCAAGTACGGCACTCTCAGGGTGGACTGAAAAGGTCAGAATGGATGCGCGATATCCATACTGCGGCAGAAGGGCCGCGAGCTTGAGGACGGTCCGTTCTCCGCCGCCGAGGGTCTTGGGAAACTGATCGAGCATAAGCAGAACGTGAGGCAATGCGGAATGCACCGCCTGCTTACGATTCGAGCCTTCCAGCGGTAATGCCGTGATACTGCTCATTGTGAGCCTTTCTAGTGCAATAGTTGTGTGGACGCAGAATAAGCAAGAATAAAATGCGAAAGATTGTTAACGATAAGCCATGTATGGGTTGATCGTGTTGCTGGAATCAACCTCGGCTGGCGGTGCAATTGATTCCAATTCCATGAGATGGGTTGCGCGAATCGCGGCTCCAGCGAGTACCCAAAGGAGCCCAGTGATTTCAAGATAGGTCCAACGGTCGCCAAATAAGTTGGCAACAATGCAGGAGCAGGTTGCCAGAAGAAGGCCCAGGCCCAGACCTTGATAGAGCGGGTCGGTTGCGCGCTTGAAGAGCCGGTAAGACATTGCGAGCAATTGTTGAAGCAGAATAAAAGCGATGATAAGGCCGATGATTCCGGTTTCCACCATCACCTTGACATACCAGTTATGAGTGTCTTTCAAGTTGTCGACGTGCTCTCCTAACTGAAAGGTTGCGTAGCCAGTTCCGACAATCGGACTGTGGAGGATCGATTTCTCCGCGTTCTGCCAAAGGTCGACTCGCTCCTGGGCTGACGCCTCGAGTTGTCCGTTGGAGTTTTCGGTCATGGTGACCCGCTCGCGGACGGGGGCAGGCACGACCGTCTGCCAAGTCAGCAGGAAGATTCCAAGAACCAGAAGCAGTTTTCGGTCCTTCAATAGGCCCAGGACAAGGACGCTGAAGAGCACTGCGAGATACCCCCCGCGCGAGAACGTGTACATGGTTGCAAACAGCGTGACCGACACCAGTCCGTAGCATAATATTTTGATTTTTATTTTCTTGGCAAACTGCGTAAATCCCCAAAAGAACATTGCAAATTGGGCCAGAAATGCCGCTGTCTGGTTTGAGCCATAGGCGAGTGGACCGACGTCGCGCTTACTCTCATCGAAGTTCGCCCAGCTCCTCGACATACTCTCCAATATGCAAGTTCGGTCGATCAACAAAAGGGAGATGGCCGTAACGAGGACGACGGTTCTAATAGCTTTCCGGTCTTGGATAGCTAAACCTGCCGCTACGAAGACCAGCGGAATGACCATATAGTCTTTCCAGGTTACGAAGTTGATGTCAGAGAGCCAAAGTGGCGCGGGGGCATTTGAAAGCGCCACGCCGATCCACATTGAAAGATAGAGATAGACTCCAAAGACGAGCCAGATCAGGTAGAGCTTTGATTTAGGAAGGTGCTTCCCATGGATGAGAGCTCCGACGATGACTGCAAGGACCAGGATCGTCATCATATTGGCGCCCAGCGGATAGTCGATGAAGTGGTCCCGCAGCAGGCGATAAGGAAGGAATGGGAGCATATAGTAGAGGCCGAGAAGAGGCCTTCCGCCTAACGAGACGAGGCACATGATCCAGAACCCCAAGTAGGCGGCCAGCGGGATGAAGTGTCCAATGCCTGTTCCAAACATGCGATCCCCGTAAGTCTGCGAGCGAATGCAAATAGACTCGCCTCAGACTGACTTAGTCTACTAGACCCAAACCCTGTTTCTTCCTGCGATGAAATTATAAAATGCAAGTGCTGCCGCAGTGTTAAGCATGACAAATGTGCTGGCGATAGCGACTGGCTTGAATCGTCTGAACGTTGGGCTCAACATCCCAACGGCGGCCAGAGCATAGAAGAGTATCTGGAGCCAGAAAATGGATCGGTAGAATGGCCCGATGGATAGTGCGGAGGCCATCAGCATCAGGATCAACAGTAGTGGAACCAGGAGTCGCAGGAGCTTATGGCTGATGAGACGGAAGAGCAGAGGGTTCGCCGGCGAAAGCAGCCATGGCGCTAGCTGCAACAACTGGTAGTTCCCGGTCAGGGTCCGAACCTTGCGCGAGAACTCCTTGCCCTTTTCGCTAAAGAGTTGGTCGCGCGCTATTGCTGAGGGCTGAAATACGACGCGCTTTCCTGCGCGCGCCACATGCATGGGTACAAATACGTCATCGAGAATAGTCCCTGGCGGGATCTCTGTATAGAGTTCACGACGGACTGCGTAGATGGCCCCAGTGACTCCGACGACAGAGCCTGACTCAGATTCGAGCTTACGCACAACTTTTTCGATCTTCCAGTAGATGCCGAGAGCATCGGGGGTGGGCTCGTCGGCGCTTGTTTCGAGCAGCAACTCTCCGCTTACAGCACCCACGGTTGAATCGGCGAAGCAGGAGACGAGTTCGGAGATCGCGTCCGGATCAACCAACTGCCGGGCATCCTGAAAGACCAGGATATCGCCTGTGGCGCGCTTAACGGCCTCGTTCAGGGCGCAGGCCTTTCCATTCGACTGGTCGAGGATGACAAGGGAGATACTGGAACCCTGCTCACGCAAAATACTGGCTGTCCGATCCGTCGACCCATCCGAGGCGATGAAGATCTGAAGCCGGTCCTTCGGGTAATCCAGAAGGCGAAGGTTCTCCAATTTGGCAGGCAGATTCTCTTCTTCATTGCGGGCCGCGATGATAATAGAAACGTCGGGCTGGATCTGTCTCTTGAGGATGGGGCGCCTGTGCAGCCGTACCTGAAGCCACAGCCAAATCGCATAGCCGAAATATGCATAAGCTACCAATGCGAGGCAGAGCCAAAAGAGCAGCTTCATGGTACGCTCCGGTAGAGC
>PLOU01000106.1 GCA_003142235.1 Granulicella sp.
CTACCCCACTTCTCCGTATTTGCCTTGTCTTGCTTAAGGGCACGGCTTCAGCCGTGCCGTAATCACCGCAGAATCAATGGGGCTTTAGCCCCTGAGGTCAGTTTTTCAGCTCAAACACGGCTTTTCCCGCAGCCTCTTCTTCAGGGCCTGTCTTGAGCGAAGTCGAATGGATGCCGAAGTGCGCCTCATTTTGAAGACTCGCGTTCCGCCTGCATCCCCACGGCCATGTTGACCGATTGGTCAATAACACCAAATAGGGATTATCGGGTCCATACCCCCCTCGTATGATGCCCCTAACGAGGTGGTCTGCATGCAGTTAACGAACCAAACCGCACCGTTCCCGGCAGCTGGTCGCTATACCTGGTTCAGGCGCAGGCGCATCTGCGTCCGCCCTCGCTTCGGCGGCGAGCGTGGCCAGTCGCTCATCGAGTTCGCTCTGTGCCTGCCCCCGCTGTTTCTCTTAACAACCAGCTTCGTTGCCTTAGGGCTCGCCTTCATCAACTATAGCCAGATGTGCAATGCTGCCAACAGCGCAGCCACGCAGCTTTCCCTCAACAGGTCGGGGGTCCCCAACACGGGGACCGTCTCCAGTCCCATCTACGACCCCTGCGCTTTGGTGGTCACGCAGGTCGAAGCCGCGGCGCCCAGCCTCAAGCCGGCCAACTTGACCTTCACGACCGTGATCAATGGCACCACCTATAGCGGCACCACCTGCGCCACCAACTCGCTAACCACCGGGGCGTCAAACGTTCTGGGGCATGCTTTTATGGATCCCGTCACCGTCGTCATCACATATCCCTGCGAACTCATGACCAAGTTCTACGGCACCGGCAATTATTTCAACTGCACCCTCACCGCATCCATGACGGAGGTTGTCCAATGAAACGTAATAGCGGTTCTCTTATCGTCCGGTTCTTCAAGGACCAGAGCGCGCAGATGCTCCCAATCATGGCCTTCATGGTGATCGCCTTTATGAGCATCGCAGCGTTCTCGGTCAGCATTGGCAGTACCTATATTCAGCAACACGAGCTCCAGGCTGCCGCCAATGCGTCGGCGCTGGCCGGTGCGCAGCAGTTGCCCAACGCCACTGCGGCAACCGCCGCGGCAACCTACAGCTCTGTGGCCGGAGATAATAACAGCAACTCCTATATGAAAGGAGTGACCATGGCGTCCGGCTACCCCAAGCTGGAGTGCCTCACCACCCTGACCAACATGGGGGTCGTCTGCGTCGCTCCCGCCAACGCGAACGCCATCCAGGTGAAGCAGCAAATGACCGTGCCCATCCTCTTCGGCGGCCTCTTCGGCGGTAAGTCGACAACCACTCTCACCGCAATCGCCACCGCCTCCGCCAGGGGCTCGGGTGCCACCGTCGAACCATACAATGTCGCCATCATCGTCGACGCCACCGCGTCCATGGGCGGTACCGACTCCGACAGTCTATGCAGTTCCACAAGAATGTCCTGCGCCTTGCAAGGCGTCCGCGTCCTCTTGCAGTCCCTCTCGCCCTGCAACATCGCCTTGTCATCCTGCGGCGCGGTCACCGCCGGCACCAACGGCGCTGGCAACGTGGTCGGCTCGGTGGACAGGATCGCCATCTTCTCGTTCCCAAACGTGTCAACGTCCACCGTCGCGGATGCTTACGACTGCAGCAGCACCAACGCCACATCGGAGCCCTACACCTTCCCCCAGGCGGGCTTGACCACCTACACCCCATTGAACAGCTCTACCTATGAGGACGTGGGCTTCTCCTCCGATTACAAGACCTCCGACACCGCGGCGACCTTGAACCCCGCCCCCAAAACCTCCTCCGGCAACAACTTGGTGAAGGCCACGGGCGGCCTCAGCAGTTGCACCGCGATGGGCAACCCGGGCGGCGAGGGAACCTACTACGCCGGCGTAATCTATGCCGCGCAGTCCGCGCTCGTCGCCGAACAGGCTGCCTTTCCCGGCTCCCAGAACGTCCTCATCATCATCAGCGATGGCGCCGCGAGTTCTTCGGGTAAAGACAATAACAATAACAACGAAATGGGGTCGGCAAGTACTACTGCGTCAACTTACCCGGCAACAAAACAGGAATGCGCCCAGGCAGTCCAGGCCGGCAAGGATGTGGCAACGGCCAATCTGTTTGGCAATGGGGCCATTCCAACCAGGGTCTACTCGGTCGCCTATGGCGCCACGGCCTCTGCATCGGACTGCTCCACGGACAAAAGCCCAACCATCACCCCATGCCAGACCATGCAGGGCATCGCCTCCTCGCCGCAGAACTTCTTCTCCGACTACACCGCGTCCCAAGGAGGCGGCGCCTGCATCTCTGCTTCGCGGCCAACCACCGGCATCCCCCAGATCTTCGCCATAATCGCTGGCGACCTCGCCGTCGCCCACCTCATCCCCAACGGCACCACCTAGCCGGCCAAATCAACCGGGTCCGGCCCCCCAATCGTCACGTCAACCTCCATCGACTCTCCCAGGCCCGCATCCTCGGTCCTGGGAGAGTTCCTATCTGATACCATCGCTCTGTCAGTCCAGCACCCTTGCATTCCATGACAAAACTGCCACCTCTGAATCTCCCGGACGCCTCCTCCTCACCTGCGGATTCGCGCGCGCGTCTCCGTTCCCTCCCCGTCATCCTTGTCGTCGCGCTGCTTGGCCGCCTCCTGGTCCTGGTGAATGTTGCCACCACCCGTCCCCATGACTGGCTCTTCTCCCACCCCTGGGAGATGGGCCTGCTGGCCAACTCGCTGCTGCACGGCCTGGGTTACAGCTCTCCCTTCGGCGTTCCTACCGGCCCCACGGCAATCATCGCCCCGGTCTATCCCACGCTGATTGCGGCGGTCTTCTTCGTCTTCGGCAGCGATACCTTCGCCTCCGAGATCGCCATCATCGCCTTGCAGATTCTCGTCGCCCTCGTCACCATCTGGCTCATGATGCGCATCTGTCGCAAGCAGTTGGACGACCGCACCGCCATCCTCGCCGGCGCATTCTGGGCCGTCTCGCTTCCCCTGCTCTGGATTCCAGCCATCTTCTGGGAGACTAGCCTCTCCGCCTGCGCGCTTCCCGCGATGGTCCTGCTTGCGCTCGGCTGCCGCCGGCAGCCCACCATCCCCGCATGGATTCTTCTCGGCTCCTTCACCGCCATCATGGCGCTCACCAACCCGGCGCTGCTGCCCTCGCTACTGGCGATGATGGCATGGGTGGCCTGGCAGACCCGCCGTGTCGCGCGCACAGCCCCGCTGGTCGGCCTGCTGGCGCTGCTGCTGCTCCTTTTGCCCTGGACCATCCGCAACGCATACTGCTTCCACGCATTCATCCCCGTGCGCAGCAACGGAGGCGGTAACCTGTGGATCGGAAATCGCCCCGGCGCAACCGGCTTCCTCGACGATTCGCTCTTCCCCATGTACAACCATCAGGAGATGGCCAACTACGTCGCCCTGGGAGAGATCGCCGACTCCCGCCTAAGGTCCACCCAGGCATGGGACTATATCCGCGCCCACCCCGCAATCTTCATCCGTCTCAGCCTGCGCCGCTGCTTCCGCTTCTGGGCCGGGACCGGCAGTCTGGGCGGCCCGCCCATCTATGAGTTCCACGCTCTCCTCACCACCCTGCTCGGATTCGCCGGCCTTGTCTTCCTCTTCCGCAACCGGATGCGCGCCTTCGCCCTCCTCATGGCACTGCCCATGCTCCTCTTCCCGCTTCCCTACTACATCACCCACGCCGAGTTCCGCTATCGCGTCATCCTCGACCCCCTCCTCACCATCCTTGCCGCCTACGCCGTCACCCAACTCGCCACACAACTCGCCGCCCGATGGCCGCGCACGCGCCCATCGTCCTGAGCACACTCCACTGAGGTTCGTCATTCTGGCGAAGCCAGAATCTCCGTATTTCGCCGCCGTCTGTTCTACCCCAACGCCGAGCCCTCTACTCCCCCACCACCGGATTCCTCAGCTCCCCAATCCCCTCGATCGCAATAATCATCTCTTCCCCAGCCTTCAGCCAGCGCTGCGGAGTCCGCCCCATCCCCACCCCGGCGGGCGTTCCCGTGCTGATCACATCTCCCACCTCGAGCGGCACAATCCCCGACAAATACTCGATCAGCGCGGGTATCTTGTAGATCATCTGGCTCGTATTCGCGTCCTGCAGCCTCTCCCCGCCAATCGTCAGCGAGATCCCCAACCGGTGCGGATCGGCGATCTCGTCTTTACTCACCACCCACGGCCCCATTGGCGCGAACGTCGGAAAGCTCTTGCCCAGCGACCACTGCGAAGTCGCCCGCTGCACGTCGCGTGCGCTTACGTCGTTCATGATTGTGTACCCGAAGACGTGTTCCTCCCACTCACTCGCCGCGATCCTGTGCCCCGCCTTGCCGATCACCACAGCCAGCTCCGCCTCGTAGTCCACCGCTGCGCTGTTCGGCGGCAACACCACCTCCGCCCCCGGCCCCACCACCGCCGACGACAGCACCATAAACACCGTCGGTACATCGCGCATTCTGGTCCCAGACTCGGCCGCATGATCGGCGTAGTTCACCCCAATGCCGAAGATGCGCGGCGGATTCGGCACCGGGGCCAGCAGCCGCACTTTCTCCATCGCAATCCTCGTTCTCGATTGAACGGCAGCCCGCGCCGCCTCCGCCTGCACGCTCTCCGGCGCGCCCATAAACGCAATCGCGTCCTCAAACCCCTCCGCGCCCAGATCGACGACACCGCCATCGGCCACCAACCCCGGCCTCGCCGCCTTGCCGCCCTCCACAAACGTAACCAGCCTCATCCCAAACTACCTCGCCACCGGCTTCCCTCAGCCCGCCAGCTTCTCGTAGAGCACTTTGCCCGTCTTCTCCCGCCGCATCTCCTCGCGCAGCCGCTCCAGCCCGCCGTCCTTGGCCAACCGCTCGCGCAGCGTCTCGTACGGCTCGCGCGTCTGCATCGACAGGATCTGTACCTCGCCGTTCAGCTCCTCATCGCTCACCGCGACACTCTCTGCCTCCGCGATCCGGTCCACCACCAGCGATGCCCTCACCTCGCGCTCCGCCTCGTCCCGCTGCGCCGCGCGCAGGCGCACGAAGTCCAGCTTGCGCATGTCGTCCGCCTTCATCCCCTGCTGCGCCAGCGCGCGCAATCCGCGCTCCAGCCGCGCGTCCACCCGCTGCTGCACAAGCGACTCCGGAACCGGGAAGCTGTACAGCGCAATCACCTCATCCATCATTTTGTTCCGCGCGCCCGTCTCCAGGGCCTCCCGCTTGTGCCTGCCTACTCGCTCGCGCAACTGCTTCTCGAACTCCTCCCAGCTCTCGCTGTTGCCAAGCTGCTTAGCCAGCTCCGCGTCGCGCTCGGGAAACGTCTTGCGCTTGATCGCCTTCACCGTCACGTCGTAGCCCACCGTCTGCCCCGCCAGCTTCTTTTCGCCGAACTCCGCCGGATACTCCACCTCGAACTTCAGCTCCTGCCCCACCTTCGACCCGCGCAGCGCATCGTTGAACGCCGCCAGAGTGTTCTTCCCGCCAATCTCGATCAGAACGTCCTCGCCGGTGATCGGTGCCTCCGCCGGTGTGGTCGACGTCACGCCCTCCTCGGTCACCGTCTGCGCCAGCGGCTTGATCTCCCCGCGGAACTCGATCTCCGCCCAGTCTCCCTCCTTCAGCGCGCGCTCCTCTTCCACCGTCTCCACCGTCGCCTGGCTATCCAGGATATAGCCCAGCTCCTCCTCGAACTCCTCGTCCGTCAGCTCGGTCTGCGGCTTCTCCACGCGCACCGTCTCGTACCCCGCCACATCGAACTCCGGCAGCACCTCGAACGCCGCCTTGAAGCGCAGCGGCTCGCCATCGTTCAGTTGCAGATCCAGCAGTTGCGGCTCCGAGACCGGCCGCAGCTTCTGCTCCTCCATCGCCTTCCGGAAGCGCTCCGGCACCAACGCCTCCAGCACCTCCTGGCGCAGCTCCCGGGCAAACTTCGTCCGCACCAGAGACTCCGGGACCTTGCCCGCGCGGAAGCCCGGAATCCTCGCCAGCTTCTGGTACCGCCTGATCACCGTCCGGTAGGCCTTCGCCACCTCGTCCGCCGGTGCCTCCACCGCAACCTCGCGCATCAACAGCGGATTCAGCGAAGGTCCGTGCTCATGGCCGTGCTCGTGCTCATCCTCATGGCTGTGTTCATGATCGTGTTCGTGCTCATGCGCACGGCCTTCGACAACTCCGGCCTCCGCCTGCCCGTCCCCAGTCTTCTCCGCTGCCGTCTTCTCCGGCGCCGTCTCGTTTGTCACCGTCTCTTTTGCCTCGGTCTCGTTCGTTCCCGCACTCTCAGTCGAATTCAATTCAGTCCCTTCCACTCGATCGGTCTCACCGCACCATTTACCGCGCAATCGCCGGTGCCCCTCTTCCACTCTACGGGTCTTGTTTGCGAAGGGTCAAACCACCGCACCCATGGGGAGTGTCTCGGTTTGGGTTGTTTTGAAGGGGCGCGGCTTTAGCCGCGCCGCTCTCTCGTCCCCGCGCACCGCTGCCCTACTTCGCGTTCTGGTTTCCCGCCAGCGAGAACAACTCCATCCTTATCTCCCACTGTGTCGACTGCCCCGGCTGCAGCACCACCATCCCCGTATCGGTGCCATTGCTCCACTCCCGCCCGAACGGGTCGTCGTAGTTGAACTGCGGCCCAATCGAAACATAGTCCGCATCCGCCGGCGCAACCACCCGAAACGCCTTGATCGTCGGGCTCAGCGCCGTCAGCCGCACCCCGTAATCGTTCGCCGGGTCGCTCAGCTCCGCCACCGCCGAGTTGTCCATCAGGTCCCGATGCAGCGCCACAAAGCTGTCGTCCAGCTCCATCTTCCCCAGCGCCGCCCCGCCGCGCATGGTAAAGTCGTACGCCGTCCCGTTCACTGGCAGCAGCACGCCCGTGGGCAGCCCGCTCTCCCGGTCGCGCACCTCCTCCCACATCTCGCCCGGAAGCCGAAGCCGCAACTGGTCCCGGTTTCCATCGAAGATGGTAAACCGGGGATGCCATCCGATGCCCACTGGCTCGGGCGCATCGCCCGTGTTGCGCGCCACCACCGTCAACTCGATCCACTGGCTGCCCAGCAGCACAGTCACCGTCACGTCCGTCTTCGACGGCCAGTGCGCGCCGAAGTCCCCCGCATGGAAGACCGCCTGCACCTGTCCCCCATCGGGCAGCGCCGTCGTCTCCACGGAGTCCGCCGCATTGGCCAGCAGCAGCCCATCCCGCGCCACTCCCTCCGCACCGCCGGGCAGTATTATCGTATGCCCGCGCCACACCGCGCTCACTCGCCCCGCCACCTGCGACGCCACTCCCCCGATCCGTCCCGCCCAAGGAACCTCGAAGGGGCCCCCCATCGTCAGACTCGCCTTTCCGTCCGCATCCTCGCCCGTCCCCGTCATCGCGCTCTCCGCCCCCTCAACCGACGGCGATGCCAGCAGGTTCACCTCGCCCTTGCCCGGGATATACGCCTTGATCTGTAGCACGTTCATCCCACGGCCCGGTAGCATCGTCACAGACAGGAACTCCGGCATTGTGCCCCCCATCAGCCGCATCCGCGTCAGCTCGATCGCCTCCTGCCCGCCCGGCAGAGGCACCGGAACAGTCGGCCGGTCGGTCTCGATCTTCGCCTTCAGCCTGCGTATATTCCCCCGTCCCCGTTCCCGGATGGCGAAGCCCAACCCTCCCACCAGCACGGCTAGAATCAGCCCTGTAACCATCCCCGACCGCATCACGCCCCTGCGCCACACTCTGTGAAACTGCACCGCACACCAATCCCGCAGCATCGCCAGATACATCATGCTCATCTGTGGCTCGTCCAAGTCGCCCGTCCCATCTTTCTCACTTCTTGAGATGTATTCTATCCACCCAACGGCCACTTTCGTCTATCCCTCAATTTCAACCATCGTCTGTCATTCTGACCCCGAGCTTGCCGAGGGGGAAGAATCCCCGTATTCGCCTTTGTCCCTCTCCTCCGCACCGGCCCGCTCACGTCCGCACGCAACCAATCCGCCCCCCAACGAATCTCACCCTCAGGCCGGAGATTTCATCCCGCCGGGGAGATCGTATGAGTGCAAAAGCAATCTGGATCGCGTTTGGCCTGGGCGTAGCCGCGGGTGCCGCCGTCGCTCTTCTCTACGCACCCCAACCTGGCGTCAAGACCCGCCGCCAGTTGCGCCGCAACTTCGACGACGGCGTCGACTATCTCGAAGACGCCGCCTCCTGCCTCAAGGAGCAGGCAGAATCCCTCAGCAACGAGGCCCGCAAGTCCTTCCGGCGCACCCGGGGCCAGGTCGCCGATGTCGTCGAAAAGGCCTCCGAAGCCGTCTCCGGCGCAGTCAAAGGCGTCCAGTCCATGATGTAGCCTGCCCTACTCCGGCGGCCCCACCGTCACCACAAAGTACGCCAGCTCCGTCTCCCCCGCGTTTGCGATCCAGTGCTCGTCGCCCGCGCAGCACAGCCCCACATCGCCTGCCTCCATCCGGTGCTCAACCCCGTTCAGGTAGAGCGTCGCCACGCCCCGTTGCATCAGCCATATCTCGCTGTGCTTGTGTGTCCCAATCGCCTCATGCGGAGCGCCCGCCTGCTGCACCGACTCATGCATCTCCAGGCGGATGTTCCCCGCCTTCAGCATCCCCGTCATAAACGAGTGAGACTCGTGCCCGCCCTGCATCCCGCGTCCCGCCTGCGGCTTGAAGACGCCCGACACCAGCTCCCGCATCGCTCCCGCCGACCGCGCCCCCGCCGCTCCCTGCGCCGCGCCTGCCGCAGCCCCAGCCGCCGTCCCCGCAGTCTGCCCCTCGGCCTTCGCCGAAAACCCGCCCGCAACCGCCAGCAGCCCCGCCAGCAGCCCCGCAAAATCCCGCCGGTTCATTCCATCCCGATTCATCTCATCCATCGCGTCTCTCCTCCGTCGAATTCAGTAACAAGCGCAGCCCGAAAGCCGTTCCATCCTACACGCATCCATCCCCCGCCGTCAGCCACCTCCACGAGTCGTTATTCTGGCGCAGCCTTCACAAGTCGTCATTCTGGCGTAGCCTCCACGAGTCGTCATTCTGGCGCAGCCAGAATCTCCGTATTTGTCCTGTTTGCTTAAAGGCGCATCGGCGTTAGACTGTCGCCATGGGAAACAAAGACAAAGGCAGAAAAGAGAAGAAGAAGCAGCCCAAACCGAAGGCCCCTCCCGCGCCGCGCCACGAGGAGTTCAGCCAGATCGCCGCCCGCATGGTCAAGGAAGCCACCGAGAAGGGCAGCTAGCCCGCCCGTACCATCAGCCGGCCGCCGCCGATCTCCCGCTCGCCGCCGGGTTGCTCTACGCCCGTGACCCTCCACAGCAGGGTTGTACTACAGTTGCGGATGGTACATTCCGGAGGGAGCCGGGGGCTTCAGCCCCCGGAAAGAGAGCGTATTTGCTGGGCCTTCAGGCCCGGGCTCTTGTCGTTTTTCAAAGACTCAAAGGAAATACAACTATAGAAGCTGCACCCTGTCCTTAACCCTCCGCCGCCGGGTTGCTCTCCCGTCTGCAATCCTCTATCCTTGAAGTGTTGCAGCCGAAGTCTCTCTTCGCGGCAATGTGCGCCCGTAGCTCAGTTGGATAGAGTATTTGGCTACGAACCAAAGGGTCGG
>PLOU01000170.1 GCA_003142235.1 Granulicella sp.
GAGCCGGTGACGCGAAGGACCTCGCGCGCGCATTCCAGCATAGTGAACTCGGTGGGGTTGCCGATGTTGACCGGAGTGAGTTCGTTGGAGTCGGCGAGGCGAAGAATGCCGTCGATGAGGTCGGAGACGAAGCAGAAGCTGCGGGTCTGGAGGCCGTCGCCGTAGATGGTGAGGGGTTGGCCGCTGAGGGCCTGGAGCATGAAGTTGGAGATGACGCGACCGTCGTTGGCCTGGAGTCGCGGGCCGTAGGTGTTGAAGATGCGAACCGTGCGGGTGTCGACGGCGTAGTAGCGATGCCAGGCGGCGACGACGGCCTCGGAGAAGCGCTTGGCCTCGTCGTAGACCGAGCGCGGACCGATGGGGTTGACGCGGCCCCAGTAGGATTCGACCTGGGGATGAACCTCGGGATCGCCGTAGCACTCGGATGTGGAGGCGTGCAGGAAGCCTGCGTTGTACTTGCGCGCGAGGTTGAGCGCGTTGATGGTTCCGGCGGAGCCGACGAGTAGGGTTTCCGGGCCGAGGCGGGCGTAGTCCACGGGCGAGGCTGGCGAGGCGAAGTTGAAGATGAAGTCGACGGGGCCGGGATCGAAGGGGAGGGTGATGTCGTGATTCAGGAATGTGAAGAACGGATTGCTGTCCAGGTGGGCGAGGTTGGCGAGGTTGCCGGTGGAGAGGTTGTCCACGCCGAGGACGGAGTTGGCGGAGGACTGGGCGAGGAGGGCGTCGGTGAGGTGGGAGCCGAGGAAGCCGGCGGCTCCGGTGACGAGGATTTTCTTCATTTGACGGCGGAGGCGGCGAGGTCAAGGTCGCGGACGGGATAGACGGCGGGGCGGCCGATGCTGATGTAGGTGAATCCGTGTTGCTGCATGATTGTGGGGTCGAAGAGGTTGCGGCCATCGACGACGATGGGGTAGCGCATGGCGGTGTAGAGGCGCGGGAGGTCGAGGGCGGCGAACTCGGCCCAGTCGGTGAGGACGAGCAGGGCGTCGACGTCGGAGGCCGCGGCGTAGGCGTCCTGGGCGTAGTGGAGGTGCGAGCTGGCGGGGAGTTCGGCCTGAGCGCGCTGCATGGCGGCTGGGTCGTAGGCGACGATGGAGCAGCCTTCGGCGAGGAGCATTTCGACCAGGTCGATGGCGGGGGACTCGCGGATGTCGTCGGTCTCGCCCTTGAAGGCGAGGCCGAGGACGGCGATGCGCTTACCGCGCAGGGTCCAGAGGGCTGAGCGGACCTTGGCGAGGAATCGCTTCTTCTGTTCGGTGTTGATTTTTTCGACCTCGGTGAGGAGGCTGAAGTCGATGCCGAGCTGGTCTGCGACGGAGCGGAAGGCGGCGACGTCCTTGGGAAAGCAGGAGCCTCCGTAGCCGATTCCGGGACTGAGGAAGCGGGGGCCGATGCGGCTGTCCAGGCCGATGCCGCGGGCGACCTGCTCGATGTTCGCGCCGGTGGCCTCGCAGAGGTTGCTGACGGCGTTGATGAAGGAGATTTTGAGGGCCAGGAATGCGTTGGTGGCGTGCTTGACGATCTCCGCCGACTTGGCGGAGGTGAGCAGCAGAGGCGGCGGAGCGGCGGTGGAGCAGCGGCCGGGGATGGCGTCCGGCTGCGCGTAGTAGGCACCAGTGGTGAGCGGGGCGTAGAGGCGGCTGAGGAGGCTGGCGGCGGGTTCGGAATCGGCGCCGACGACGATGCGGTCGGGGTGCAGGAAGTCGGCGACGGCAGTGCCCTCGCGCAGGAACTCGGGGTTGGAGACCACGTCGAAGAGGCTGCGGGCGACGCCGTTGCGCTCGATGGTACGGCGTATCCACTCGTTGGTGTAGACCGGGACGGTGGATTTTTCGACGATGACCTTGTAACTAGTAAGGGAGCGGGCAATCTCGCAGGCGACCGATTCGACGTAGGAGAGGTCTGCATCGCCGGTCTCGGACTGGGGCGTGCCGACGGCGATGAAGATGGCGTCGCACTGGCGGGTGGCCTCGGCGAGGTCGGTGGAGAAACGGACGCGGGTGTTACGGTAGCGTTCGAGGAGTCCGGGGAGGTGGTTCTCGTGGATGAGGGTGTCGCAGGACTGGAGTGCGGCTACCTTGCTCTGGTCGTTATCGACGCAGACGACGTCGTGGCCAATCTCGGCGAAACAGACGGCCGCGACCAGACCGACGTAACCAGAGCCAACAACTGCGATTTGAATGCTTTTGCTCATGGTCTGCGACAGATGGTTCTATTGCAGTGCAATGCTGACAGTCTAGTGGATTTCCGGTCGAATCGGAAATTGATCCTCGTCCGGAGCGGAGACCCGTCCCAAACCGGGGTAAACAAAGCGATCTGCGCGAACACGATTTGCTTCCTTGAAGTGAGGCGGGTCGAGTAGACTTGCAGGAATGGGTCCCCAGAAGACACCGTACCCCCCTCCCGTGGGCGTTCCTGATTTGCAGCCCGGCCTGGGGTTCGAGGTCGGCGACACCTCGTTGAGCGAGGCGTTGGCGACACTGCGCAAGCGGCGCTGGCTGCTGATCCTCGCAGTGATTCTGGGGGCGGGCTATGGCGCGTACAAGGCGTATACCCAGCCCAAGCTGTATCAGGCAACCGGCACCATTCAGGTACACAATGGGGCGTCCAACGAATACAAGCTGGACGCGACCGATTACGACGATCAGCAGACCAAGATCAACACCGAAGTTGCGATTCTGAAGAGCGACGCGCTGCTGTACACGGTGGCGCACGAGATGAATCTGGCGAACAATACGGACTTCTCCGGTGTTCCTCCGGGATCGCACCGTTCTCTGGACGACCCAGGCGTGCGGGCCAGCGTGGTTGGTTCGCTACAGGGCAATTTACAGGTATCTATTGTGCCGCAGACGGAGATGATCGACATCAGTTATTCGAGCCTGAGCCCGAAGTTGTCCGCGGACATCGTCAACAAGGTGATCGAGGACTACAGGCAGTGGAGCTTCCAGACGCCGGTGGAATCGACCCGGCGGGTTTCGCAGTGGCTCTCCGGGCAGTTGGAGGAACTGAAGGCGGAGGTGGAGCAGACGCAGAAGCAGATCATGGATTTGCAGCGGAAGCTGGGGACGCTGGGGTACGATTCGTCGCACAACCAGTTGCAGTCGTCGCTGGAGGAGCTGCTGGGGGCTGAGGGCACGGCGAAGATCGCGCGCATCGACGCCGAATCGCGCTACCGAATGGTCGCGGGGATGGACCCGAATACGATCGAAGGCTCGATCGAGACGACGCCTGGCACCATGCCGGGCGAGCTGAATTCCCTGCGCTCGCAACTGGCGTCGGCGCGTGCGAGCTACCAGCAGTTGACGGCGCAGTCGCCGCTGGGGCTGGGGCTGAACCATCCGCAGGTGAAGGCGCTGCAAGCACAGATCGGCGAGCTGACCAAAGAGATCGACACGGAGCAGAACCGGCTGGAGTTGCAGGCCAAGGAGAACTACCTGGCGGCCAAGGCGGCGGAGGACAAGACCGAGCAGGAGTTGGACGCGAGAAAGGCCGAGGCATACCAGCAGGGCGACGACCTGGTCCAGTTGACGATCCTGCAGCGCGAGTTTGAACAGAACCGTACGCTATATGACGGACTGGAGCAGCGGCTGCGCACGGCCGAGGTGCAGGCGGGGCTGGAGGCGCTGGAAGTGGACGTGGTGGACCAGGCGTTGCCGCCGGTAAGTCCCACGATGCGGCCGCCATCGTCGATCATCCTGTCGACGGCGGTTTTTTACCTGATGGGCGGCATCGTGATTGCGTTCATCCTGGAGGGTCTGGATACGGGGATGCACAACATCCAGGAGATCGAGACGGTGATGGAGATGCCATCGCTGGCGATCATTCCTCAGGCCAGGCGGGCGAGCGTGGAGCAAATGGCAGCGATGTCCACGCCAGAGCGCAACATCCATGTCCTGACGCAGCCCAAGTCGCAGTTTACCGAAGCGTTCCGGGCGCTGCGGACCTCGCTTCTGCTGGCCACGGCGGGACAGCCTCCGAAGTTCATCCTGTTTACCAGCGCGATGCCCTCGGAGGGCAAGACGACGATGGCGACCAACCTGGCGTGCATTCTGGCACAGAGCGGCGTACCCGTTCTGCTGCTGGACGCCGACCTGCGCCGGTCCAACATTCATCACCGGTTTGGGCTGACCGGAAAGATGGGACTGACGACCGTTCTGGCGGGCACGTCGACGCTGGAGGAAGCCGTGCAGCATGTTCCCGAAGCGCCCAATATGGACATTCTGCCCAGCGGTCCGGTGCCTCCTTTCCCAACCGAGATGCTGAGTTCGGAGGCGATGCGGGCGCTGATGGAGAGGTTGGGGAAGGTGTATACACACATCGTGATCGATTCTCCGCCGGTCCTGTCGGTGACCGATGCCGTGGTTATGGGGCGCATGGTGAACGCGGTGGTTCTGGTGGTGCGGCACGGCAAAGAGAGCAAGAATGTGATGCGGCGGGCGCGCGACATTCTGGCCCGCTCGGGCGCTCCGATGGCCGGCCTGGTGCTGAACGCGGTGGATGTGAACTCGCCCGACTATTACGGGTACTACGGATATCTGGGCTACTCGTACGGGAACGTTGACGCCGACACGTGGGAGACGCAGCCATCTGCGGCGGGTGAGACGGGCGCGGAAGGGAAGGAGAAGCCATGACCAGGAACTTCGCGGCCAGGGTTATCGCGGTGGCTCTCATTGCGTTCTGCTGGACCGCGGCAACGGGACAGGCGTTGCCGCAGACGGGCGCGCAGGCGGGGACGCTGGATTCGGGCCCGTTGCCGGGCGCGGTGCCGGCGCAGGCGGCGGCCTCGCCGACAACGCCATACGCCAACCCGTCGATGCTCTATCCGGGAGAGGATTTTCATTTAGACCCGGGAGACCTGATCCTGGTGCATGTATTCATGCAGGATTACTCTCAGACGGTCCGCCTGGGCGCGGACGGGAGCGTGCATCTGCCCTTCATCGGCAGCGTCCCACTGCAAGACCTGACGGTGCGGGCGGCCCAGGCCCTGATCGCGGACCGGCTGCGGGCGGGCGGGTTTTATAAAGATCCCGAGGTTACGATTCAAGTGCTGGACACGGTGAACGGCTCGGTGCTCGTCACCGGGGAGGTCCATTCCATTGTGCCAGTCTCGACGGAGAGGAGCCTGAGGGAGGTGCTGTTGATTGCGGGCGGCCTGCCGGCGACGGCGAGCCATACGGTGAAGATCGTGCGGCCTGGAATGGCGGAGCCGATTGTGATCGATCTGGGGACGGACCTGGCGGCCAGCTCCACGGCGAACTTCCCCGTGCACCCGCACGACATCATCCAGATCTCTCGCGCCAGCGTGGTGTATGTGCTGGGGGCGTTCCAGCACCAGGGCGCGGTACCGCTGGACCAGGCCACGCCGCTTACGCTGTTGCAGGTGGCCTCGCTGAGCGGAGGGATCAACTTTGAGGGCAGATACGCCGATCTGCGTCTGATTCGCACCGTGGGCACCGAACGCAAGGTGGTCAAGGTCGACATCAAGAAGGTGCGCGACGGCCATGCTCCCGACCCGGTGCTGCAGGCCAACGACATCATCTTCCTGCCGTCCGACGAGATGAAGGCCACAATGAAGAATCTTGGCGTTGGCGGCGTGTTGGGAATCGTCTCATTCCTATACGCAATCCACAATTTCTAGAGACGGCGGCTGGAAGCGGCGTTGGGGAGTGGGGACTTCTGCGCAAGCGAGCAACGGGAGATGGGAGAGATGTATGGGCTCCGAGCCTGAACGACCGAACCAACGGACGCAGCAGCGCGTGCGGCTGGCCTATCTGGTGAGCCACCCGATCCAGTACCAGGCGCCTCTGTTGCGGCGGATCGCCGAGGAGCCGGAGATCGATCTTACGGTGTTTTTCGGTTCGGACTTTTCGGTGCGGGGATACCGCGACGAGGGCTTCGGCGTAGGCGTGAAGTGGGACATTCCCCTGCTGGACGGATACAGGCACGAGTTCCTGCCCAAGTTGCACGACCGGGGAACCGTGAGCGTGGCAAGCCCCTTGAACTACGGTATCGTCAGCCGGCTGCGCGGCGGCGAGGGCGGCGATGCGGCGTTTGATGCGCTGTGGGTGCATGGATATGCAACCGTGAATGCGATGCATGGGATCGTGGCGGCGAAGGCGCTGGGGATTCCCGTGCTTCTGCGCGCGGAGCCGTGGCTGGGCGACCGCGGGCGAAGCGGCGTGAAGCTGGCGCTGAAGAAGGCATGTTTTGCAGGACTGAAGCGCATGGTGGACGCAGTGATGCCCATCGGGAGGCTGAACGCGGAGTACTGGCATCACTACTTTGGCGACGATGTGCCGCAGTTTCCGATGCCCTACGCGGTGGACAACCATTACTTTGCGCAGCGCGCGCGCGAGGCCGGGGCAGGACGCGCCGGCTTGCAGGCGGAGCTTGGACTGGACCCCGCGCGACCGGTGGTGCTGTTTGCGTCGAAGCTGCAGCCGCGCAAGCACTGCGACCACCTGATCGAGGCGTACCGGCGGCTGTCGCGGGGAGCTGGCGAGGAGCCGAGTCCGTATCTCGTCATCGTGGGCGACGGCGAGGAGCG
>PLOU01000165.1:0-2783 GCA_003142235.1 Granulicella sp.
TGTCTGGCGTCAACTATTCTTTCTCCTCAACGACAACTAGATTTCCCGATAGTTGTTGGAACTTCGTACTCTCCTCTCTGATGTCGTTGTTGCTGGCGGGGCCGGAGCGAAGCCCCGAAGGGGCGAAGCGGAGGGCCCGCCGGCAACAACGGGGGGGCCGGGTCTCTGCCCCCGTCAGTTGGTATCGCTCGTTTCAAGCGCCGGATCCCGCGTCTTCTTGGCTACCTCCATTCGATAGCTGGGGATGTTCAACTCCAGGATGACCGAGTGGTGGACCAGCCGGTCGATCGCTGCCGCCGTGGTCATCGGGTCCTTGAAGATACCCTCCCACTTGGAGAACGGAAGATTGCTGGTCAGCAGTACGCTGCCGCGCTCGTAACGCTCGGACAGTAGGGTGAACAGCACCTCCATCTCCTCGCGGCTCTGCTGGACATAGCCCATCTCGTCGATGATCAGTCCGTCGTGCCGAGCCAGCTTCTTGATCTCTTTGCTCAACCGCAGGTCGCGCTTGGCCACCAGCAGATCCTGCACCAACAGAGAGCAACTGGTGTACTTCATCCTGCGTCCTTGCGCGATCAGTTCATGGGCCAGGGCGCACAGCAAGTGGCTCTTGCCTGCGCCAGGATTGCCGAACAGAAGCAGGTTCTCCTTGCGGTCCAGGAAGCTGCCGTCCACCAGCGCCTTCAGTTGCCGTCCTGCTTTCGTGGGCAAGCGCTTCAGATCGAAGTTCGCCATCGTCTTCTCCCGTGGCAGCCCCGACTCGCGCAGCAGGGTGGCGATACGGTTGCGCCGCCGCGACTCGCACTCCCGCTCGGTCAACTGCAGCAGGTACTGCTCGTAGCTGAGCGTCTCTTTCTCCGCCTGCTGCGCTGTCGCCTCGAAGCACTCGCGCATGGCCGGCAGATGCAGCTCTTTCAGGTTTTCCAGCAACTCCGTTCTGATCTGTGGGGTAGAGCTCATTGCAGCACCTCCGGCGTACTGTACAACTGGTCGAAGACGCTCAGATCCACCGCTGCCACCTGCACATCGCGGACCGTCGGGTTGTGGCCAGCGCACAGCATGGCCTCGATCTTGCTGGCACGGATTTGTTCGTCGCCTGCCGCCAGCAGCACACGCAACACAGCGTCGACTCCGGCCTCGCTTTCTTTCGCTGCCAACTCCAGGACCTTCAGATACTCCTTGCTGCCCCGATACCAGCCAAGCTGCTCCTCCAGCAGGTCGAAGGTCATGCGGAACCGGCTGGTGGGGAACAACTCGTCGCGATAGCGGTAGTGCTCGAAGGCACCCGGCTTTCGTACCAGCCAGTCGATGATGTGCCGGTAATCCACGCGGTGCTTGTGCCGTCCGCGCAAACGCGGCATCTCGGCGACCTTCTTCTGCCCGTACCAGACCTCCACATAGTCCATGGTCAGCCGCGCCTCCACCTGCTCGCCGATCAACCGGCTTGGCACCGAGTACGCGTTGCGGTCCACATGGATCAGGCTGCCCGAGTCCACCTTCACCCGCTCGCGCCGGGACGACTCCATGCGCCGCTCCGGCAGCTCCTTCATCACCGCCAGCTCTTCGGCCAGCCGCTGCCTGCGTCCGACGTTCAACCGCTCGAACATCGCTTCGAGAAAATGCCAGTACTCGTCCACGCTGGCGAAGTCCACGCTGCCGCGCAGCATCAACTCCTGCGCCACAGCTCGCTTGAAGCGATGATGCCGCTGCTCCACATCACCGTTCTCGTTGCCATGATTGGCCTGCGTCTTCTCGCCCTCCAACCCGTAGAAACGCATCAGGCCCTGGTAGCGTTCCGTGAACTCCGCCGGATCGCTCATATTGTTGACCGCCGTCGAAAGCCGGTCGGTCCGGTGACGCTCAGGCGCTTTGCCCAGTCGCCACATCGCGTTCTGCAACCCTTCGCTCAGGCTCTCGAAGCTCTCCGAATAACACACCGTCCCCGTCTCCCAGTTCGAGTACGTCAGCACGAAGTGATAGATCAGGTGCGGAAAACTCTGCCCCTGGATGGTCACCCCCAGCTCTTCCATGTGCGTGAAGTCCGACGCCCCCAACCGCCCCGGTGGATGTTGCTGTGCGAAGAACACCTCCCGAGCCGGACCTTCGGTCGCTCGCCAACCCTTCACACGCCGCTGCAACGTACGCAACTGCCCGTCCTGAAAGCGGCCAGGGTTCTGCCGCTGCAAGTACTCGAAGACCGTCTTGGCCTCAAGTCCGGCGTTCCCTCGCAGCAACTCAAATACCTCTCCCCAGACCTCAACGAACGGGTCTGGCCGTGTCCGCCAACGCGCCAACGCAGGCAACTCACTTGGCACATGGCCTAGGCGGCGGTACTTCCGCGCCGTCTTTGCGTCCATCCCTGCCTTGGCCGCCGCAATCGCTTGATTCTCCTCAGTGTTTACCAACGCAAACATCCTCCGAACCTGCCTGTCTGTGACCAATCCGCCTCCGCCCATAAAATCGGAATTCGCTTGGCCTAATTGTCGTCGGATCGGGAATTCTAATTGTCGTCGGTCGGGAGTTCTAATTGTCGCCCGTCAATTATGGCGAGTATCTACGCGAGATCCTCAGTAATCCTGGGTTATAGTTCATGAAAGTTCAAGCTACGCAGATTGCTGGAGTGCTGATCGTCGAGCCGGCTGTCTTCGGCGACGACAGGGGCTTCTTCCTGGAGAGCTTCAACGAGAGAGCGATGCGCGAGATCGGCATTGACGCGCATTTCGTGCAGGACAACCACTCCCGCTCGCAGCGCAACGTGCTTCGTGGATTGCATTACCAGATCA
>PLOU01000165.1:2792-5013 GCA_003142235.1 Granulicella sp.
ATGCCTCCGGGAATGGCCCACGGCTTTATTGTCCTGTCAGATTCCGCGGACTTTCTGTACAAAGCGACAAACTATTATGCGCCGGAGTTTGAACGCACGATATTGTGGAATGATCGGGATTTGGGAATTCAATGGCCTCTGATGGGGGAGCCGATTCTCTCCTCAAAAGATGTTGCGGGGAAATCCTTTCGTGAAGCGGAAGTGTTTGAAAAATAAGTATTTCTGAAGGATACGAATGCAAAACACCAAGATTCTGATCTTTGGCCGCATCGGACAGGTGGGCTGGGAGTTGCGCCACAAGCTGGCCTGTCTGGGGCAGGTGACCGCGGTTGAATATCCGGAGATCGATTTCTCCAAGCCTGACTCGATCCGGGCTGCGGTGCGAACGGCACAGCCCGCGGTCCTCATCAATGCCGCTGCGTACACGGCGGTCGACAAGGCAGAAGGCGACCCTGAATTGGCCATGGCCATCAACGGCACGGGGCCGGGGGTCATCGCGGAGGAGGCCAAACGGTTGGGCAGCCTGCTGGTGCACTACTCCACGGACTACGTCTTCGATGGCACCAAGCAGGGGGCCTATGTCGAGAGCGATGCGCCCAATCCTGTCAATGTCTATGGCAGAACAAAACTGGCGGGCGACGAGGCCATACAGGCGGTGGGCGGTGAATTCCTGATCTTGCGCACCAGTTGGGTGTATGGCGTGCGCGGAAGCAACTTTCTGTTGACCATGTTGCGCCTGGCCCGAGAACGTTCGGAGTTGCGGATTGTGGATGACCAGATCGGTGCGCCAACCTCAAGCGAGTGCATCGCGCAGGCGACAGCCGACATCCTGGCGCAGTTGCTTGCGCCTGCCTGTGGTGGACTCGATGGACGCAGCGGCATCTACAACCTGACCAGCGCGGGAGAGACTTCCTGGTATGGATTTGCAAAGGCGTTGTTGAGCCAGTCTGCCGCGCCCTTTGGCTTTCCGGTTCCCGACTTGGTTCCAATCAAGACCAGCGACTATCCACGTCCCGCCACGCGTCCATTTAACTCACGTTTGTCGTGCCAACGACTGGCACATACCTTCGGGATCAATATGCCTTCCTGGGAAGATGCACTCTCGCTGGTGCTGGAGACGCTTACTGAAGGAGTTTCGCCAGTCAAGCCGCGATGAATTGCCTCAGATGTTCAACATTCTCGCAGGCGATCTGAGTTTGTCGGACCGCGGTCGGCACTGTCCAATCAGGACGCTCCAACGAGAACCTCTCCAGTTTGTACCCCTTCAGCGCCGAGACCTTCAGCTGATTCACGCCCAGCAGGCGCGCCGCAGAGGGGCCTCCTTGAGCTCGCCGGTGGGGGCTTGAAGCTCAGCCAGTCGCTGCTGCCAGTCGGTTGGGGACCAAAGAGAGGGCATAGATTATTATGCACTGGGGGCAGGAATGGAATTCGCGTAAACCATGTCTCAAAGCGAGACTTGGGGCACGACCTGCGGGCTTGCCGAGTCCATTTCTGATCTTTGCGAGTTCTCCTCGAACACTTGCTAGCAAGGTCTTGCCGCGCGTGCCACCGGTGAGCGCACCCACTTCTTCTTCCAGACAGCCGTGGATGGTTTGCCGGGCCGAATCGGGGCGGTTCCTGCCCGACAAGTATCCCTCTCCGGCCACCTGCTGGCGACGTCTGAAGCAGTGGGAGGAGCAGGGCATGTGGCTCGATGCATAGCGCGCGCTGCTGGGCGCGCTCGATGGCAAAGGGCTACTGAAGTGGGAGGAGACGTTTCTGGACGGCAGCTTCGCTCCGGCGAAAAGGGGGGCTCAGCAGTCGGCAAAACCAAGCGCGGCAAGGGAACGAAGTGGATGGCACTAGTCGACGGCCAGGGGCTTCCATTGGGAGTTCGGCTGGGAAGCGTAAGCCAAAGAGATACTCCCATCAAGCCTGCTCGCTGCTGAACCGGCTCTCCAACTCCGCCAATGTCTTTGGATAATCTTTGTGCTCAGATGCACCCATCAACGCCTAGTCATAAGGAAACCCCCTCGCTATATGCAAAATATACGATCCTGTCGTATATTTTGCATATGTGGATTTCACGCGCAGTTGAACCCCGGCTAGAGCGCTCCGCCAAGACGCGGCCTGTCATCGTGCTTACTGGAGCCAGACAGACCGGCAAGACTTCAACCTTCCTGCGCCTGTTCCCCGAACACTCCTTTGTCTCCCTGGACCTACCCACCGAAGCCGAGCAAGC
>PLOU01000016.1 GCA_003142235.1 Granulicella sp.
CGCAGGTACATGCGCACCGGGTCGTTGGTCTTCTCCAGCGTCCCCGGCGACAGGTCCAGCTCCACGTCGTCGGACTCTTCGCCCGCCTCCGGCTCGTACTTGTCGCGGTCCGCGCCCATGCGGCCGTCGCCCGTGAGCACATCGATGCCCTGGGTGTTGATGGTCGTCATCAGATCGTCCAGCTCGTCGGGCGAGGTGATGTCGCCGGGCAGCAGGTCGTTGACCTCGCCAAAGGTCAGGTAGCCCTTCTCTTTTCCGGTGTCGATGAGTTTCGCCAACTCATCTTCAAACTTGTCGATCTTGTCGATCTTTTCGGTCTTGTCGATTTCTTCAGCCACGGCGGTGCGCGCTCCTGGGGAGAAATTTTTGTGGGGCCGTCAGCGGTTCACGCAGACCATTCCCTTGGTTGTTTCGGGGTTGATAGGGAGTTGTTGCGGTAGTGACCGCGGTGGCAAGCCCGATCGCCTCTAGGCAGATCAGGGCATTCAAAGGCGCACATCCCCATCGCTAACAGAATACCACACTCGTTAGATGAATCAGGCCGAAATATGACTCATGCCGTGGCTATTTGGGTTCCGCCTTCCCCCGCCGCAGCCGCGCCAGCAGCACCCCAGGCTTCAGTGATGGCGGATAGTGCATCAGACTGGCCATGAACGCGGGAAACGTGTCATGCGCGATGCGCAGCGACGCAGGCAGCACATAGCAGTTCATCGCCAGCTCCGAGATCAGCAACGCCGCCGCAGCGCCGTACAGGCCCTCCCAGCGCGCAAGGTAGAAACACGCAACGCAGGTCAGGCTGGTCGCCGCCACGTAGATGGCAGCCATCCTCTGGTGCTGATTGGTGGAGGCCATCAGCGTGGAGCTGGTCGACCACAGCGAGTAGACCACCACCACCAGCAGCAGGATGCTCAGCAGTCCGCGGCTGGGCGGCACATGTCCTCCCGTCCAGTGGTGCAGGAAGGACGGCCCCACCGCCATCACGCCTGCAATCACGAACACCGCGATAATGAGGGCCAGTTGGCAGGCGCGGCGGTGCAGTGTGCGGGTGAGGGCTACATTCTTTGCGCCGTAGGCGAGCGACAGCTCGGGCCAGAAGGTGGCGCTCACCATCTGCACCATCTGTAGCGCCACCCGCGAGACAGTGCGCGCGCTGGAAAAGATGGCCACATCAACCGGGCCAAGAGCGTATCCGACGGCCATCAGCGTCCCCTGTAGGTTCAGCGCGTTGCCGATGGGAAATCCCATGAAGGCGAACGCAGGCGAGGCGAGGCGGCGTATCTCGGAGAAGTGCGCGTGCTTCCATCCGAACTTGATCCAGGGAATGTCCTTGCGCACGAAGAGGCTAAGCGTGAGCGTGCCGAATGCATTGGCGACAGCGTAGACAAGTGCCATGGTGCGCGGGCCGTAGCCGAGAATGATTGGCACCATGGTCGCACTGAAGGCTGCGAGTGAAATAACGCTCTTGAGAAACGAACCGAAAGGGTAGCGCGCCACGCATGTGTAGGCCGCGCTCATCAGCTGCTCGAGTTGGCCGAGCAGAACGGAGAAACCGAGGTAAAAGATGATCCACTTGGTGTCGGACTCGCTGATGGCGTGGATGTTCAGCAGGCTCGCGGCGGGCACCAGGTAGAGCACGAGCACCAGAAGCAGACCGACCGCCGCACAGATCATCGAGATGAGCCACCAGCAGCTTTGAAAGACGCGCAGCGCTCCCTCGCGGTCGCCGACCGAGTTGAGCATTGTCATCTCGTTGGAGGCCACATTGCCGAAGCCGATGCTGGAAAACGTGAGATAGGTGGGAATCGCGCTGACGATCAGCCAGTTGCCATAGACGCTGGCCGCCCAGAAGTGGAAGAAGACAGGGACCTGGACGAGCTGAATGATGGTGCTGGCCAGCTTGCCAATCCAGTTGGAGGCAAAGCCGAGGGCAAGCCGGCGTTTTATTCCGCTATCCAAGCTGCGCTCCCGATCCGTGAGATTGAAATGCTTGCGTGCGTCTAGAACCGGGTTCATAAACCATCTGCATCGACTCGCGGAGTTCATGGCCCCCGCCTTGTTGGCGGGTCTCACAATAGGCCAAATGAGCCCGAAGGCATTTATGAGACCGGTTGCAGCGTCCAGAAAAAGAGAAACTAGATCTTGCGCGGCGCGAATCAAGTATACCGTATGCCGTAAAATAACATCTGCACGCTGACCAGGCATGACCGTTGAGCCGGGCCAAAGGATTTAGACGCCTCGGAGAAGAGGATAGATGGGCAGATTACAGAACCGGCCGTCGCCAGCAAAGATAAGTATGTATCTCGGCTCATCGAAGTATTGGTGGGCTTACCTTGGAATCAAATCGAATCCATCCATCGTTCCCCTTCTGAATGACGGTTTTGATCGCGCAGTTTTCTTCGACGACATATCCCTGCTCCCCCCAGGCCACGATGGTCCAAGCCTACATAGTACTAAATTTTTTTATATCTTATGGGATGGGTTGAGGGACGGAAGATTAATTGAAAAAGCAAGCCTTTCGCTTGGACGCGACGCCGATTTGACAGCACTTATTGTCGGGGATGTTTCGCGAATGTCCCAAGTGAAATACAAATTCCAAAACCTTTATCGCGAAGGCGAGCTGGGCTTCAACTTATCTCCGCTCCGCTTCGATTTAAGGACTGCGGCGATACTGCTAGGCGCGAAAGCAAAGACCGTATGGATTCCTTTGAAGAACATTTTTCAGAGCAAGGGAAGATTTTTTCAGAGCATCAAGCTGCTTCTTGGGAAAAAACAGGTTGTTTTCTGCGGATCTTTTGGGACCAGTCCGCTGTTGACAGAGATGTTTTGCGAGAGGCACTCGATTGACTTCAGCCTGTTTG
Source organism: Granulicella sp. (assembly GCA_003142235.1). GTDB lineage: Bacteria > Acidobacteriota > Terriglobia > Terriglobales > Acidobacteriaceae > Edaphobacter. Next base: position 2,859 of record PLOU01000016.1, read on the forward strand.
AGCAATACGGGTTCTATTGTAACGACCCAAATCCGTCGCTGGATAATTACAGAGGGTATCTGCGCCGCGACGGATTGTTTCTGGCCGATCTATATGATCGATCTGAGATAAACGTGGATTTTTTTCTCTCGGTGGCTCATTTGCTTGGCAGGGAATACTTCATTGAGAAGATTCGCTCCGCCGGTCTGGGTATTTTTGTAAATGGATATTCCTCGGGCAGTAACATAAATGTCTACACAACTCCGTTTTATTCGCAACATGTATTTATCGATTTCGGAAGTATAGTTGGGACCGGCAACTATCCGCGACTGGCCGATCTCAAGTATTTCAAAAAAAACTTTGTGAAAATCAGACTCGGAAACAATCTCGATGAGTTGTTGGCTTTGGCGCGTGCGGGAACGCTGGAGAAGCATTTTGAGCAGGAATGGGAGTTGAAATACCCGCAAATACTACAGGCGATGACAAAACCCAGGTGAATGGTGGTCCGGGTTGCCGTATGCACCCCTTGCTCGAACAGACCAATCCTGGTGTTGCGAGCGAGGCGTTCAAAGTTGGGGCGAACGGCAGTTCTATAAAGCGGTCGCTGCAAACTGCGGAGGAGACGCGCCGGATTGCAAAAGCTGCGCTCGTACCTTGCGTATCGATCCCACGAGTGGCACAGTAGCATAACGGGGACACCAACCGGATGCTCCGGTGGCGAAGATTGTCGTATCCTTATTTGAGAATCACGCCGATTCCGTAGAGTTCCTCTGGATGAACCATGTGTTCGCGATGAGGAAAATTATTTTCAATCTCGTCCCAGCATCGCTTTACCTGCGTCTCCATAGTTGCTGGCCACGTCGTGAAAAGCAATGATTCCACCTTTGCGGACCAAAGTTGAATACATCTCCCAGTCTCGCTTCACGCCCTCGTAGCTATGATCGCCATCAATAAACAAGAAATCGATCTCGGATCCCCCAAATAGCTGCTTCACCTGTTCGAGCGTATCCATCTGATGGGAGTCGGCCCTCACCAAATGCAGTCGTTGCTGCCTGCGCGCAAACCGGCGGTAAATGGGTGTTCGCAGGCTGGAATAGCTACCGCTAACTCTTCCACTCCGCAGGTCAACGCTAACTATTGTCGCATCGGGTTGGGCGACATGTGTCCGGAGATACAGCGTTCCACCTTTGCAGGTGCCAATCTCAAGCACTCTTTTCGGATTTAGCTTCTTCACGTCCTCAAGCAGAGAGGTAATTTCTTCCGGGACTTAAACCGGCTGAAGGAACGCATCGGCGTAGCTGAAACACTGGGCAACTATCTCCTGTGGATGGTCGACCATGCCCTCGGTTCAACGGTTCAGGCTTCCCAGACCCACATAGGCTCTGACGCATTGAAATGCTCGACGAGGAAGGCTCATAACTAAATGATACACCAGCGCATTCTGGAGAAGAGCATGACTAGGCCATTGTTGAACGGTGGGATTCAGCAGGCAAAAGTAGTTCACTTTTACGCCCCACTGGCGGTCCGTCGAGAATAGATTTCTCGCTATTCAAATTGGGAGAACCCCCCAGCTCTGCCGGAGGATACCTACTGAGCGCGGAGCTGGCGATCAATCTGTAGCTTCTCCTGAATGAGCTGCCCTAGCATCTCCTGGTCCCCACGCCGGTCGGCCTCGGCGATCTGCGAACGCAGTTCGCGCTGGCGCCGTTCCAGGCGACGGTGCTCCAGCGAGTAGAGCGCGTCATTTACCCTCTGAGCCAAAGGAACAATTTTGATCCTATCTCCCCGTTCCATTGCCAGCTGCACCTTCGCATCCTCAACTGCGTCTATTTGCAGGAGCTGGGCTATAAGAGCTCGACTGGCTTCGTCTGGACCTGCATCCAGCGGGCTCAAGGGTGCAGGTGCACTTGCAATCGCTTCGATCAGCTCGCCCGCAGTGAGCCCGCGGACAAGTTCGGAGTGTTCCACCACTCGATGTGCCGCAATCCGGCGTGCCTCGTCAGCTTCCGGTAATATGAGCGCGCGTATGAGGTCTCGTTCCATTTCTCCGACGTCTCGTATATTTTGAGGCACTGAGGCCAGGCGATGCGCCGCTGCCTGCTTCAGCTCCTGCCGCATCAGCGCCGAATCGATCCCCAGCTTGTTCGCCGCGTCCTCCGCAAACTGAGCACGCTTGATCGGGTGCATCGTCTGCCGGATGTGCGGCAGCAGAAAGTTCATCTTGCTCACCTTGGCCTCGGCCGACTGCCCCGGAAACAAGACTTGTGCCCGTTCGATCAGATAATCCGAGCGGCGCTTGGCCTCGCGCAGCGCCGCACCATAGGCCTGAATCCCCTTCTCACGCACGAAGCGGTCGGGATCGAAGCCGCCTTCGAGCGTCACCAGCTTCACGTCGAAGTCCTCCTCGGTCAGCAGCGCGATCGACTTCTCCGCCGCTGTCGCCCCCGCCGTGTCCGGATCGAAGTTGACGATCACGCGCTTGGTGAACCGCCCCAGCAGCCGCACCTGCGTCTCCGTAAACGCCGTGCCGGAGATCGCCAGCAC
>PLOU01000139.1:0-12172 GCA_003142235.1 Granulicella sp.
GGCTTTCGCGCGATCACCCACGGCTCCCACATCGAGCGCGGCATCACGCTCACGCCGTCAAACTCCGTATGTGCATTCTTTGGCCGGTCTCCACCGCGCATCGTCATCGTCAATCGCACCACGGAGCCTCGTATCTCAAACCCTCCGGCGCTGAACGCGGACGAGACAATATGCGCGAGAAGCGGGTTGCTGGCAACCGCAATATTGCCGCCCGGAACCACGATCCGATGAAGCAGCCGCGCAAAATTCTTGAAGAACACCAGCAGAAAAGCCCTGTCGTCATCGTCCAAAACCGTAAACCGAGGCAATGGCGATCTGACATGGCCGTCGAAAGACGGCGGAATGCGCCACATCCCACCCCTGCCCCGGCGCAGCTTGCCTTGCTCCTGCGCGCTGTACTCTCGAATTCCGTACGGCGGATCGGTAATGACTGCGTGGATCGAATTTGCAGGCTGAGACGCCAGCCAGCTCATGCAATCCGAGGTATAAAGCCTCGCATTGCCAATCTGCACAAAGTTGGAGGTCTTCGGTTCCGCAACCGGCTCGATCCCCTCGATTCGAGTGATCGAATAGCGCCCTTTACCGGTTCGCACAAACTTCTGCGGCGTATTCAGGTTCAGGTAAGAGCGAACAGAGGAAGGCGCAACCAAGCCTAAATCTGCACGAACTGCATCGTGTATCTCATCCAGTGACGCATCGCAACCGATCGCCCCAAGATAGCCAATAATTGAGTCCCGAATTCGGCCTGGCGGCGTTGTGCCCATAGCTCAAAGTACACTGCCGACGTCTAGACGTCAATCCTGCTCCGTTCCACCTGACGGCACCCGATAAGCCCGCCTGATCCGTATCGCCGTCCTGCCGCCGCACCCGCTCTATCGACTACCAAATCAAGGTTTCGCTGGCGTCCACAGTTCGTACTCAAAGTTGTCCGGCGTGCCGGAACGCGCCAGCGTGTAGTGGCCGGCGATGTAGTCGCAGAGCGGTTGGTGAACGCTGACAGGATGCGTGACGCGCGCCGTATAGGGGAAGAGAAAGAAGACGGAGAGAATTTGTTGTCGCAGGCGCCCGTCGACGTTGCAAAGGCTTGCGGATTCATTGGGCAACAGGAGATCTCTGTCGGGATGGCCGGCCAGCTCGTCGATCTTTCTTTGCACGGCAAGCGGTGTGTTGGCGTTTTCGATCCCCTCGTAGTAGCCATAGTCGACGGCGCTGGAGTGGTACGAGCCGAAGCCGTTGGGCTTGTAGCCGAACGGCGCCTCCAATATGCCGTCCGGGCGCGATACGTCGAGGCCGGGATAGAGCGAGGCAAAGTCGATCGTGGCGGGGACAACGTGAACTCTGAGTCTCGCCATCTCGGTGAGCCATGCGCTCTTGAAGGCGGAGGCTGGCATGTGGCGGATGCCAAACTCTGCGATGGATGCGCGCAGGCCTGTGACGCCGGGCATGGTCTCTTCCGCGGCCGTCCGCATGGCAGCCATGCCAAGCCGCGGCAGGAAGCCTCGGTAAACCGTGTATCCGGGGATGGCAATCATCGCAACGATGAATGAGTTGCGGTACAGCCTCCACATGCGGGGCGAACACGAGGCATAGAGGAACACGGCAACCATGAGGCCCACGCCATTGGCCAGAATGTGTCCGGGGTCGCATCGGCCAAGGGCCGCGGCCAGCAGCGGAATGGAGAGAACGATCAGAGCGATGGAGTTGTCGGTCAGCGAGGGCTCGGCCCACCGCCGGACAACCGAGCACGAGCAGACGAAGACCACCGCGTAAAAGAACAGGACAGGGACCGAAAAGGGAATGGGAAAGCTGTCTGCACCGCCCCCGGAGGCGAGAAGTGTATCCAGCAGATGCAGCTTCAGCGCGGCGGTAAAAAGCGCCGCGAGGCCCGCCAGCATTGCGGCATACGGCGATGTGCCCAACCTCAAGCTGATTGCCGGCTTGCGCGGAAACAACAGAATCGAGCAGGCGAACGCGTGGGCCATTGCCATCTCGGGAGAGATCAGCAGAAGCATGGCTGTGAAACAGACGGCCAGCGCGGCAGCCAGTCGTTGGGCTCTCCGCTGCGTGCTGCCAGTGCTCACTCTGCTGACGATCAAAATGCAATAGAGGGGTGCCATGTAGCGCACTAAGGTGTAGTGTGCGCCCATGCCGATGACTGACGGCAGGAAGGCGGCAAACAAGATGAGAAAGATCGAAGTCTTGCGCGGGGTGGGGTAATCGAGTCGGTTGATGGTGGCGAAGAGTAGAGCGACCCCGGCAAGCGACGAGAGGGTCCAGAACGCGTTGTAGCCCTGCGCGATGCCGCCATGGAACAGATGCGAGAGCCACAGCGGGCCATACAGAAATAGGACGCCAAAGGGCCATTCAAATCCAACGTATGGCAGATGTCCCTGCGCCAGAAGCCACACCCGGTCGATCTCGTAGGTTGACTCCCAGAATCCGCCGAAGCCCCCGGCCAGCAGGTCCATCGCGAGGCACGCGGCGAGTTGAATCGCGAGACATATGCCCAACGTCCTGCCCGCGATCTTCTTGGGATGGCCTGCCGGCAGCAGTGCGAGATTGTAGCCCTTCCCCCAGATTGCGGCCCCCACGGAGAAAACCAGCAGAAGGATGATCGCTGCGCGGTTATTGAATCCGAAGAGGTAGGAGTCGGATGCGACCGGACGTTGCGGTATGTAGTACGGAAGATAGAAGAGAATGGCCAGCATAACCAGTGCATAGAGATGGCTGTTCCTGTCTCTGTTTGGCAGCAGCGCAGGCAGCCTCGCCCTTCCGCCCGCGCTCTCACGCGGCGCCTCCTTCACCGGCTCCGATCTTCCTTGCGCCTGGATCGCCATTCAGCCCAAGTCTAGCCCACTGCGATCAGCCCCAAGCCACTACCCCCGCGCCAGTACCCGCGCCGTCATCAGCCGTCCCTCCAGGTGCCGTTCCAGCACTTCGATGGCAAACCGCCGCAGATCCGCCGAACGCGTCTTCGGCCAATCCTCCTCCGCCAGCCCCTTCACCGTCCCGCGAAAGATCCGCCCCGCCGTCGCCACCGACTCCGCGCTCAGCGCCTCGCTCCCGCCCACCCGGTCGTCCTCGCACGTCACCCCATCGCTCGCGGATGAGTACCACACTGTCTCGTCTCGCAGATCCAGTCCGCAAGCCGCACATCTTCCCAGCTCCGGCATCCATCCCATCAGCCGGTTCATCCACAGCGCAAAGTACGTAATCGGCATCCACACCCGTCCCACCTGCAGCTCGTCCAGCACCGCCAGAGCCAGCCGGAAGACCGCGTCCTCCACTGCCCCCTCCGGCAGCGCCTCCTCCAGCACCTCGGCCACCATCTCCAGCGCCGCCGTCCGCGCGTAGTCCACCGGCCGCGACATCGGCGACGACAGAATCTCCAGCGCATCCAGCCGCACCAGCTCCTGCCGCGGCCTCTCCACATAGCTCGCCCGCACATGCGTCATCGGCTCCAGCGCCCCGCCGAACCGCCGCCGGCTCTTCAGCGCATGGCGCGCCACGCCCTTCACCCTCCCCTGCTCCCGCGTAAACAGGCTCACCACCAGGTCCGCCTCGTGGAACGGCCACGTCCGCAGCACAATCGCCTCCCCCACATGCTCCGTCATCGCGCCGCCTCACCCACCATATTCTTTAGGAAGCCGTCATTCTGACTCGTAGAGTCAGAATCTCCGTCGTTCGTCTTTGCTCTTGCTGTTGTCTGTTCTTGTTCGTCATTCTGAGCGTAGCTCAGAATCTCCGTATTTGCCTTTCCCGCGCCACAAAGAAAAAACGCGCAGCCCATAATTCGGAACCGCGCGTCTCGAACCGCGAACCTCGAACCTGCCTTTGCTTACCGCCCGAAGTGCGCCGCGTTCTTCGCCGTAAACTCCGCCCACTTCTCCGGCAGGTCGTCGCCCGCGTAGATCGCCGACACCGGACACACCGGCACGCACGCTCCGCAGTCGATGCACTCCACCGGATCGATGAACAACTGATCCGCATCCGCAAACCCCGCCTCGTCCTTCTTCGGATGAATGCAGTCCACCGGACAAGCATCCACGCACGCCGTATCCTTGGTTCCGATACATGGTTCCGCAATCACGTAGGCCATAATTTCGATCTCCCTTGCTGTTGAAAAAATCTTGGCTTCAAAAGGTGCGCCTGACAAAAGCCGGCCCCGGACCATCTACGGTCACAATACTACTCCCAGCTCACCAACCATTCGCTACAAGATACAAGATTCCCCCGCAGCCCCCTTCGATTCATAGAATTGTCCAACTCCTCCGCAGCGGGTGCCCCATCCATTCCGCCGCGGGTGCACCATCCATTCCGCGTTCTTTGCGGAATGGGTGGGAGACCACTTCATTGTCTTCGATTGAGTTCAATCGCAGTAAAATCGTTCCATGCCCCTTCCCCCACAGCCTCCGCACCCCCTCAGCCACGTCCTGCGCGCGCTCATCGAGGTCTCCTTCATCGTCTTCCTCTTCTATTCCAACCTCCTGATGGGAGAGTTCAACCGCGCCGCCGGCCACGGCAAAACCCTCGCCGTCGCCCTCGGCAACATCTTCACCATCACCAACTTTTCCATCGCCATCCTCGCCGCCACCGTCGCCTACATCGTCTTCGAAACCCTCCGCAAAAAACTCTGACTACCCTGGAAGTGGGTGCCCCATCCATCGCGCCTTTGTCTCACGCGATGGGTGGGATGGAGTAAAAATCCCAGACTTCAGTGAAAGTGGGTGCCCCATCCATCGCGCCTTTGTCTCACGCGATGGGTGGGAGACGAAGGCTCTACTTCACTTCCGCCTTCCGCTTCGCCGCAAACTCCGCCGGCGTAGGAATCGCCCCCATCTCCCGCCCCGCGAACATCTCCTGAAACAAATGTTGCATCTCGGCCTTCACCAGCCCATTGGTCGCGAACACCTCGCGCGAGTCCAGCGTGAACCTCCCGCCATCGAAGTGCGTCACCGTCCCGCCCGCCTCCTCCACCAGCAGAACCCCCGCGCTCGTGTCCCACGGATTCAGATTGAACTCCCAGAATCCATCCAGCCGTCCGCATGCCACATACGCCAGGTCCAGCCCCGCCGATCCCGCCCGCCTCACCCCATGCGACCGCAGCGTGATCTCCTGGTAAAAATGCATATTCGGCGAGCTGTGCCGCTTATGGCTCGGGAACCCCGTCGCCGTCAGCGACTCGGCCAGCGTCCGCGTCTTCGACACATGGATCGCCTTCCCGTTCAGGAACGCCCCCTTGCCCCGCTCCGCCGAGAACATCTCATCGCGCAGCGGATCGTAAATCACCCCCGCAACAATCTCTCCGTCTTTGTCTTTGGATAGATCGCCAGCGTCCTTCGCCAGCCCCGCCGCTCTCCGCTCCAGCCCCAGAATCACGCAGAACGCCGGAAACCCATGGGCAAAGTTAGTCGTCCCATCCAGCGGATCGACGTACCACCGATACTCGCTGTCGAGCTGCTCCCTCGTCCCCTCTTCGCCAAAAATCCCATGCCCCGGAAACGCCGCCGTCAACTTCTCGCGAATGAGCTTCTCGCTCGCTCGGTCGGCCTCCGTCACCAGGTCCACATCGCCCTTGTACTCCGTCTCCACTCCCTTGGTATAGAACTCCCGCAGCAGCGCGCCCGCCTGCCGTGCAATCCCCTCCGCCACATGCGCAAACTCAAACCGCTTCATCGTCTCTCCTCGGCCACCGGCGTATTTCCTCGGTGCAACTCGCTCCCTATCAGCCTATCAGCCCACTCCACCCACGCCGTCATCCCGACCGGCAGCGCCCTAACCCGCCGTCATCCCGACCGGAGGCGGCGCTTTTGCCGCCGCAGTGGAGGGACCCCCGCATTTCGCATTTGCAGTTGCCTGTTCTTCGTCGTTGTCTGTATTACGTTGTCATCTTGAGCGAAGCTGCTCGCGTATAAATTGAAAGCTGTCATCCTGAGCGCGTCTTTCGAGCGCGAAGGATCCCGACGAACTTCGCCGAACCACAGCGGCTCGTAGCTTTCTCCCAGAAAACCCCAGCCTGTGTCCTTCTGCATCCCCCGCGTCAATTTGCCGAAGGCCGCTCCACATGGTCGATCACAATCACATCCGCCTGCGCCTTCACCGCCTCCAGCTTCAGCCCGATCTGCTCCTGGATCGCCGTAAAGATCCCGGGCACCGCATTGGGATCGCTGCTGGCCTGCGTCTCGTCGAACGTCCACCTCAACGAGAAGTCGTACCGCCCGGTAAGCCCGGTCTGATCCACCATCGGCCTATCCAGAAAGAACTGCATGATGAACGCAAAATCCGCCATTGAGGTATTCGTGAACTTCGATGCGGTTTGGGTTCCATGCTCCGAACCTTCCTGGTCGGGCGAACCGTTCGGATCACCCTTGCTCTTTGTCAGCTTTGGCCCAGTCTTGAGCACCGTGACCGCATAAACCGAAAGTTGCCTCTTCTCCCGATGAACATTCAGTCTGAAGCGATCCGCCAGCAGCTTTTGCAGCATCTCCTGCATCTGCTTCAAGCTGGGCTCGCCCTCTACGTCCGCCACGCCGCTTATGTCGTACCGATCGTTCCCAAGCCAAGACGGCCCGTCCACGACCTGCCTCACGTGAATCCCATAAGCAGCCGCAAGAATCTTGCTCACGCTCTGGTTCCTTACGGAAACGTGCCGCCCGTTGGTACTGAACCCATCGCTTTCGTCTTCAGGATCGCTTGGTTTGATCGTTGCGACCTCAAACTCAGGATGTGCATCAGCGGCCATCATCTTGCTCGGCTGCGGCCCTGCACCCGGCCCCTGCGCCGACTGCGCCACCAACGGTACGTTTCTCAATCCCAACAGCATCGCCACCACTACACCCAACCGGCCTGCCCTACTAGACCGCAACCTTCTTCCCAACTTCGTTCTACAAATCATTGGCCCGTACCTCTGACTTCACCACACATCCTAATTCTTCGCCCAATAAGTTCAAGGTGCTACTTCGCATCGGCGAAGTATCCCGTCCGGTAGCGCAGGTTGTACTTCGCATCCGCCGCCGCATCGGTCAGCTTCACCTTTATCCGCCGGAAGCCGCTCTCGCTTCCCTGCAGCGGCGCGTAGTACCCCAATAAATACTGCGTCCGCAGATCGTCCGAGATGTGCTGGAACGCCGGCTCCAGGTCCTTCGGGTCCACCACGGTGTAGTACTTCCCGCCCGTGTCCTCGCTCATCTGGATCAGCGCGTGTTCGCCGCCCGTATTGCGTCCCGCGTCCGCCGCAATCGGCACAATGATGATCGAGTAGACGATCGCCCCCGCGCGCTGCGCCTCTTCCACCGCCTGCTCGTAGCTCTTCCCGCTCACCGAGTCGCCGCCGTCGCTGATCACCACCAGCACGCGCCGCCGCCCGGCCGCCGCCGAGGTCGCCCCCAGCCGCTGGCTCGCCAGGTACACCGCGTTGTACAGCGCCGTCTCGTCCCCGCGCCCGATCTCGCCCAGCCCCTCCTCGATGCGCTTCACCTGATTGGTAAACGGCACCACCTCGCGCACCGTGTCGGCAAACTCCATCAGGTCGATCTCGTCCTGCGACCGCAGAATCGCATGCACGAAGTGCTTGGCCGCATCGCGTTCCAGCCGCTCGCTGGTCACCACCGTCTCGCTCGCATCGATCGCCAGCACAATCGACAGCGGACTGGTCGCCTCGCGCTCGAACACCGCGACCGCCTGCTCCCGTCCGTCCTCATAGAGTGCGAAGTCCTTCTTCTCGAAGCCGCCCACCGGCGCGCCGTGCTCATCCACCACATTCACCGCCACGTTCACCAGCCGCGCCTCCACGCGAAGCGTCCCCGCATCGATGCCCCCGTTTTTCGATTGGCCCACCGGCTGCGCTCCCGTCCCCTGCGCCGCCGCCGCGCCAGCCCCAGTCAGCGGCCCCGCCACCGGCTCCGTAGGGCCCGCATTGGGATGCGCAACCGGCCGCCGCACGACTGGCGCCGTCGTCTGCTGCTGCGTCGATTGAGCGCCAGTAGCCTGCGCCCCGCTCTGCGACGAGCCAGTCTGTTGCGTTCCGCTCTGCGACCCACTCGTCTGCGTCCCACTCGCCTGCGCCCCGCTCTGCAAAGTTCCGCTCTGTTGCGAATTCGTCGTCTGCTTCGGCGCAGGCGTCACCGGACTCGGCTCCGCCTGCGTCTCCTGCGCGCAAATCGGTGCACAGCCCATCGCAATCGAGAGCGCCGTGGCAAGAATTGTTACGCCAACCCTCATCGCGCACCCTCGCTTTTGTGCAGCGTCCACCGAATTTCTCCTCGAAAAGTTAACCGCACGAGCGCGCAAGACGCCGAAGCTGAGCACGCGAATCCGCATCCGCTCAGAATACCTTCTATGCGATTCCGAAGCCACACGCAGAAAGAGGCGGCCACGAGACTCGCAACCGCCTCTTCAATTTTGCGCGAAGATCAGTTGGTCGCGCCGATCAGTTCCTCGCGCACCACCTCATCCCGCACCGCGTCGCCCTGCGACTTCGGCAGCGCGATCGCCAGCACGTCCTCGATCCGGCTCGCATAGTGGATCGTCACCCCCGCCGTCTGCTCCGGCGACAGGTCCTCATCCACCTGTTGCTTGCAGTCCGTCGGCAGGATCACGTCGCGCACGCCAGCCCGCTTCGCCGCCAGGAACTTCTCCTTGATCCCGCCCACCGGCAGCACGTTCCCGCTCAGCGTAATCTCGCCCGTCATCGCCAGCAGCGGATGCACCCGCGTCTCCGTCAGCAGGCTCACCAATGCCGTCGCCATGGTCACGCCAGCGCTTGGCCCGTCCTTGGGAATCGCGCCCGCCGGAACATGGATGTGCAGATCAACGTCCTTCAGCAGGTCCTCGTCCAGCCCCAGCGCCTTCGCATTCGACCGCACCCACGTCAGCGCCGCCTGCATACTCTCCTTCATCACATCGCCGATCTGTCCGGTGATGGTGAATGTCCCTTTGCCCTTCATGCGGTTGGCTTCGATGAACAGGATGTCGCCGCCCGCCGGCGTCCACGCCAACCCCACCGCAACCCCGGCCCGCTTCGTCCGCTCGGCGATCTCCGTATCCACGCGCACCTTGATCCCGCCCAGAAACTCCAGAATCACATCGTTGGTGACGACCAGCTTCTCCGGCTTGCCCTCGGCGATCCGCCGCGCCAGCTTGCGGCAGATCGTCCCAATCTGCTGCTCCAGCTTGCGCACGCCAGCCTCCCGCGTGTAGTGCCGCGCCAGATGCGCGATGCTCTCCACCGGAAATTCGATCAGCGCCGGATCAATCCCGTTCTCCTTGATCTGCCGCGGGATCAAGTACTTGATCGCGATCTCCACCTTCTCTTCCTCGGTGTATCCCGTCAGCTCGATAATCTCCATCCGGTCCAGCAGCGGCGCCGGCACCGGGTCGAGCTGGTTCGCCGTGCAGATGAACAGCACCTTCGACAGGTCGAACGGCTGGTCCAGATAGTTGTCGCGAAATGTATTGTTCTGCTCCGGGTCCAGAACCTCCAGCAGCGCGCTCGCCGGATCGCCCCTGAAGTCCCGCCCCAGCTTGTCCACCTCGTCCAGCATGAACACCGGGTCGTTGGTTTCGATCCGCTTCAAATTCTGGATCACCTGCCCCGGCAACGCGCCGATGTATGTCCGCCGGTGCCCGCGCAGCTCCGCCTCGTCGTGCATCCCGCCCAGCGAGATGCGCGCAAACTTCCGCCCCAGGGCCCGCGCCACGCTTCGCCCCAGCGATGTCTTGCCCACCCCCGGAGGCCCCACAAAGCACAGAATCGGCCCCTTCATGTCCGGCTTCAACCGCCGCACCGAGAGATAGTCCAGGATCCGGTCCTTCACCTTCTTCAACCCGTAGTGGTCCGCGTCCAGAATCTCCTTCGCCTTCAGAATGTCCACCTCGCCCGCCGAAGACTTCGACCACGGAAGCACAGCCAGCCACTCAATGTAGTTCCGCGTCAGCGAGTAGTCCGCCGCCATCGCATTCATCCGGCTCAGCCGCCCAAGCTCCTTCAGCGCGTCCTTCTTCGTCTCCTCCGGCATCCCCGCCGCTTCAATCTTCTCCTTCAGCTCCGCAATGTCCTTCTGCGTCTCGTCCAGGTCGCCCAACTCCTTCTGGATCGCCTTCAACTGCTCGCGCAGATAGTAGTCCCGCTGCGACGACTGCACCGAGTCCTGCACCTCGGTCTGGATCTTGTTGCGCAACTGCTGCACCTCAATCTCCTTCGCCAGGTGCTTGTTGATCCGCTCCAGCCGCGCCGAGATGTCCGGCGTCTCCAGCAGCTCCTGCTTGTCCGTCGTCGTCAGAAACGGCAGCGAAGACGCAATAAAGTCCGCCAGCCGCCCCGGCTCCTCAATATTGATCGCAATCGTCTGCAAGTCGTCCGACAGCGTCGGCGATGCGCTCACAATCTGCTGGAACTGGCTCACCACGTTGCGCTGCAGCGCCTCCGTCTCCGGCGACACCACAGGCTCAATCTCCTCCACCGTCTCGCACTCCGCGGTCATAAACGGGGCAATCTGCGAAAACTCACCCAACCGCACCCGCTCATTGCCCTCGGTAAAGACGAACAAACTCTGGTTCGGCATCTTGACGACTTTATGCACCGTCGCGCGCGTGCCAATCTGATGCAGGTCTGCCCCCTCCGGCGAGTCCTGCCGCGCGTCCCGCTGCGCCACCACCAGGATCGTCTTCTCCTCGCCCAGCGACTGGATCAACAGAATCGAGCTCTCGCGTCCCACCGTCAACGGCAACACCGCATGGGGAAACAGCACCGTGTCCCGCACCGGCAGCACCGGAATCGCCCGGCCGGCGATCACAACCTCCGCCGAATCATCGTCAACCTTGGATGCTCTTGGCTTGATCACGCTTACAAATTCATTTGGCATCGTCTATCCTTGAGTGTCTTTATATCAGATTTCCTTCATTGGATGCATTCATAGCCGCCAAAGTCGCGCCCCAATCCCCGCGCGCACCTACTCTACCGCGCCCTCACTTCCATTGGATGCGCGCTTCCACCTATCCGTCATCGGCTCATCCGGCCTTCCCCTTCAACCCCAGCCACGACGCACATCGCAGATTTGCTCTTCCCCATGAGCCACTTACGCCGCCACGTACCGCCCAAGCTCCTTCACCATCTCGCAATGCCGCCCCAATCCAGCCAGCGCAGCATCCATCTGGCTGGACGATTCAAACCGCAGATCGACGAAGAACACGTACTCCCACGGCATTCCCGGCACCGGCCGCGACTCGATCTTGGTCAGGTTCACCCCCGCCCGCGCAAACTCCTCCAGCGCCACCACCAGAGTCCCCGGCCGGTGCAGCACGATGAACGCCAGGCTCGCTTTGTTCGCCCCCTCCGCCGCCTCCCATCCGCTCTCCCGCACCAGATAGTGAAACCGCGTGTAGTTCTCCGCGTGGTCCTCGATCCCCGCCACCAGGACCTCGCCGCCATACTGCCGCGCCGCCAGCTCCGGCGCAATCCCCGCCGTGTCCGTGGCCTCCATCGCCATCACCTGCTTCACGCTTCCCGCCGTGTCGTAGAAGTTCACCGCCTCGATCTCCGGATGCTCCCGAAACCAGCGCCTGCACTGCGACAGAGCCACCGGGTGCGACATCGCCCGCCGCACGTCCTCCAACTTCACCCCCGGCCGCGCAATCAGGTTGTGCCTCACCCGCAGCAGGCTCTCCCGCGCAATCCGCACCGGCTGGGCAAGCAGCAGGTCGTAGTGCTCCGCCACCGAACCATGCAGGCTGTTCTCGATCGGCAGCACCGCCCCATCCACCTCGCCCGCCGCCACCCGCTCGAAGACCTCCGCCGACAGGGCGCACGCCGCAATCTCCACCTCGCCGCCAGCCCCCGCCAGCATATCCAGCGCCGCCATGTGGCTGTTCGATCCCAGCTCGCCCTGTATCGCAATCCTCACGCCCTACCCCCGAAATCAATCTCGTTACGACGCACCTGGCAACCTCTTCCCGGTAACTCGCAACTTATCACATGACGGCCCGCGGTTGGTCTTTCCACTCCAACGGCAGAAATCATCGCCGCGCAGTTCACAGGAGAAATCGCAATGCTTTGGACCATCACCGTCGTTCTCTTCATCCTCTGGCTGTTGGGCTTGGTCAGCGGCTACACCCTCGGCGGCTGGATTCATATCCTCATCGTCCTCGCCGTCATCGTTCTCGTCTTCAATCTCAT
>PLOU01000139.1:12219-12773 GCA_003142235.1 Granulicella sp.
TCAGGGATTATCGGAATCTGGTTCTCCCAGACACATAACCCGTCCGCACTCAAACCACAGGAGCAACCCCATGAATCGTGACACCGCAGCAGGAAAGTTCGACCAGCTAAAAGGCAAGGCAAAGCAGTCTGTCGGCGAAGCTCTCGGCAACAACAAGCTTGCCAACTCAGGCGCAGCCGATCAGGTCAAGGGCGCCGTAAAAGAAGCCTGGGGCAACACAAAGGACGCCGTCCACGCGGTCGCCGGCGAAGCCCACGCATGTTGCACCGCAAAGCATAGCGAAGCCAAACAGAACGCCGCCGATACAGCCCACGACGTTCGCGAAAGAATCACCTCGACCGCGCAGAACGTCAAGAACGCAGTCAGCGCCAAGGCCGAAGCCCTCCAGCGCAAGCACACGCACACCCCGTAATCCAACGCCGTCATTCCGACCGGGTAATTGAACGCCGTCATCCCGACCGGAGCGACGGACGGCTTCATCGTCCGTCGCGGAGTGGAGGAACCCCCGCATTTGCTCTTGTATTCTTTCTCCAAAGAGGGTTCGCTCCGTGCGG
>PLOU01000055.1:0-10589 GCA_003142235.1 Granulicella sp.
ACGAAGAACAAGAACAGGCAACGGAAGGAACAGACACCGGCGGAAGCAGAACGTATTCTGGAGCGATCCATCGTATTCTGTAGTTCAAGGACAAGCCCGTATTCTGTAGTTCAAGGACAAACCTGATGACGACACGCATGCGAAACCGCAAGAGGCCGGAACCGGGGCAGAAGAGCACGCCGATGGCGCTGGGACCAACGATCGGGCTGATGGCGGTCTGTCTGCTGGGCATTGTCTGCATGTTCCTGTGGACCACCCGCCATGCGTCCGCGCCGATGGCAGCGCAGCCGGCCAGGTCCGCGCCCGCATACACTCCGAAGCACATCTATTCGGAGACGGCCAACCCGAGCGGCGACATTGCCGCCGCGCTGGCCCAGGCGAAGCGCGAGCACAAGCGCGTGATTCTCGACTTCGGCGGCGACTGGTGCGGCGACTGCCAGGCGCTGGACATCTACTTCCATCAGGCGCCCAACGACGCGCTGCTGGGAAAAAACTTTGTGCTGGTGCATGTGTGGATCGGGCACATGGACGCCAACCTGGACGTGGCAAAGAGATATGGAGTGCCGATTAACAAAGGCGTGCCCGCGCTGGCCGTTCTGGGGGCGGACGGGAAGCTGCTCTACGCGCAACAGACGGGAGAGTTTGAAGACATGCGCCACATGGAGCCAGCCTCGGTGACCGAGTTCCTGGAAACGTGGAAGAGCTGAAGGCGGCCGGCCCGGCCAGCGAACCGGGGCAGGCTGCGCCGGGGCCGGAGATGTCTGCGCGGGGGCCGGAGGCGCGGTCGCGCAGCCGACGGGCGCGCGTGAAACGGGTGTTGCGCTGGTACGCGGTGGTGGCGCGCGCGCTGCACCGGACGCTGCTGAGCGCGCTGGACCACGACTGCCTGAACATCGCGCAATCGACTGCATACTCGGCCATCGTGGCGCTGTTTCCCGCGCTGATCGTGGCTGCGGCGGTGATCGGGCTGCTGCCGGACACGGCCCCGGTGCGCTTCCAGCTTGCGGAGTTCTTCGACCGCGTGCTGCCGGCCGGCGTCAGCGCGCTGCTGGATGCGGCGTTCGAGAATGCGCCGAAGCATACCCACTCGCTGCGCGCGCTGGTGTCGGCCGGGGTGGTGAGCTTTGCGGGCGCGTCGAACGTGATTGCCACGCTGATGGAGGGGTTGCGACGGGCGCGCGGGCTGCGCCGCGATGGCTGGGGATTCTGGCGACGGCGGAGGCGTTCATGCGAGCTGGTGCCACTGTCGCTGATACCGCTGACCATCGCGAGCCTGCTGGTAGTCTTCGGCCATGCGGTGACGGGCTGGCTGGTGGCAAGCATCGGGCCGGAGGCGCGCGCGCCGATCTACGCAGCGACGCTGCTGCTGCGCTGGGCGCTGGCGGTGGGCGCAAGCGTGGGACTGATTGCGCTGCTGTATCATCTGGGCGCGCCGAAGGAGCGAATCGGAGTTTCAGACCAGAAGCAAGGGGTTGAAAGCGAGCGCGACGCGAGCCGTTCGCCCGGCGCGCAGGTTGCCTCGACCGCGCCGGAGGCCGCGGGGTGGTGGTGGAGGATCCTGCCGGGGGCTGTGCTGGCCACCGCGCTGTGGTTCCCGGCGACGCTGGTCTTCGGCTGGTACGTGACGCGGTTCACCAACTACTCGGAGGTGTACGGGCCGCTGGGCGCGGGCATCGCGCTGCTGTTCTGGCTGTACATCATCTCGCTGAGCGTTCTCTCTGGGGCGGAGTTCAACGTACACTTCAACGCGCAGATGGAAGCGCACTTCGGCGGCGACGGGCAACACCGCAAGGGCTGAAGCTCTGAAGCCGTGCCCATCCGATAATCCGCGCTGGGGCGGCAACAGTACAATCGGGGGATGGGACGCATACGGGTACTCTCCGACCAGGTGGCCAATCAGATTGCGGCCGGCGAGGTGGTGGAGCGACCTGCGTCGGTGGTCAAAGAGCTGCTGGAGAACTCGCTGGACGCGGGCGCGACGCGGATTCGGATCGAGGTGGAGGGCGGCGGGCGCAAGCTGATCCGCATTGTGGACGACGGGCAGGGGATGGTGCGCGACGACGCTCTGCTGGCCTTCGAGCGGCACGCAACATCGAAGCTGCACAGCTCCGACGACCTGCTGGCGATCCGCACGCTGGGCTTTCGCGGCGAGGCGCTGCCGTCGATTGCCAGCGTCTCGCGGCTGACGCTGGATACGCGCGCAGCGGAAGAAGAGGCGGGGACAACGGTGGAGATTGCGGGCGGAAAGATTCTGCGCGTGGAGGACGCGGGGCTGCCGGTGGGGACGACCATCGCGGTGCGCGATCTTTTCTACAACACACCGGCGCGGCGCAAGTTTTTGAAGTCGGAACAGACCGAGCTGGGACACATTGCGGCGCTGGTGACACACTACGCGCTGGCCCACCCGGAGCGGCACTTCGAGCTGCACTCGGCGACCCAGGCGCTGCTGATTGCGCCTGCGGTGGCGACGAGCGGCGACCGGCTCTTCCAGATCTTCGGGCGCGAGACGGCGGCGCTGATGCTCCCCATCGCGGCGGAGATCGACTTCGCGCGCGCGGGACTGCCGGAGCCTCCGCCGTGGAAGCGCGAGGCCGATTATGCGCAGCGGGAGCCGGGATTTCTGCGGCTCTCGGGGTTCGTCTCCAAGCCGGAGCTGCAGAAGCTGAACCGCAACTCGGTGTATGTCTTCGTGAACCAGCGGCTGGTGCGCGACCGGGTGGTACTGCACGCGCTGGCTGAGGCGTACCGCAATATCATTCCGCCGACATCGTTCCCAGTGGTGCTGCTGTTTCTGGAGATGCCGCCGCAGGAGGTGGATGTGAATGTGCATCCGGCCAAGACCGAGGTGCGCTTTCGGCAGTCGGGGTTTGTGCATGACTTCATCCGCGACTCGGTGCGGACGGCGCTGATGACGGCGCGTCCGGCGGCCAGCTTTGCCACGGCGCTGGGCGAGATGCATGGAGGCGTGGGCATCGCGCAGGCCAGCTCGTCGCTGCTGCTGGATGTAAGCCCGATGCCGGGCGCGCCGGAGGACGTGGTCTATGCGCCGCGCGAAGTCGTCGAGTCGGAGGGCGCGCCATCGACCGACGACGTGGAGCGTTTTTCATTGCGTGCGCCGGTTGTGCCGCCATCTGTGGGACGATTCGCCTTCGGCGACCAGGGCATCGCGGTGGGATACCAGACGGAGCAACGGGAGGGATCGTCGTGCGGAAGTGAGGGCGCGGCGGATGTGGATGCGTTGGGTGTGGGTGAAGCCCCAGCCTGCGCGGAATCTGTGGGCGCGGGCGGTTCGGGTTCAGGCGCGGATGGGACGCTGAACGCGCTGGCAACGCTGAAGCCGCTGGGGCAGTTGCGCGACTCGTTCATTCTGGCGGCCAACGACGAAGGGCTGTGGATCATCGACCAACATGTGGCGCACGAGCGCGTGCTGTTCGAGAAGATACTGCGCGCGCGCGAGGTGGAGCAGGTGCAGCGGCAGCGGCTGTTGATGCCGCTGCTGGTCGATCTGCTTCCGGCGCAGATGGTGTCGTTCGCGGCGATTGCGCGCGAGCTGGACTTGAACGGATTCGAGGCGGAGCCGTTCGGCCCGCGCACCCTGGCCATCAAGGCAGCGCCGGTGGGGTTGGAAGGGCGCGAGCTGGAGCGGATGCTGGAGGAGGTTCTGGCGGTCCCGGAGAAGGAACAGCAGCAGGAGAACGCGGAGATGCGGCGGAGGCGGATAGCGGCGTCGATTGCGTGCCACGCGGCGATCAAGATCAATATGCCGCTGGAGCCGACAAAGATTGCATGGCTGCTGGCCGAGCTGGCGAAGACCGAGCATCCAATGAGTTGTCCGCACGGGAGGCCCATCGCGCTGCGATATTCTCATAAGGACATCCAACGCGCCTTCCAGCGCATTTAGAATGGAAGTAGAGAAGATTGGCGACTGTCAGAACAACTACGGAGATTCTGTGCTTCGCACAGAATGACGGCTTCTTTAGCGATTCGCGCAGAATGACAACTTCTGTGGTGCTTCGCACAGAATGACGGCTTCTCTACTAAAGATTCGATCGCAATCCCGCACCTCGCTCTTTGATAATTGTCCGCAACCGGCCTGGACTTCGGCCCTGAACCCAAGATTTACTCCGACGCACGCGCGAAGGATTGCTGACGCCTTCGCACCGACTTGAGCGCGCGCCCAGCAGGAAGGCATCTCCCATTTTGAATACGCCGAGCAATCCGATCAGCAGCGAAGCCACCAACCCGGCGATCCCGACCGCCGCGCAGCTTGCCGAGACGCGCCTGAAGCAGTGGCACCAGCAGGGCGAGGCGCTGTTGACGATGGAGAACCTGCGCAGTTGGATCAATACCGCGGGGCTGGTTCTGTTTGTGCCGCGTCCGCAGATTGTCGCGCCCGCTCCATCGCTGGTGGAGGCGGTGCTGGGCGAGCCGACGGCGATCCCGACAATCGAGCAGACCACGGAAGCACGCAGCCTACTGGCGCGCCTCGTTGCGGAGGGACTCGCCGTGCCGCTGAACCTGCTGGGCGCGGGGACGGTCCATGCGGGCGCGCCGGGCGATACGCCGGACTTCGTCGCATCGACTGCGGTTTTTTCGTACGTCTTCACCCTGCGCGGCGACAAGGCGTGGAAGCAGCCGCCAACGACATCGGGCGCGTTCAAGGTTTCGCCGCTGGCGCTGGCGACGCATGAGGCGCTCTCGCAGCGCGGACCGCTCTCGGCTTACGACCTGACCACCGAGGTGGGCAAAGAGGTGACGGAGGCGGCGGTGCTGCGCGCGCTCGGCGAGCTATGGACGCACCTGCGCGTGCTTCCGCTGGCCCAGCCCGATGGCGCGGCAACGCTGTGGGAGCTGACCGGCGCGCGATTCACCAAGCAGATCAAGGCGGGAGCGAATGCGGGTCAGCCGTCGGCCCTCTCCGCGCTGATCTCGCTCTACCTGGGACAGGCTGTGGTTGCGAGTGGGGACGAGATTGAGAGCTTCCTCGCGCCGCTGGCCTCGCGCTCGCGGATTCGCGACGTGGTCCATGCGCTGCTCTCGGCGCGGCAGTTGGACACGGTTGCGGTCGAGGGACGCACGATGCTCTACGTCGCCGGCTCGCTACCGGAGTTCCTTGCGCCGGAGGCGGCGGTTGTCGAGGGGCTGGCGCAAGCCGCGGATGTTGTTGAGGGCGAGAGTGCGGTCGAAGTGGATGCAGCCGCCAGCGCAGAGAGCACCGGCGAAGGCGCGCCGCGGATTACGAAATTCATTCCCAAGCCACGCAAGATCGGGACGGGAACCCTGGCCAAGGCGAAGCCGTCGAACGTTGGCGCAAAGCCTGGTCCGTTTGAACGCGGCAGAACGACAGGATTTGGCGCAAAGCCCGGATTCAAGGCCCGGCCAAGCGGCGGGATCAAGTCTGGGTTCAAGGCGCGCGAGGGACCGGGGCCAGCGTCCGGACGCGAGCGGCGGCCATTCAACAAGTCTGCCGCTTCGGGCTTCGACAAGACAGCGGGCTTCAAAAAAACGGGTGGCTTCGACAAGCCCTGGGAGGAAGAGAAGCGGCGCAGGCTGGCGGCTGCGGCGAGGCCGTCGGAGGTTGCGGAGGATCTCAACGATTCGTTGGGAGATATTGCCGCATCGGGAGCCACGGAAGACGTTGCTGCAACGGTCCAGCCACGCGAGCCGCACGCTGCCAGGCCGAGCTTCACCAAGCCACGCGAGTATAAGCCGCGCGAGTACAAACCGCGCGGCGCGGAGAGCGATGCGCGTCCGCCACGCAAGACGTTCAGCAAGCCGGGAACCTTCGGGCGCAAGCGGGAGGGATTCGGCGGCCGGACCGCCAGTGGAGGCGATGCGCGGCCGTCGCGCAAGGACTTCGCTCCGCGCAAGAGCTTCGGAGAGCGTCCGGCGCGCAGCTCCGACAGCAAGGGAAAGTCGGGCTTCGCGGGCAAAGCGAGCTTCTCCAAAGACAAGCCCACGCGCAAGCCATACGCGAAGAAATCATTCGGAGAGAAGCCCTTTGCGGGCAGGCCGAGAGAGGGCGGCGAGCGAGGCTTTGGCGGCGAGAGCGGCAAGCGCGTCTATCGCAAGTTCGATGCGCCGCGCGACCGCGCTGCTCGTCCGTACTCCTCAGACCGGCCTGCGCGGCTGGCCCGCGCGGAGGGGGCTGGTGGAGCTGCCAGCAAGGCGACGGGAGAGTTTGCGCCGCGCAAGTTCGCGGGAAAACCATTCGGAAAGCCGGGCGGATTCGCGGGGAAGAAGCCCTTCGGCAGGTCTACTGGCAAGCCGGGCGGATTCGCGGGGAAGAAGCCGTTTGGAAAGTCTGCGGGTAAGCCGGGCGCGTCGTTTGCCGGCAAGCCCAGCAGCACCTTTGCCAAGTTTGCGGGCAGCAAGAAGCCCTTCGGCAAACGGGCACCCACGCGCAAGTTCAAACCGAAGGAGGATGGGTCCGACTGATGCGAGGCCAACCAGAACCCATGGAAGAAGCCATGCCCACGCAAGCCGAGGCGCCCAGCGGCCCGCGCCGGCCGGTGATTGCCATCGACGGCCCGGCCGGCGCTGGAAAGAGCACGCTGGCGGCGCACCTGGCGCGGCGCTTCGGCTTCCTCAACATCGAGACCGGAGCGATGTACCGCGCGCTGGCGCTGAAGGCGATCGAGGGGGACTTCCCGTTCGACGAGGAGGGGCCGCTGCTGGCGCTGGCCGAGGCGACCCGCATCGTGCTGGAGCCGCAGGTGGACAGCAACCGCGTCCGGCTGGATGGCATTGACGTCTCGCAACGCATTCGCGAGGCGGACGTTACGTCGGCGGCGTCGCAGGTCTCCGTCCATCCCCGCGTGCGCGCGTGGATGGTGGAGCAGCAGCGGGCGCTGGGGGCACAGGGCGGCGTGGTGATGGAGGGGCGCGACATCGGGACGGCGGTCTTTCCCGACGCCGATGTGAAGATCTTTCTGGACGCCGCGCCGGAGGTGCGGGGCAACCGGCGGTTCCGCCAGGCCGCACCCATCGAGCAGACCACAGCGCGCCAGACCGAGTCTCGCCAGGCCCCGGCGCCGGAGACCGCCGAGCAGCAGCGGTCAGAGGAGCAGGCGGTTGTGGAGGAGATGCACGAGCGCGACCGCCGCGACCGCAACCGGGCCGAGTCGCCGCTGCGCCCGGCCGAGGACGCGGTGCTTCTGGACTCGACCGCGATGAGCCTGGAAGAGGTACTGGAGCGGGCGGAAGAGATCGTCAGAGCCCACCTGCCGCCGGCCTGAGGCGGTTGTGAATCCGGACTAATGCGGTCCTGAAGCACTCGTAATTGCGCTCTTCCAGGCTGCGGACGGGCCGAAGCAGGCATCCCTGGCAGGGGCCTCAACCGGTCGCCGTTCATTGTAAATAAAACAGTTGCAAATTTTTTCGTAAAAATTGTTGCAATATGTGCTACTCTTCAACCATCGTTTGAAACAGATTGGTTTCTGCGACGTTTGTATGTTGTCGATCCCCGATTTGGATCTTGCGGCAATGAAAATTTATCAGTACTAAGGAAATTACCAACATGGAACAAGGAACAGTGAAGTGGTTTAACGATGCCAAGGGGTTTGGCTTCATCAGCCGTCAGAACGGCGAGGACGTGTTTGTTCACTACTCGGCGATCAATTCGAACGGTTTCAAGAGCCTACAAGAAGGACAGGCTGTGCAGTTCAACGTGGTTAAGGGGCCCAAGGGCTGGCAGGCGTCTGACGTTCAGCCTCTCTAGCCCTTCGTACAGTCTCTAGTACATTAGCTGCATTCTCTAGCTGCGCCAGTGGCTACAACAAAGATTTGCGGGAGGGACGGCTGCGGCTGTCCCTCTTCGCTATTTAACGGCAGCGAGTCGGCGCGATAGCGAGTCGGCAGCAGTTTCAGGGCTGGGGTTGGGTTGGCTCGGTGGCTTGCGGAGCGCCGGGAACCTGGGCGACACCGGGAAGGATCGTGGAACTGGTGCGGAACTTGCGATAGCCTGACCAGTGCTGGTCGAGTTGCTCGCTGTGGCTGACGAAGACCATGATCCGCGCCGAGCCGCGACCGCTGAACGCCAACGGTAGCCAGACCTCGTCGTTAACCTTGGTCCATTCCATCTGCACCGTCGCGCCCTTGTGGATATCGGCGAGCAGGCCGCCGCCGACCTTGTAGTCATCGAAGACCTTGCCCTCAATGCGCACCAGTGCGTGGTCCTGCTCGTCGACCCAGACGGTTCCGGCCAGATTGCGGAAGACGCCATCCAGCATCGAGTTGGCCTTTGCGTGGGGATTGCCCATATAGTCGACGGCGATGCTCGGCCGCCCGTGCAGATCGACCCGGCGAACGTTCGAGAATGTGCCCAACTGCGGCCCCCATTGGAGAAAGCTCCCGACAGAGTACGCAAAGATTAAATTATCGTCGCCAACCTCGTCAGACTTTTTTATCTTCAGTGGCGGAGGCAGAGGCTGTCCTGCGGCTTTCTTTTCATTCCGTTCCTTGATCCAGGCAATTCGGCTATCAATCACGTCGTTCTGCCGCTTCATCGCATCGTCGGAGAGCGGCTTTCCATCGACCTCCAGCAACTTCGGGAAACATCCAACATCGACACAGACTGTCTCCAGCTCTTTGCTTGTAGTCTTCTTCGCCTTCCCGTGCGAGTCAAGATCAATCTCCGTGTTGGACGAGTGATAGGTGTACTGCCGGAACGTCGTCCATGAGGCTTTCTGTTGCGCCCTTACCTGCCGAATCAGGGTGTTGATATCGGGCAATGGCCGTTGCGCGTCACTAGTGGCTGAAGACTGGGAACTGGTGGCTGGCTGCGACTGTACGGCTAGCGCGGGCTGTGCTGGGGTTTGCGCCTGCGCAGAGCGCAATCCAACAACAGTGAGGAGTTGCGACAGACTCAATAGCGCTAGAAGCTCAATCCGGAACTTTCTAAACTGTGGGCCCATGCAATTACTATACGGGCTGATCCTGGCGGCGGTTCCCCGCTCCCCGCTGACGCGCGCTGGGATGGTTCTTCATCCGGGATTCATTACTAGCCCTCCCGTACATTGCTCTCCTTCACCCGCTCGGTGACCCAGTCGGTCAAGATGGCTTGGTCGATGGGACAGGCAAGCGGCGCGCCGTCCAGGGCGGCGGCAACGAAGTTCTCAACCGCTGGGAAGTGGACGTTGGCGTGGGCGGGGAGCTGCTCCTCGGTCAGCTTGCCGTCGCTCGGGAGCAGGCGGAGCGCGGGGCCGTTGAGCGGATCGAGGACGATCTCTCCCTCGCTGCCGATGATGCGGAACTGGTCGCGAACGATGCGCGAGTTCCAGCGCACGTCGATGACGGCGTGAATGCCGCCCGCGTACTCGACGAGCGCGGTGGCCGAGTCCTCGACCGCCAGCGGATGCAGGGCGTTGGAGAGCAGGCCGGTGGCGCGCAGCGGCCTGCCGAAGAGGAAATTGCACGTGTCGATGCGGTGCGAGCCGACATCGTAGAGCGGCCCTCCGCCGGCGATGGCGGGGTCCTTCAGCCAGGCGCGGTCGGGACCCTCCAGCCAGCCGTGGCAGTTCGCCTCCGCCAGCACCGGCTGGCCGATTGCGCCCTCGGCGATCAACTCCTTCGCGCGGACCAACTTTGGATAGAGCCGCCGGTAGTAGGCAACGCCCAGCAGCCGTCCCGACTGGCGTGCCGCAGCGGCCATGGATTCGGCCTGGGCAAAGTCCAGCGCGACGGGCTTCTCGCAGAGTACATGCTTGCCGGCGCGCAGACTGGCGATGGTGTGGCTGGCGTGCAGCGCAACGGGCGAGGCGACATAGACGGCATCGATCGCCGGGTCGCGCAGGGCATCGCCGAGATCGGTGAAGACGAGCGCGCCGGGATAGGCCGCGGCCTTGGCGGGCGAGCGCGTGAGCAACGCGTAGAGGCGGCTGCGCGGTTCCGCCAGCACCGCGGGCAGAACGCGCTTGCGGGTGATGTCTCCGATTCCGATGACTAACCAGTTGAGCATGGGCTTACCTTTCTATCTCAGGCGGTGTGGGGTTGGCGATCTCGCGCGCGTAGAGCTGGTAGCCGATGCGCGGCCTCTCGCTTCCGCGGTGCAGCGCCCACACCTGCTCGCGGATGCGCTCGTCGGCGGCGGTGTGGCGCTCGCGCGAGCGCAGGTAGTCCAGCCAGCTCTCCATGATGAAGGTCTCGTTGAGCAGTTCGGGGTTAATGGCGTCGCGGTAGATACCCCAGCGCAGCGCGCCGTCACGCAGGCGGACGCGGCGCAGTTGGTGGATCGCGCGGGTGAACTCGGCGTAGTTCTCCACCGTGACCTGGTAGTAGATGGAGATGCGAACGGGGCCGGCGAGCGCGGGGTCGGTGGCCTCTTCGTCCTCGCCAGCGACTGGCTCGGCTTCGAGGAACGGCGTGAGTTCGGGCGCGGCGCGCTTCCACTTGTGCGGGGTGGTGTCTGGCACGCCGCCCTTGAGGATGCGGAAGCGCCGCACCAACGGGTAGGTCGCTGCAAATCCTGCCGCTGCGCAGAGTAGCGAGATGGGCGTACTGGCGCGCTCCGCAATCAGTCCCCACACCACCGAGCCGAGCGCGAGTCCGCCCTGGAAGGTCATCATGTAGGCGCCCAACGCGCGTGCCTG
>PLOU01000055.1:10622-15577 GCA_003142235.1 Granulicella sp.
GCGCGGCAGGGTGAGCGCGGCCGCCACCGCGCCAATCCCCAGCGAGCCGTTCAGAATGCCGTAGCCCAACGCGCCCTGATGCAGGTCGTTGCGCGCAACCACCGCCAGCAGCGACCAGATCGCCGAGAAGAAGAAGCAGAAGGTGAAGACCCGCAGCAGCGAGGCCTGAAGATTGGGCGCGTAGCGCACATAGCGCAGGCCAGAGCGGATGGAGGCCGCAATCCGCTCCGAGGGCAGCGTCGATTTGAAGAGCGGGATGCGCTTCCAGTTGAACAGCACCCAGATGACCGCGGCGAACGAGACCGAGTTCAGCAGAAAGACGTAGGCGCTGCCGGTGTCGGTGCGCTTAAAGGCGGCGACCATCAGGCCGCCCAGCGCGGGGCCGACGGCGCGGGCGAGATTGTTGGAGGCGGCGTTCAGCGAGACGCTGTCGGGCACCAGCTCGCGCGGCACGAGTTCGGGCACAATCGCCTGCCATGCTGGATTGTTCATCGCCGAACCGATGTTCAGCAGGAAGGTGAACGCCAGCAGCGACCACGGCGAGATGTGGCCGAGGAAGGTGAGAACAGCGAGGACGCCGACCGAGCCCAGCATCCAGCACTGCCAGAAGATCAGCAGGCGGCGGCGGTCGAAGAGGTCCGCGGTGGCCCCGGCCAGCAGCCCCAGACAGAGCACAGGCAGGCTGGCCGCCGTCTGCATCAGCGCGATCAGCAGCGGCGACGCAGTCAGCGAGGTCATCAGCCAGGTGCCCGCGGTGTCCTGCATCCAGGTGCCGATGCTAGAGACCGTGGAGGCGATCCAGCGATTGCGAAAGATCGCAATGCGCAGCGGAGCAAAGCCGCTCAGAGGCTCGTGGGAGGAAGCATCGTGCGTCGCATATGGTGTCTCGAAGGGCATTGTATCCAGTGTCTAGTGTATTGATGCGCTGTGCGCGGTTCGCGGTTCGCGGTACGGGGCGCGAGGTTCGCGGTACGATCCCAAGCGAGTGATTGCCAACTTGCAAGCGGCCTCAGCGCTTCAACGCTGCTCCGCCGCATCGCACAGCTTCTCCACCCGCTTCTGCCGCGCCTCCGGCGTCTGGTAATAGAAGACCGCCAGCAGCTCGCCGCGCCGCTGCGTCATCGCCAGCAGCCGCCTGAAACCGCTTTGCGCGATCCGCCACAGACCCCTCCCGACGCCATTATCGTATAGTGTCCGTATGAGCGAACTTGTCTTCGAAGTCACGCAGGAATCCGACGGCGGATATATCGCGGAAGCTCTGGGCGAGAACATCGTCACCGAAGCCGACTCGTGGGAGCAGTTGCGCGCCAATGTCAAGGAGGCCGTCGAAGCCTACTACTTCGACGAACCAAAACCGGCTAACATACGTCTCCACCTTCGCAGAGACGAAGTCTTAGCCGTCGCATGAAGCTACCGCGCAACATCAGCGGAGATCGGCTCGCAGACCATATCTGCCGCCACTGGGAATACACGCGGATCGCGCAGGTTGGAAGCCACATCATGCTGCGAACCGAAATCCCTTCCCGGTCAAAGCAGGTGATCCCAGCGCACACGCCATTGCGGATCGGAACCTTCAGCAAAATCCTCAGTCAGATCGCAGCGCATAAGCAAGTCTCCCGCGAAGAGATTCTCCGCGACCTCTAGATAACTTCCTTTCAGGCTTATCGCCATTGCTGTCATCTCCAATCCGCGCGTCTTTCTCTCCGCCGGCGAGGCCTCGGGCGACCACTACGGCACGGGGATTATTGCGGAGCTGCGCGCGCGGCTGGCTGATGCGACGTTCACCGGACTGGGCGGAACGGCGATGGCCGACGCGGGGCTGGAGCGCGTCGTGCGCGCCGAAGACGTGGCCCACATGGGCTTCACCGAGGTCGTGCGCCACACACCGTACATCTACGCGCAGTACCGCAAGCTGGTGGCGTCGATCCAGTGCGCGCGGCCCGACGTTGCGATTCTCATCGACTTTCCCGAGGTCAACTTCCGCCTTGCCAAACACCTGCGGCGGCTGGGCGTTCCCGTGCTGTGGTTCGTCAGCCCGCAACTGTGGGCGTGGAAGCGCGGACGCCTGCGCCTGGTGCGGAAATTCGTCGACCGCATGATGGTGATCTTCCCGTTCGAGGCCGCGTTCTATCGCGCGCGCGGAGTCAGCGCGGAGTTTGTCGGCCATCCGCTGGCCGCGCTTCCGCTGCCGGCCATCTCCCGCGAACAATACGCTGTCGCACACCTGTACGCCAATCCGAACAATCAGCAGTCCAGCTCCCACCTGCATCGGCCCTGGATCGCGCTACTACCCGGCAGCCGATGGAACGAAGTGTCCGCCAATCTGCCGATCATGCTTGAGGCCGCCGCGCTGCTGGGCCCTGGATACGACTTTCTGATCCCAGTAGCGAGCACTCTTGGCACGGGTAAAGTTAGCGACCTTGTCTTCAAGGAAATATTGCCTCGCATCAAATGGCCGACATCATCCATTACCCTCGTCCCCGACGCCCGCGAAGCCCTGCTTCACGCGCGCGCCGCAGTCGTGGCCAGCGGCACGGCGACCGTGCAGGCGCTGACCATCGGTACGCCATTTGTCGTGGTCTACCGCGTCTCCGCGCTCACCTTTGCGCTGGCAAAGTGGATGATTCGCTATCCCGCAGAGATCCCTGCCGAGCGCGACGCCGACGGCAATCTGCCGGTCGCGATGGTCAATTTGATTGCGGGCAAACGCATCGTTCCAGAACTGCTCAACCGCCGCTTCACGGCTACCAACCTGGTCGCCGCGCTGCGCCCGCTGCTGGACGAGACGCCCGCCCGCGCGCAGATGATCGCCGCGCTCGCCGAGGCCCGCGCCAAGCTGCTGCCCGCGCCCGCCCAAACAGGGCAACCCGCCGACCCCATTCGCCGCGTCTCGGACGCCGTCGTCGCGCTGCTCGGTCCAACCGCTTCCGCCGCACCCTGAAGCTCCGCAACAAACGTCTAACCATTTGGGTCTCAACAAGAGACAGACTTCAGGCGCGCGCATCCAATCGCCAGAATCACGCACGCGGCTTTACGATTACAGTTAAGGGTGAACGCATCTTGAGGATTCACGAACGCATGTCTCTCCGAACCCGAATCCGAACCACCCGCAGCCTCCTCGCTCTCGCCGCCGCGATCGTCACCCTCTGCGCGCTTGCGCTTCCCTGCTGGATGACTGCGAATGCCGCGCCTGCGCGCGCGCAACTCAACATTACCGGCTACGTCATCAACGCCGATCTCGACCCAGCGACTGGCAGGCTGACGGCCACGGCAGATGTCAGCTTCACCGCGCTGGAAGACCTGACCACGGCGACCTTCGAGCTGAACAACGGCCTCAACATCACATCGCTCACAGACAACAGCGGCGCCGCGCTCAACTCCGAGCGACTGGCCGCCAACTTCACCGTGCGCGTAACGCTGCCCGCGCCGCTGGCCAAAGGCTCCAGCAACACCTTCCACTTCGCGTATGCAGGCGTGCTGACCGGCTCCGACACCAGTCCGGTTGACGGGATTAAACTGGCCGCCATCGCCGACCCCATCAGCATATTGCTCTACGCGGGCCGCTGGTTCCCGCTCTCGACGCCCGGCCTGTTTACCGACCGCTTCACCAGCGAGATGCACATCCGCGTGCCCGCCGATTACACCGCCGTCGGCAGCGGGACGGCGACAAAGAAGACGCTGCCCGACGGACGCAGCGAGTTCAGCTTCGTCTGGTCGAAGCCGGGATTTCCCGGAACCATCGTCGCGGGCAAGTTCCTGCCGCCGATCACCGCATCGGGCATCAGCAACATTCACGTCTATGTGACCCAGAAGCGCAAGGACGGCACGCCGGACTTCGCCGCTCTCGCCGGGCGCGAGTTCGAGTATATGACCAGCGTCTTCGGCCAGCCGGAGTCCGGCCGCATCAACATCGTCGAGCTGCCGGAGGACGCGGTCTCCGCCGCGTGGGCGCCGGAGATGGCATGTATCGCGGGCAACCGCATCGTCGATCGCACGGCAGCCTCGCAGCGCCTGCTGAGCAACACGCTGGCGCATCAGTGGTGGGGCTCGGAGGTCTCGCCCGCAACGCTGAACGACGCGTGGATCACCAACGGCATGAGCCGCTACGGCGAGTTGATGTACTTGGAGGACTCGGCCGGCAAGAACGCATTTCAGACCGCCATCGGCGACGTCTCCGCCGGCGCGCTGGCCTACGACACCGAGCCGCTGAGTACGCTGGGGCGGCTCGATCCCTTCTCGCCGCAGTTCCAATCCATGACGCTGGAAAAAGGCGCGATGGTCTTCCACATGCTGCGCTGGGAGATGGGCGACGACGCCTTCCAGAGCTTCCTGCGCAACCTGCTCTCGCAATATACCGACAAGGGGATTCGCAGCACCGATGTGGAGACGGTGGCCGAGGCGCAGGCGGTCAACGGTTCGCACCTCGAACTCACCTCATTTTTCTCGCAGTGGATCGACGGCACCGGCGCGCCCGCCTTCGCGGACAAGTACTCCGTCTACCGCCTGGGCAACAACAAGGGCTTCCGCACGGTGGGATCGATCGGCGAAGATCTCGACCTCTTCCGCATGCCGGTGGAGCTGCGCATCGAGACTGACGGCAAGACCGAAGACCGGCGCATCGACGTGGCAGGCAGCGACTCGCCCTACACCGTCGAGACATTCGGCCGGCCGCGACGCATCACCATCGACCCGGAGAACTGGCTGCTGAAGAGCACGCCCGACCTGGCCATCCGCGTGGCCGTGCTGCGCGGCCAGCAGATGGTTGCTCAGGGCGACCTGATCGGCGCGCTCGCGGAGTACCAGAAGGCGCTCGACGAAAATAAGTTCAGCTCGCTGGCCGCCTACCGCATCGCCGAGGTCTTCTTCATGCAGCGCAACTACCAGGCCTCCGCCAACAGCTTCCGCGACGCCCTGCGCGGCGACGGCGACCCGCGCTGGACCGAGGTTTGGAGCCA
>PLOU01000120.1:0-2340 GCA_003142235.1 Granulicella sp.
ACCAGGTGCGACCACCGCGTCACCCGCTTCATATAGCTATAGACCAGCAACACCGCCAGCGTAGGCAACGCCAGCTCCAGCGTCAACCGGTTCAGCATCGCCGCGCCCAGCACAAACACCGCCGCCGACAACACCACAAATCCCGCGACAAATCCCGCGCTCAGCTTCCCCGCTGGCAGCGCGCGCATCTTCGTCCGCGGATTCGCCGCATCCAGCCGCGCGTCCACCAGCCGGTTGAATGCCATCGCCGCCGACCGCGCCGACACCATGCACAGCACAATCCACCCCAGCACCGGCAGCCGCGGCCAGCCCCCCGCCGCCAGCACCGCCCCGGTCAGCGCAAACGGCAGCGCAAAGATCGAGTGCTCCCACTTGATCGTCTCCAGCGTCAGCCGCGCGCTCTTCCAAACNNATTGAAGTTTTCGATAACCCGACTTTTCGGGCAGCTCGAATTGAATCCAGATTGCCGTGAACAGGGTCGATTTGACCCGTGTCGAACATAAGTGGCGACGAGCCCGAAGGATGAGGGCCAAGTGGACTGAACTAGTCGTTCGGTCTGGCGCGGCTTGAGGAATGGGTCCCAATAGCGCTTCTCTTGTTGGGTTAGAACCGAAACCCTCAAGTCGTCATTCTGGCGCAGCCAGAATCTCAGTATTTTGTTTGTTGCTCCTCTACACCGTCAGGAGATCGGCTCTAGTGCATGGGATCGGCGGTCGTGTAGCCGATGTTCTTCAGGGCATTGGGGCCGAGGCGTTCGGCTAGCTGGGAGAGGTAGAGGCTCTGCGGAGTAACCGGCTTGCCCTGGGATTCGATGATGCCTGAGGGAAGGGGTGTACCGTGTGCACGGCCACCATTCCCGTCAGGCATCGCCTGGCTTTTAAGCGGCCCGCGATTGCCCATTGCCCAGGTGATGGTGCCGGGCGCCTGCTGGATGATGAAATCGCTGGCGGTGCTGTTCCAGACAACGCCCCAGCCGATCGTCCAGCCATGGCCGGAGCCCATAACGCCGCGGTTAATGAGGTGAATGCCTCCCTCTGGGACAGAGCAGTTGTCGACCAGCAATCCAGTCGACCAGCGTTGGTGAGGTTCCAGGTTGCCATCGCCATGAAAGACCGAGTTCAGTATGACGACGGGACCCTGTTGGCGCGGCTCGGTGGCGAAGTAGGTAACCTTGTCTCCGGTGCCGGTGGCGCGGTCGACAAGGACCTGCGTGCCGTTGATGGCGAAATCGAAGGGCCTGGCGGCGCTGGTGACGGTCTTGCTCTGCTCCACATCGACGCGGGTGAGCGTAATGCGCTCGGAGTTGAAGTCCATGCGAACGCCTTCGGTCGTGTCGATCATGGCGACATTGCGCACCCAACTGTCGGCGGCGGCGGCGATCTCCATCGCGATGGTGTGTGCGTCGTGGAAGTCCACGCTGGCCGCAGGGGCGACGATACGAAGGTCTTCGACACCCGCTTCTTTCACCTGTCCGGATACTGCGACCGGCTGGACGGTGAAGTGTTCTGTTCCGAGAAACTGTGAATCGTAGGAGTCCATCAGCGCGATTTGGAAGGTGCCGGCATTACCGCTGACGGCGGTGACAAGGCGGCGCACGTTGAGGACTTTTGCGCTGATCCAGTGTTCGTCGCGGTCCGGGCGCTCCAGGCCGCTCATGCCCATATATTCAATCCACGCAGCGGTAACGGGCTTCGAGATCTGTACGAGATCGCCGGCGTGGATGTGCGTTGCATCCGCGACGTGGACGGTATGCGCGCCGAAGGGGACGTAGGCGTCGGTGATGTTGGTGGCAGGCGAAATGGTCTTCAGCGCAAAGTCGCCTTTTATGATGATGCCGACATGCGGGTCTCCGGCCAGGTCGATGGTGGTCGCCTCATGGTCTACGCCGCTGCCCGCTCCGCGCAGGACCACACCGGAGGCTGCGATTGTGAGCGCGGCGGAGCAGTGAAATACGCCTGGGGCGAGTTGTACGGCACCGCGGAAACCATTGGCGTCGAGCGGACGGGCAGAGACGGTATCGATGGCATGCTGAATGGCGGCAGTGTCGTCGGTTCCAGTGGGCAGGAGCTTGATTTGTGCAGGAACGGTGGGAAGAGCGACGCCGCCGGAGTGGTAGCCAGCGAACGAGTAGTCAGGAATCGTGGCGCCGTTCTTATCGCTGTGATAGATAAGGTGCCCATTGGCACTGGGATGGACCCACTGACTCTGCCGCGCGAGCAGCGCGTGAGTGAAGAGCGCGAGCAGCGCGAGAGCGAAGAGCACGAGGGCAGCGGCGCGAAGAGATTTCACACAAACCATCATACTTTTACGGCTCCCATTCGGAGACTACTGTAAAACGGG
>PLOU01000120.1:2366-3838 GCA_003142235.1 Granulicella sp.
TGCGCGGTGTAGTTCACATTCGTCGCATAAGTCACAGACAACTGCCGATTGACCTGCTGCTGCACCGTAATCCGCGCCGCCGAATTCCCCAGCGTCCCCACAAACGCGGGATCGATCTTCACGCTTCCCCCGCCGAACAGCTTGCCAATCCGGTTGCTCACCGTCTCGTTCAGCGCCCCGCCCAGCAGGACGCTGCTCGTGGAATTCGTCCCCGCCTGCACCTGCTGTTCCTGGTATAACTGCGCCTCCTCCTGCGTCCGGCCCAGCGCCAGCAGCGCGAAGATGTCCGCCTCGCTCAGCGGCGGGTCGGAGCGATACGCCGCCTTCAGGTTGCTCATCGTCCCCTGCAAGCCCACCGTAATGTCATACGTCTCCACTCGCGCCGTGGCGTTCACATCGATCGTCGGGTCGATGCGCACCGGATTGCTGAAGTAGATGTCTCCGCGCTGCAACTCATACTTCGTCCCGGCAAACGTCGCGCTTCCATCCGTAATCTGGATCCGCCCCAGAATCGTCGGCTCGGCCACCGTGCCGCGCACCGTCAGGTCGACCGTTCCCGCCAGCTTCGCGTAGCTGTTCTGGAAGTCCAGTTGCGGAGAGCTGGTCACATGCACGTCCAGCCGCACCTTGTTCGACGCCGCATTCGGGTCCGGCGGCGAACCCACTCCCCCCGCCGCCGCGAACGAAGCGAAGTCCACCTCCGGCCCCACCCCGAAGCGC
The DNA here is from genome assembly GCA_003142235.1 of Granulicella sp. Taxonomy (GTDB): domain Bacteria; phylum Acidobacteriota; class Terriglobia; order Terriglobales; family Acidobacteriaceae; genus Edaphobacter. The sequence goes on from PLOU01000120.1 coordinate 3,087, forward strand.
GTCACCAACACATTCCCGCTCAGCAGCAAACTCTCCGGCCCGCCCTGCAACCGCAGGCTCGTGTTCCCCGTCGCGCTCAACCCCGCCAGCCGCACGCGCACCACATCGCCCGTAGCCGTCAGATCGGCATAGATCCCCCCTCTGTAGGTCAGGAAGCCGCCAATCTTCAACTGCCCCCCACCCGTCATCGCGGTCAGGTTCTCCACCTCCAGCCGGTCCTCGTTGAACACCAGCGTCCCGTTCAGCGAACTCAGCCCATTCGGAATCCCATCCATCGCAGCATTTACCTGGTCGAACTTCACCCGGCCCGTCAGCGATGGCTTCTCCACCCGCCCGTTAGCCGCCACCGTGAACTCAACCTTCCCGCTCGACAGAATGTCCGGGTCGAACGTATGCGCAACCGCGACGCTCACGCTTCCGCTGGCCTTCACATCCAGCCTCCCGCCCGCCGGATCGGTCGCGCCGAACGCCTGCACTGTCCCGCTCGCCTGCATGTCGGTGTCTTGGCCGACGATGTGTACCTGCTCCAGCGTCGCCATCCCATTCTTCAAACTCACGCGCAACGGCTCCGCGGCCTTCAGTTCCACTCCTTGCAGCTTCACGTCGAAATCGTTCAGCTCCGCCGCGCCGCTTAGTCCCGTCGGCTTCTTCAGCGGCCCGCTCACCGTCACCACCCCGCCAATCGACGACTGCGCCTTCATCCTTCCCGGCGCGAAGAACTCCAGCGCTGTCCCCACGTCGAACCCCGAGAA
>PLOU01000093.1 GCA_003142235.1 Granulicella sp.
CACTTAACATATGGATCAAATCCATCGATGGGCAGCTTCGATCGTGCGGAAATAGACCTCCGCCGCCCGCTTGAACCGCTCTTTCTCAACCGAATAAGCCGCCGCTGAAGTCGTCATTCTGGCGAAGCCAGAATCTCCGTATTTGCCTTTGTTGCGCCGCTGCACCTTCAGGAGAACCGATGCAAGCCGCACCGAATCAATATTTTGCCAGCAACACCCATGCAATGAATATTTTGCCGGCACCACCCCGCAAAATCCGTAATTTTCACCCATAACCCTTATGCCCTGAACATTTTAGCCGCAACTCACCGAGAATGAATATTTTAGCCAACCACGCACGCGCAACCGATTGATTCCAAATCACTTGCTCCTAAATCATTTATTATGTGAATTTTCCCTGTGGCCACCACATNNGCACCAATCCACCGCCAAGGGGGGATGGCAGGGGGAGGGGACGAACAAACAGCGCATAGAAAGCGAAATAACGGCAACTCGCCAGCGCAAACCACCCAGAATCGGGGCAACGCAAGCTCACCCATCTGCCGCTTCCGCTACGCCAGCAGCACTTCGATGCCTTTGCCGCGCAGCAGCTCCAGGTATTCGGCGTCGAGTTCGCTGTCGGAGACAACCGTATCGGCGTCCTCCAGCGGCCCCACCGGAATCATCGCGCCGCGGCCGAACTTGGTGTGGTCGGCGACGATGATCACCCGGCTGGCGATCTCGATCATCTTCTGCTCCGAGCCCACCACCAGCGTGTTGTTGTTGCTGAATCCGGCCTCGGTAACGCTGCCGATGCCCATGATGAGCACGTCGGCGCGAATCAGGCCCAGCATCTGTTCGCACAGCGGTCCCAGCATGACGCGGATGCGCGGGTCCAGGTAGCCGCCAGTCAGTGTCAGTTCGATGTTGCGCCGCGCCTCCAGCGTCTCGGCGATGGGCAGCGAGTTGGTGACGATGTGCAGCGATTTCGAGGCCAGCTCTCCGGCTACGGCCGCCACCGTAGACCCGCCGTCCAGGATGACCGTCTGGCCGTCTTCAATCAGCCCGGCGGTAAGGCGCGCGATGCGGCCCTTCTCGTCGCTGAAGCGGCCGCTCTCCACGGTGAAGTCGAAGGCGCCGTTGCCGGACGCATGCACGGGGATCGCGCCGCCATAGACGCGCCTGAGAACGCTCTCCGCCTCCAGCACGTCCAGGTCGCGGCGCACGCTGGACTCGGAGGCCTCCAGCTCGCGGCAAAGGGTCTCCAGATCGAGGAAGTCCTTGGCCTCGAACATCTGCCGGATTCTCAGTTGCCGTTCAGCGGCTTTCATCGTGCAGTGGCCGAGTGACGCGAGTTGCAGGACGCATCCGCTTCTCTCAGCGCGCTCCCTTCACGGNNCGCCCATGGCGCTCATCACCGCATCGGTGACCATCTTCACCAGGCGGTCCATCTCCGGAGCGTCGGCAGTGATGCGCGTGGCGCCGTCTCTCTTGCATGGAAGCAGCGCAATGGAGTTGGAAGCTTCCATGTCGGACAACTGGCACTCCTTCATCGTCGCAGGGTCGAAGCGCGAGTCCGGCAGGCCGAGCTTCTTCTTGATGGCCAGCAGGTCGGTGGTTTGCCTCTCGGAGATCTGCGAGATGGGAACGCCCAACTGCGACGCCAGGATCAGAGTATGGCAGTAGGTGTCCACCACTTCGGCGTACCACTCGGCGTGGGTCACGCTGTCTGCCCAGCAGATGATGCCGTGATTGGAGAGCAGCACCGTGTTGTGCTCGCGCACATAGGGCAGCACAGTCTGCGCAAAGGCTGCCGTGCCCGGCGTCTCGTAGGGCGAGATAGCGACCTTGCCGACGAAGACCTCGAACTCCGGGATGATCCCGTTGGGCGGGACGCGCCCCGTGATGGCGTAGGCGGTGGCATGAGGAGGATGACAATGGACACAAGCCTTCGCCTCCGGCACAGCCTTGTATATCTCCAGATGGAGGAATATCTCGCTGGTGCGCGGCTTGGTCCCGGCAATCTGAACGCCGTCCAGATCGACCAGGCACATATCTTCCGGCGTCAGGTCCAGCTTGCTGAACAGGGTCGGCGTGCAGAGCACCTCGTTGGGCCCGATGCGATACGAGATGTTGCCGCCGTTGCCATCGACGTAGCCGCGGTTCCACAGCTTGCGGCCGACGGCGCAGATCTCCTTCTTGACCGCCTCGGCCTCGGGTGTGGAGAAGAGCCGCGGATTGGCCGGGCTGCGCGTCGCCTGCACGGGGCTGGCCGCGCTGCTCTGGCGGGTGGAAGCCGCGACTACCGCGCCCGGGCCGATCACCAGCTCAATCTCGTTCTGCCGCAGAAAATCGCGGGCCGAAGGTGTGATGACGCAGCGCTCACAGACCCGCACCTGGGTCGCCCCGGTCGCCAGTGCAGCCTGCGCATCGCGCATGACCAGAACATTCTGACCTATAAGTTCAATCGTTTTCACTTCGCCCTTCCTCACTGCCGCACCTCAGATTCTTATTGCGCTTATGTCTGTGAATTACCTGTTGTGATGGAATCGACAATCAACGTGCAATACGCGTCCACCGGAACTCGTTTGGGCCAGAAAGGGTTCGCGGCCTCGCTGCCCTCGGTAAACGCCACCATCTGGCCCTTGGCCGCACCCAGCGCATCCACGGCGACCAGAGACTTGCCGCCGCCCAGTCCATTCTTCGCCCGCAGGTTGGCCATCGTCACCGGCTCCAGCACCACCAGCGTCAGGCCGAGCAACTGCGGAACGGCCGGCGTCAGCGTGACATGTCCGCGAACGATGCCCAGTCTCATGCGGTCCTCCCTGCGCGCTGGCGCGGCGCATGCATCTGGTCCACGATTCCAACCACCACCATGCGCGCCGGCGTCGTGTTGCCGTACCGCTGGCGCGCGATGTCGCCGTCGGTGGAGACCAGCACGGTGGAACCGAATGACGCGCCCAGCAGGTCGACCAGAACCAGCGGCTCCGCTCCGGTGCTGCCGTCGGCCTCCAGCCGCTGGGCAACCAGAAAGCGGCAGCCGTCCAGCGTGGCGTGCTTTGCCGCCGGAACTACCGTGCCGTCGATGCGGGCGAGAAACATGGCTAGACGATCCTCAACGCGCCACCGATGGTGAGCTGGCGCTCGCGGGTGAATGTCAGCGGCGTGGTGATGCCCTCGCCGGTCGGTGTCGCAATGCTGTGGCTCAGGTATCCCGGCCCGCCGAAGCCCAGCGAGGCCAGCGACGAAGCGTTGCTGACGAAGATCGTCGTGTTCATCACGCGCGCCATGCGCGTCACCGCGTCCACATCCTTGGAGTGAATGATGGCCGTGTGCCGGTAGCCGTGCTCCGCCTTCAGCGACGCCTTTATTCCCGCGTCCACGCACGACACGCGAACGATTGGGAGGAACGGCATCATCTGTTCCTCGACGACGAACGCATGGTCCTCGTCGGTCTCGCCGAAGAGGATCTGCGTGCTTGCGGGAACGCTGACCCCGGCCGCTGCCGCCAGCACTGCGACGTCCTTGCCGACGAACTCCTTGCGCACATGCGCGCGCACGCATCCCTTGCCGTCGCCCTCGAAGGTGAAGGCGGCCTGCGTCAGCCGCTCGATCGCGGCCTTGTTCAGCTCGAAGCCGCCCGCGCGGCGCATCGCATCCATGAACGCCGAGGCTACGGATGCGACTACGAAAACCTCTTTCTCGCCGATGCAGAGCAGGTTGTTGTCGAAGGACGCGCCCTCGATGATGCACCGCGCGGCCAGGTCGAGGTCGGCGGTCTCGTCGACAACCACCGGCGGATTGCCCGGCCCCGCCGCGATGACGCGCTTGCCGAACTTGCTCGCCGCAGCCACCACCATCGGGCCGCCGGTGACGCACAACAGCGCAACCTTGGGGTGCTGAAACATCTGCGTCGCGGATTCAATTGTGGGCTCCAGCACCGTGGTGATGACGTTGGCCACGCCACACTCGCGCTCGATCTCGCGGTTGAAAAGCTGCAACGCATACTGCGAGACGCGCTTGCCCGACGGGTGCGGCGCGAAGATGGCAGTGTTGCCCGCGGCCAGAATGTTGATGGCGTTGGCGACCATGGTCGGCACCGCGTGCGTGACCGGAAGGGACATGCCAATGACGCCCCAGGACGCGTGTTCGATCAAAAGCAACCCGGACGAATCGGTGCGTGCCTCGCTGTGCATCGCCTCCACACCGAGCACATAGCGCATGTTCTTCAGCTTCTGGATCTTGTGGTCGAGCCGGCCCACCTTGGTCTCTTCCAGCTCCATCTTGCCCAGCTCTTCGCAACGGTCGATGCTGATCCGCCGGATGATCGAGATCATGCGCCCGCGCTCTTCCAGGCTCATCTCGCGGACCTTCTTTTGCGCCTCGTATGCCGCGTTGACTGCCTCGTCCACGGTGAGGAAGACACCATCGTGCGCATCGGCGCTGCTGGCGCGGGCTGGGCTGGCGGATGCGGTTGCGCTGACCGGCGCGAAGGCCGGCGCGCTGGCCGATTGCGGCTGCTGCATCTGGGCGCGGAGCCGTGCGACAACCTCGCGCGCAATCTCCGCAATCACCTGTTCCTGGTTTGTCATACTTTCTCCAAGCCCGTCATTTACGGCTTCTCCAGTATTTTGCCGTCCACCTCGACCGTATCCACGATGCCAACAATGACCGCATCCACCGGCGCATCTTTTGTCGCCGGCGTCAGGCGGGCAGAGCTTCCCTGCGTAAACAACACGCACTCGCCGATCCCCGCGCCAACACTGTCAACGGCCACCACGGAGCTTCCGGAAATTTCCAGCTTGCTCTCCCGGTTGATATACGGCTGCACCAGGAGCAGCTTCATCCCACGGAACTTCTCGCTCTTCTGCGTGGAGACGACATTGCCGATTACTTTTGCGATAAACATGCACGTTCCCTCTTTGCGCCGCGCAGGATCGACACCCCGCGCGGCGTCCGCAGCAACTACTTGGGCAATACGGACCCGAGGCTGCTGTGCGGCCGCGCGATCACATGCACGCTCATTACCTCACCAGCCTCCTTGGCTGCTGCCGCTCCCGCATCCACCGCAGCGCGAACGCTGCCTACATCGCCTTGCACGAAGACCGAGCACAAACCGCTGCCAACCTTGTTCCATCCGACGAACTCGACGCTTGCCGCTTTCAGCATTGCATCGGTGGCCTGCACGAGTGCTACCAGGCCCTTCGTCTCAATCATTCCAATCGCTTCATTGGCCATTTCGTTTCTCCCAATTTTCCTGTTACTGAATATCCAGTTGTGCGTGCCGTTTACTTCAAGAAGCTTTCGACCAGCGCATCGTGCGGACGCGCGATGACATGCGAGGCCACCAGTTCGCCGACTGCCTTGGCGGCTGCTGCTCCCGCATCCACGGCCGCGCGCACGCTGCCTACGTCTCCGCGCACGATCGCGGTCACAAACCCTCCGCCGATCTGCACGGTCTTGACCAGCTCGACCGAGGCCGCCTTCACCATCGCATCACTTGCCTCGACCAGTCCGACGAGGCCCTTTGTTTCGATCAATCCAATTGCTTCACTCATCTTGTCTCCTCTGCCCGCTGGGGCAATTTGTTCCGGTGGCCATGCACCTGTTGCCGGGGTCACCGCGCCGGTTGCGCCGTTGGCTACTCGCCTCTGGCGGCATCGCGGCTATTTCTTGATTGCGGCCTTCTTCTCCGCTTGCACGAAGGAGGGCAGCTCGTCGTGGGGGCGCGAGATCACCTGTACGCTGACCACCTCGCCGATCCGCGATGCGGCTTCCGCGCCGGCATCGGTTGAGGCCTTCACCGCGGCCACGTCACCCTCAACAAAGGCGGTGACCAGTCCCGACCCTACCGACTGCCAGCCGGTAAAGGTCACGTTTGCGGATTTCAGCATCGCGTCAGTCGCCTCGAACAGCGCGACCAAGCCCTTCGTTTCAATCATTCCAAGCGCTTGTTTCATCGAGTCCTCTCTTCTTCCTTCCAAATTGCTAAAACTCTTGATTCCCTGAAACCTTACTTGAGCAGTTCAATGTCCTTGGTCAGATGCAGGCCGCACGCATTGGCCTCGTCGGTGTCCATGTGTACGTTGAGCCGCGAGGTTGGGTCGATGCGGACATGCACGTTGTTGAAGGTGGTGCCCGCCGCTCCGCCCACCCGCAGCTTCATCAGGTCGCCCTGCTTGACACCGAAGTAGGCTGCCTCAGCCGGGTTCATGTGAACGTGGATGGCGGCGCGAATGATGCCTTCCTTCAGCTCGATGTTGCCCTTCGGCCCCATGATGATCGCTCCCGGCGTTCCCGCGATGTTGCCGGAGAGCCGCACCGGAATATCGTCGAAGCCCAGGCTGATGGCGTCGGTGAACGCCAGCTCCACCTGCGACTGCTTGCGCATGGGCCCAAGGATGCGCAGATTGGAGATCAGTCGGCTGCGCGGCCCGATAATGGTCACCTTCTCGTTGGCGGCGAAGTTGCCCGCCTGATAGAGCTCCTTGTAGACCGTCAGCTCCGTGCCCGGCCCGAACAGGATGTCCATGTCCGCGCGACAGATGTGCATGTGCCGCGCCGAGGCCAGCACGGTGAGCAGCGGCGCTTCGCTAGCTGCGCGGCCAGCGCTATCGCGGCCAAGATACTCCAATGCGACCTGGCGGACGATCTGCTCCACCAGAGACCGGTCGATCGGTCGTGACGAATTCGTTAGTGCTGCGCTTCCACTTGCCATAGGCTGACCTTATTCACACGCTCGGGTTCATCTCGCTGCTTCGATTAATTTCCCTATACCTTCCCGCTTCACTGCGCCCCATTCCACGACGCTCACGGTGTCGCGTGCAACAACACTCTCTTCATCCGCCGGAACAATCAGCACCGTGACGGCTGAGGTCCTGCTGGAGATCACCTGTGCAGTGCGCGCCGTGCGGTTCACCGCCTCGTCGATCTCGATCTCGAAGGCGGCCAGGTTCCGGCACACCGCGCTGCGCGTCTCCCAACTGTTCTCGCCGATGCCGCCGGAGAAGCTGATCACATCCACCCCGTCCAGCTCCAGCATGAACGCGCCAAGATAGTGGCGAATGGCGCGCACATACACATCCAGCGCAAGCCGCGCGCGCTTGCTACCCGCCGCAGCAGCCTCGTCCAGGTCGCGCATATCGCCGCTGGTGCCGCTGATGCCCGCCAGGCCGGACTGGCTGCCCAGGATGCGCGCCATCTCGTCGGGACCGAGGCCCAGCTTCTTCATCATGAAGAGCACGGCAAAGGCGTCGATCTCGCCCACGCGATTGTTCTGCGGCAGGCCCGACTGCGGCGAGGTGCCGAAGCTGGTGTCGATGGCAACGCCATCGCGGAAGGCGGCAATGCTGGAACTGCCACCCAGGTGGCAGGAGATGTGGCGCAGGTTGGGCTTATTGAACTGCTTGCGCACATTCTCGCTGGCCGCGCGATGGCTTGCGCCGTGGAACCCGTAGCGGCGTATGCCGAACTCGGTGCGCCACTCGTACGGCACCGCATATGTAGTAGCCGCCTCGTCGAGCGATGCGTAAGGGATGGTCTCGAAGACCGCGACCAGCGGCACGCCGGGAAGTGCGTCGCGAAAGGCCTTCATGGCAGCAATATAGGGAGGATTGTGCGCGGGCGCGAAGAAGGAGAAGGCGTCCATCGCCGCCAGCAGCTCGTCATTCACCAGGCACGGGCCGGAGAGCGGGCCGGCATGAACTGCCTTGAATCCCACCGCTTCGATCTCCGACAGATTCTTCAGCGCCTTGCCTGGGCCCACCACATCGGCGATGCACTTGCGGATCGCCGAGGGGTAATCCGGACAATCGCCGCCGGGCTGCCCGATCCGCTCCACCCGTCCATTGGCCAACACCGTCTCCTCCGGCATCTTCAGCACACGGTACTTGAAGGAGGTGCTACCGATATTGGGGATCAGACATATCATGGGAACGTAAAAACCAATAGGTCGGAGTGCCTTGCATAGTGACAAACTACATATTGCATCCGTTGTTACTATGAACTCAGTTAACGGCTCACGACGGAGCTATTTCTCCGCGAGAGCGCCAATTCTGACGGATTATGATCGTTCTTGACTGCATGAAAACCATATCGTATATTGACTGTCAGAGTCAATCAGAATTGTGAACGACTTTGAGGATTTCTTCCGATGGCACCAGACACGGGTCTGTCGCGTAGTGCTGCGACAACAAGAGGCAGCGCGCCAATGAGCATTGATCGCGTCGGCGAGCTGGGCATCGTGGGCGCGGGTGGGGGTGGATTTCCCACGGCAGTGAAGCTGGGCACGCGCGTGCCGCTGGTGATCGCCAACGCAGCCGAGTGCGAGCCGCTGCTGCACAAGGACAAGGAGCTGCTGCACCACCTCTCCGGGCCGTTTCTGCGCGGCATGATCGCGGCCATGGAGATGGTCGGCGCGCCGCAGGGCGTCATCGGCATCAAGGAGAAGTACCACGACATCATCGTCGCGATGGAGCAGCAGGCCCCGAAGAACATCCGCGTGGCGCTGCTGCCGGACGCCTACCCGGCGGGCGACGAGTTCATCCTGGTCCACATTGTGACCGGCCGCGTGATCCCTCCCGGCGGGCTGCCCAAGGACGTGGACGCAATGGTGGCCAACGTTGAGACCCTGATGAACATTGGGCTGGACCAGCCGGTGACGCAGAAGTATCTCACCGTGGCTGGCGCGGTGCGCAACCCGATCACGCTGCGCGTGCCCATCGGCATCACCATCGGCGAGGTGATCGCGGTCGCGGGCGGAGCCACAGTCGACGACTTCAGCGTGCTGCTGGGCGGGGTGATGATGGCGCGGCCCGCGGCCGGCATCGACGTTCCGGTCACCAAAACCACCGGCGGCATTGTTGTCCTTCCCTCCTCGCACAAGCTGATCCAGCGCCACACGGCGAAGTGGCCGCAGATCGCGCGGGTCGGCCGCTCGGCCTGCGACCAGTGCCGCTTCTGCACGGAGTTCTGTCCGCGCTATCTGCTGGGGCATCCCATCCAGCCGCACCGCGCGATGCAGTCGCTGGGCTTCAGTCCCAGTCCGGCGGAGATCGTCGCGGGCACGCTCTACTGCTGCGAGTGCAATCTGTGCAGCCTGTACGCGTGCCCGGAGGACCTCGATCCCAAGAACGTCTGTGTGCAGTCCAAGCCCGCAGCGCGTGCCAACGGGCTCTTCTTCACGGGAACGCCGGAGTCGGTGACTCCGCATCCGATGGCGGAGTTCCGCCGCGTGCCGATGTCGCGGCTGATCTCGCGTCTGGGACTCTCCGAGTTCCACAACGTCGGCCCACTCACCGAGCACCGTTTCTCGCCCAGCCGCGTGACTCTGCCGCTGAAGCAGCACGCAGGCGCGCCCGCGGTTGCGGTGGTCAAGACGGGGCAAACGGTGAACATGGGCGACCTGATCGCCGAGCCCGAAGCAGGCAAGCTGGGCGCACGCATTCACGCCAGCATCCGCGGCGTGGTGCGGCTGACGCACGACTCGGTGGTGATCGATGCATAGCTCGAATCGGACTGGCTTGACGCGTAAGACGAAGCTCGGAAGGAGCCAATTTCGTGGCTGACATTCAATCGATAGGACTCATCGAACTCTCCAGCGTTGCCACCGGCTATCAGGTCGAGGACGTGATGTTGAAGGCCGCCAAGGTCCAGCTTCTGATGGCGCGCAGCATCTGCTCCGGCAAGTTTCTAATCGCGGTCGCCGGTGACGTGGCCTCGGTCACCACCGCAGTTGAGGCGGCCGGCGCTGCTGCGGGCGCTTCGCTGATCGAGCGGCGTCAGATCGCCCGCGTGCATCCATCGGTGCTTCATGCCATCTCGCAATCGGTGGAGATCAATCCCAAGGACCTGCGCTCCATCGGCGTCATCGAGACATTTTCCGCGTCCAGCATCATCGACGCAGCGGATGCAGCCGTTAAATCCGCCAATGTGACTCTGCTCAAAGTGCATCTGGCGATGGCGCTGGGCGGCAAGGGGTTCGTGATGATGGCGGGCGACGTCTCCAGCGTTCAGGCAGCGGTGGAGGCGGGGTCGAAGGCCGCGGCGGAAGAGGGAATGCTGGTTGCGCGCGGCGTGATTCCGGCGCCATCGGAGGAGCTATTCCGCGACTACATCTGAGCCGAGTTGGGTAGAGCGGGAGTTGCTCGTCATTCGTTCGCCATTTATTCTTTTTTTGTTCTCCCCCTCCCCCTGNNGATTGTTATGTGGTGGCCACAGGAAAAATTTACATAATAAATGATTTAGGAGTAAGCGGCTTGGAATCATTCGTTTGCGCGGGCTGCGGTTGGCTAAAATATTCATTCTCGGTGAGTTGCGGCTAAAATATTCAGGACATAAGGGTTAGGGGTGAAAATTACGAATTTTGCGCGAGTGGCTCCGGCAAAATATTCATTCGAGGATTTCTGCGGATAACATATTGATTCGGTGCGGCTTATTCGGAATTCTGAAGTGCAGCG
>PLOU01000098.1:0-6796 GCA_003142235.1 Granulicella sp.
AAGCCGCACCAGATCAATGTTTTGCCCGCAACTCCCACACGTGTCGTCATTCTGGCGAAGCCCACAGAGTCGTCATTCTGGCGAAACCAGAATCTCCGTATTTGCCTTTGTTTGTTTTTGTTCGTCNNAATAAGCCGCACCGAATCAATATTTTACCAGCATCTCTCCGCGAATGAATATTTTGCCGGCACCACCCGCTCCAAAGCCTCTTTTTTCACCCGTAACCCTTATGTTCTGAATATTTTAGCCGCAACGTCCATGCAATGAATATTTTAGCCAACCGCAGCCGCACAACCGATTGATTCCAAACCGCTTGCTCCTAAATCATTTGTTGTGTAAGTTTTCCCTGTGGCCACCACATAACAATCCACTTACGCACCCATCCACCGCCAATGGGGATGGCAGGGGGAGGGGACGAACAAATAACGAACAAATAGCGTACAAACAGCGTTATCGCTCCTCTTCAAACTCCAGATGCGATGGCCACTTCGCCGAGCCGTAGATCGTCACCGTCTCAGCCCTGTACGCGCTCTTCGGCGCGACCATGATGTTCTGTACAAAGGTCTGCGGATTGCGGTCGTAGAGCGGAAACCAGCTCGACTGCACCTCGACCATGATCTTGTGTCCCTTCAGGAATGTGTGGTCCACGCCGTGCAGGCTCCAGCGGAACTCGTTCACCGCGCCGGGAGTGAGCGGCGCAGCCTGCTCGAAGCTGTGGAGATAGCGGCCGCGAAATATCTCGTCCGCAACCATCAGTTGATAGCCCGCATTCGGTGCGGGCGAGCTTGCTCGCTGGGGTGGAGTTGAAGGAGTTTCCGGCGAGTTTGCTCGCTGGGGTGAAGCAGCCGAGTCGTCCGGATAGACATCGATCAGCTTGACGATCCAGTCGGCGTCGCTTCCCGTGGTTGCGGCGAAGAGGTCGGCCACAACTTCGCCGGTGATGGTCACATCGTGGTCGAGTGCTGGCAGCGTGAAGCGCGCCACGTCCTTGCGCCCGGTGACGAAGCTCTGGTCCTCGACCAGCCACGTGGTCCACTTCGAGCCCTTCGCGTAGGTCGATTGAATCGGCCGATGGCGATAGGGAACTGGATCGGCCGGGTCCGACACATAGGACGCCGCGACCGAGTCGTCATCGCTTGCGGGAGCCGTAAAGCTGAGTTTCTTTCCCGGTTCCAGATAGAGTTGCGCAGGCTCAAAGTCAGCCATCGGAGGCCACGCGTCGTACCGTTCCCACCGATTCACGCCGGTGCGAAAGCTGGCCGTATCGGCGAGGTCGAAGCCCGGCCGGTCCTTCAGAAACTTCTCAAAGAACGGCGCCTCAAACCTCTTGCGAAACTCGGTTCCCGTCGGCTCGCCGAAATTCAGCCTGCCGAACTCCGAGCCTAGCCGCCGCGCCTTGCGCTGCCAGCCGCCGTGGTCCCAGGGCCCGAGCACCAGATAGACCGGATCGTCGTGCTGCTTCAGCGCGGCATACTCGGCCTGCGTGCCCCACATGTCCTCCTGGTCCCAGGTGCCGCCGACCTCGAGCGTCGGGACTGCAACCCCGCCGAGACGATCTTCCACGGCCATCGCCTGCCAGAACGCGGTGTACGCGGGCTGAGTTAGAAAGGCCTTCACCGTGGTCAGATCGCTCATCTTTGGGACCGTCGCCGCCGCGCCGGCGAAGTTGTCGTGGCGCAGGAAAAAGTCATACATGTCCTGCTTCATGTCCACCCGCGCGTCGGTCTTCTGCGCCTCCATCTCCTGCACGTAGTCGAAGCCGTAACTCTCACGGAAGGCGCCGTTGTGGAAAAAGTCGTCGCCCATCCACACGTCGGTCATGGGCGCCTGGGGCGAGATGGCTTTGACCGCCGGATGTGCGTCGATGCCTGCCATCATGGCCAGAAAGCCGTCGTAGGAGAGGCCGAAGACTCCGACGCGGCCATTGTTTCCCGGCACATTCTTCAGTAGCCAGTCGATGGTGTCGCGCGCGTCGGTGGTCTCGTCCACATCGCGGTTGCTGTTATGGGGAACGATGGGACGGTTCATCACGAAGCTGCCCTCGGACCTGTACCGCCCGCGAATGTCTTCGTAGACAAAGATGTAGCCGCTGGCGGCCAGCTCGGGCTTGTCATGGTTGACGCTTTCGGAGTCGAAGTCGTCCACGCCGTAGGGTGTGCGGGCGAGCAGAAATGGCAGGCCCGCCGGAGGCGCGTCGCGCAGATCGGCGGGGCGAAGAATCACGGCGTGCAGGCGCACACCGTCGCGCATGGGCAGCATCGCCTCCTGGCGCGTGTATGTGCGGGGCAGAGTGGTCCGCGCCGCCGTCGTCTGAGCAGACCCCGCGCTTGCAGGCAATACAGGCTGCTGCGAGCACAGAGTCATCGATCTGAGACTCAACGCCATCAGAGCGGTCAGAAGAGGCATTGCAAGGCGACGCGACCGCACAAGCGTAAGCGACCGCACAGGCGCGATTGGAAGAATCCGATTGCTCACTGGATACAAATCACCTGGATCGAACTGATGCGGAAGACTACGCCGCAGGAGGCTCTGGGCTGGCTGCGTCCTGGAAGCCGACCTTCTTGTGCGCGCCGTCGCAAAAGGGACGGTTCTCGCTGGCGCCGCAGCGGCACAGGAAGACCGCGGGCTTGCCGACAAGATCCCATTGCTTGCCGCTGGCATCGGTCAACGCAATCGCTCCCTCGACCTGTAGCGGGCCATTGGGGCGAACGGTAATCTTTACAGGTTCAGACATAAATTGACTCACTCCTCGATCGGATTACGCCGGACAGCGACAAGCCTCAGCATAGCAGCAGAGACCGTCTCACATCTGACGGTCACGCGTACTTCCAGAGTTGCACGGATCGGAGCGAAGTTCGGCTTTGGCGAACGAATCTACATCAGATGGATCGCGTCCACGTCCACAATGAGGTTGCGGCGCGGGACGGCGTTAGCTTCCGCGTATGCGAGCAGAGCGCGTAGCGTGCGGCCGAGTGCGTCGCGGCGCTCGGCCTTCAGCACAAAGTGGAAGCGGTAGATGCGCTTGAGGCGCGCAATGGGCGCGGCGGCGGGACCGAGTACGCGGACCTTGTCGAGCGGCGTGGAGTCGAACCAGCGGCCCAGCGTGGCAGCCAACGCTGCGGCCTCCTCGAGCGTCTGCCCCTGCACGATGACGTTGGCGAGCACGCTCGATGGAGGGTAGTGCATCCAGCGGCGGAATTGCATCTCCCTGGCCACGAAGCCTGTGTAGTCGTGCGTGGCGGCGCACTGGATGGCGTAGTGCTCGGGGTGGTACGTCTGCACCAGCACGCGGCCGGGAAGCTCTCCGCGGCCGGCGCGGCCGGAGACCTGCGTCAGCAGTTGGAAGACGCGCTCGGCGGCACGGAAGTCAGGCAAGCCAAGCGCGGAGTCCGCGCCCACCACGCCGACCAGCGTAACGCCGTGGACGTCGTGGCCCTTGGCGATCATCTGCGTGCCGACCAGGAGATTGATCTCGCCTGCGTAAAACCGCGTGAGCAGGCGCTCCATGTCGCCGCGCCCGCGCACGGTGTCGCGGTCCATGCGTCCGATGCGCGCGTTGGGGAAGAGTTCCTGCAGCCGCTCCTCGCCCTGCTGCGAGCCCGCGCCCAGGTAGAAGAGGTGCTCGCTCCCGCACTTCGGGCAGAGCTTCGGGACCGACCGCCGAAAGCCGCAGTAGTGGCACTCCAGCCGGTCGCCCGCGTGCGCGTGCAGGTCGGTCTGCGCCGAGGGCTTGTGGTAGGTCATGGCGATGGCGCAGTTCTCGCACTCGATCTTCTCGCCGCAGCTTCGGCAGAGCACGGTGAAGGAGTAGCCGCGCCGGTTGAGCAGAATCATCACCTGCTCGCCGCGGTCGAGCGTAGCCTGCGTCTCGGCGACGAGTTGGCGGGAGAAGATGTCTTCGCGGCCGGTTTCGCGGAATTCGATTCGCATGTCTACAAGTTCGACGGTGGGCAGCGGGCGGTGCATCACGCGGGTGAGCATTTCGATGCGTGCGTAGCGGCCGCGCTCGGAGTTGGCCCAGCTTTCCAGCGAGGGCGTGGCCGAACCAAGAACCACGACGGCTGAGTTGAACTTGGCGCGCATCACCGCGACATCGCGTGCGTGGTAGCGCGGCGTCTCCTCCTGCTTGTAGCTGCCGTCTTGCTCCTCGTCGACCAGAATCAGGCCGAGGTTGACCATCGGCGCGAAGACCGCGGATCGCGTGCCGACGACGATGCGGGCCTCGCCGCGGCGGATGCGGCGCCACTGCCCGGCGCGCTCGTCCGGCGTAAGGCCGGAGTGCAGCAGTGCGACCTGCGAGCCGAAGGCGGCGAACATCTGACCCGCCATCGCGGGCGTGAGGCCAATCTCCGGAACGAGCAGCAGCGCGGATTTGCCCGCGTCGAGCGCGCGCTGCATGGCGGCGAAGTAGACGGTGGTCTTGCCCGAGCTGGTGATGCCGTAGAGCAGCATCGGATGGAATCCGCCCTGCGTCATTGCGGCTGCAATGGACGAGAGCGCCTCCCTCTGCGCCTCGTTCAGCGCGTGTTCGTGCGCGTTCTTCTTGCCGTCGGCGGGAATGCCGCCGAGATGAAAGTTCTCGGGTACCTCTTCGATGACGACCAGGCCGCGCTTGACCAGTGTCGATAGCGTGGAGGCGGGAACGCCAAGCTCGCGCAGCGCCATGGACTCGCGCAGATCGGCCACGCGCATGCGTCCGCCCGCGGCGGCAATCTCGGCAAGGATCGCGGTCTGGTTCGCATTCAACTTCGGCAAACGTAAACCAGTCGTCAGACCCAGTTCGTTGCCCTCTGTTCCCTGTTCCCTGATCCCTGTTCCCTGACCCACCAGCACGGCGATGCGCTCGATGCGCCGCGCGTCGCGCTCTTCGGCGAGCGCCTCGCGGGTGAGCCACTTCTTACGAACCATGCCGTCGAGCAGGGCCTTGCTGGCCTTCGTCGCCGAGCGAATCTTAGAGGCCCTGGCCGCGTTGCTGTCGATCAAATAATTCAGCGCCGCGAACTCGCTATTCTGGTCCTCCGCCGACAATTTAGAACGGCGCGAGCCTCCCTTCATTGACCCATCGAGCAACGTCGCGCCTTCCTGCAAGACGCGTCGGCCCGCCTCGGCGATGCGGTAGACGAAGTGGCGGCGCACCTCGGCGGCCAGCGGCAACATGCCGCGCAGCACCTCGCCCAGCGGCGCGACGTAGTACTGCGCGATCCACTTTGCCAGATGCATCAGCTCATCGGGCAGCAGTGGCTCGTCGTCGAGTACCTGTTGCACGGGCTTGACGGCAAGCGCGTCCGCAGGCCGATCGTCATGCACGCGGACGACGACGCCCATCAATCGCTGCCCGCCGAAGGGCACAAGCACGCGCGCGCCGACCGCGGGCGCGGTCCCGCTCACCGCGTAGGTGAAGCAGCGGTCCAGCGGCACAGGCAGCGCAACGTCGCAGTAGGCAGGCATCGCATCTGAGAGTACAGCGCAGCGCAGTGCGACGCCACACGCAGAGGATGCGCCAGTCAAAACCACCCCGCGCGATGCTATTCTAGTAAGGGTCCACAGGGTCTTTTGCGGACAATCAATTCGACAATCGAAGAGGTGTATGGATGGCGACGGCGACGATCGATAAGACAGTGTTGGGTAGCGTGGTGGAGTACAAGGTGGCGGACATCGGTTTGGCGGAGTTTGGCCGGCGCGAGATGGACATCGCAGAGCAGGAGATGCCTGGGCTGATGGCGATCCGCAACAAGTACGCCGCGGGCAAGCCTCTGGCCGGCGTGCGCGTGATGGGGTCGCTGCACATGACGATTCAGACCGCGGTGCTGATCGAGACCATGGTGGCGCTGGGCGCGAAGGTGCGCTGGGCGAGCTGCAACATCTTCTCCACGCAGGATCACGCGGCGGCTGCGATTGCGGCGGCGGGCGTTCCCGTCTTCGCGTGGAAGGGCGAGTCGCTGGAAGAGTTCTGGTGGTGTACCAACGAGGCGCTCAGCTTTCCCGACGGCAAGGGCGGACTGCTGGGGCCGCAGCTTGTGATCGACGACGGCGGCGACGCGACCCTGCTGATCCACAAGGGATATGAGATGGAGAACGGCGATCCGTGGGTCAACTCGCCCTCGGAAGCGACCGAGGAAGACGTCATCAAGGCGCTGCTGAAGAAGGTGCAGGCCAAGTATCCTTCGCGCTGGCGCGATGTGGTGAAAGAGTGGCGCGGCGTCAGTGAAGAAACAACGACCGGCGTGCATCGGCTGTACAAGATGTTTGAGCAGGGCAAGCTGCTTGTGCCCGCGATCAACGTCAACGATTCGGTGACGAAGTCGAAGTTCGACAACCTGTACGGCTGCCGCGAGTCGTTGGTGGACGGCATCAAGCGCGCGACCGATGTGATGGTTGCGGGCAAGGTCGCGGTGATCTGTGGCTACGGCGACGTGGGCAAGGGCTGTGCGGCGTCGCTGCGTGGGCTCGGCGCGCGCGTCGTTGTCACCGAGATCGATCCCATCAACGCGCTGCAGGCCGCGATGGAGGGTTATGAGGTTACGACCATCGAGGAGACGCTGGGACGCGGCGACATCTACGTTACATGCACCGGCAATGTGGACATCATCACCGTCGAGCATATGCAGCGCATGAAGGACCAGGCGATCGTGTGCAACATCGGCCACTTCGACAACGAGATCCAGATGGAGAAGTTGACCGCCGTTGCGGGAATCAAGAAGCTGACCATCAAACCGCAGGTGGACAAATTCACCTTCCCGGCGGGCAACAGCATCTTCGTGCTGGCCGAGGGACGGCTGGTGAACCTGGGCTGCGC
>PLOU01000098.1:6835-8605 GCA_003142235.1 Granulicella sp.
ACGACTCTGTCCAAGAGGCAGGCCGATTATATTGGCGTGCCAGTCGAAGGCCCCTACAAGGCGGATTTCTACCGGTACTAAGTTTTCCGCGAACCGGCGTGGATTTCTGTTTGTTGTGGAACCGTTGTTGATAGACTGAAGCATCCGATCACTCACTGCCAAGCGAACTCTAGCAAAGGAGACGCCTTGAAGCTGTTTGCGTGCCTGCTGCTTCTCTCGGGATTTTTTATAGTCCTCGCCGCCCTGGTGCTGCTGACCTCACTGGGGCAGCGGTCTGCCTTTGTTGCGGCAGGATTTGGCGTGGAAGTTCTCGGTCTTTCACTGCTCACTCAGGCCTATAAGACCATGCGGAGGGAGCAGCGATGAACCTGGAGCTGGGCCTGTTCTCCATCATGCTGGTCCCGTTTGCGGCGGCTGGGCTGGCGCTGATTCACCAGGGACTGGGACGCTCGCGCAGCGCGGCCCACGCCATGCTGGCGAGCCTCTCCGCGCTGGCGGTTTCGGCGATCGTTTTTGTCCTCTTCGGCTCTGCATGGGCAGGTTCCGCTGGTGCGGCTATTCACTCCTTTTCCGTTGGCGGCGCGCACTGGGACTGGCTTGGCGCTGCTCCTTTCTTCGCGCGTGGCATCAACTTCGATGGATCGGATGCAGCCGGGTTGAGCCGGTCGCTGGTGCTGTGCCTCGAACTCTTCGCCGCTGGACTGGCGGCGATCATTCCGCTGAGCGCGGGGACGGACCGCTGGCGTCTGGGGCCGATCTGTCTCTCGAGCGCGCTGCTCGGCGGCTTCATCTTTCCCATCTTCGCGCATTGGGTGTGGGGCGGCGGATGGCTGGCGCAGCTTGCGGCGAACTTCGGAATCCCGAACTTCACCGACGCGGGCGGGGCGGGCACGGTGCAGGTGGTGGGCGGGCTGACGGCGCTTTCGGTGGCGTGGATCGCGGGGCCTCGGCGCGGCAAGTTCTCCGACGACGGCATGGCGGCTGCGATCCCCGGACACAACATCGTGCTGGTGCTCTTCGGCTGCCTCCTGGCGCTGGTGGGCTGGATCGGCCTCGACGCGGCTGCCTCGATCCTGTTCTATGGAGCGGGACCGCAGCAGGTGGTCGGCGTCGTGATCAACGCCATGCTCTCGGCCTCGGCCGGATGCCTCGCGGCGGTTGCCATCACTCGCTCGCGCTACCACAAGCCGGATGCGTCGCTGAGCGCCAATGGATGGATCGCGGGGCTGGTGGCGGGCAGCGCGTCGTGCGCGATGATCTCTCCGGTGGCGGCGATCGGGATTGGAGCGATCGCGGGCGTGCTGGTGACAACCATGATCGAGATCTTCGAACTGCGGCTGCGCGTGGACGATCCGGGCGGCGCGATCTCGGTCCATGCGCTGGCGGGCATCTGGGGGCTGATCGCGCTGGGACTCTTCGGGCATTTCTCCGCAGGCTCGCGCGGCGGACACATTCTGGCGCAACTGGTGGGCATCAGCGCGCTGCTCGGCTTTATGCTGCCATTGATCCATGCGGGAAACCTGCTGCTCAACCGCTGGTCGACCTATCGCGTGGACGATGATGGACACTGGCACGGGATGGATGTGCGCGAACTGGGCGCTGGAGCTTATCCCGAGTTCGTGATTCACGCCGACGAGTTTGTGCCGCGATAGAACGGGTTCAGGCTGCTTCGAACGAGAGTTGCCGTTATTTCGCCTTATATTCTATGTTTGTTCTCCCCCTCCCCCTGCCATCCCCCTTGGCGTTAGATTGGTGCGTAAGTGGATTGTT
>PLOU01000042.1 GCA_003142235.1 Granulicella sp.
GCCACCTTCTGCTGGTCCTCGCCCTGGTCGATCAGCTTCCGGGCGTGGGTAATCTTCTGCGCGGTCAATTTTAGCTTGCGGTCGAATTTCACTCCTCGGCGCTGCGCGGCTTTCACCCCGGCGCGAGTCCGCTCGCTGATTAGGCTGCGCTCCAGCTCCGCCGGTACGCCGATCATCTGCCACATGGCGCGGCCTGTCGGCGTCTCGGTGTCGATCTGCTCTGTGAGGTAATGGAATTTGACGCCACGCTCCCGGAGGTCGTTAAGCATGGCGATCAGGTCGCGCAAGCTGCGGCGCAAGCGGTCAAGTTTCCAGACAATGAGCGTGTCCCCGTCTGCAATGCCTTGAGACAACGGAGCAGGGCAGGGCGCTTCGTCGTGGCTCCTAACAAGCCCTTATCCTTCAAAACTGTCTTGCATCCGGCCTGCCTCAGGGCCGCGAGCTGCAAGGCCGAACTATGGTCGTCGGTCGATACGAGGGCATAGCCATATTTCAGGGATCAATTATGGCCCTGACTTTTGACCCATGCAAACCCTTGGAAACACGGGCGGAGGTCACGGGTCAAAACTTACCCTTTGTTGCCCTAACCTCACACAGATGAAACGGGGCAGAGAGGCTCCGCGGAGTAACGGGCTTGCCCCGAGATTCGATTAACCCTGAGGGAAGGGGAGTACCGTGGGCGACTGGGCTATCTGGGCCGTGGTGCGGGAATCCGCGAACGCGATCGGGATCGAGCACTTCGGCGCCCACGATCTGCGCCGGACATGCGCGAAGCTCTGCCGCAAAAATGGCGGCGACCTGGAGCAGATCAAGTTCCTGCTCGGCCACGCCTCGATCCAGACGACGGAGCGGTATCTCGGCTCAGAGCAGAAGATCGCCGTCGCGGTGAACGATGGGCTCGGCATCTAAGGCGCTGTTGCTCGGTGAGACAGTTTCGAGGCGCTCCATATCCTTGCCTCTACGTCGATGTCTTGGCATGGTCGTCATTGGCTGGCTCAGGGTGAGACAGTGCATAATCCGCAGCTTGCGTTTATATATGTATTTATATAATATCTAGTCATGGCGAACGTGCCGAAGAAGGCCGCGGTAAAGGAACTCAAGTTCAGGGGAAGCTCCTTGGACGACCTCCGCGACTTTCCAAAGGAAGCGCGGGGAGATGCCGGATACCAGCTTGACCGCGTGCAGAATGGGCTGGAGCCGGAAGATTTCAAGCCGATGCCTGTTGTGGGATCCGGAGTGCAGGAGATTCGGATAAAGGATGAAGCGGGTATCTTCCGCGTGATGTATGTTGCGAAGTTCGAAGATGCAGTCTATGTGCTGCACTGCTTTCAGAAGAAGACGCAGCGGACTGCGAAGAGCGATCTCGATCTGGCAAGCAAGCGGTATGCGGAACTTGTAAAGGAGCAAAAGCGATGAGTGATAAGGCATTCAAGAGCGTGTGGGATGCGATCGAAGACGATCCCGCCCAGGCTGCGAACATGAAGCACCGGTCCGCGCTGATGATGGCGATCAGTGAGCACATCAAGGCTAAGGGTCTCAATCAGACCGAAGCGGCGAAGCTCTTTGCCGTCTCGCAGCCGCGCATCTCCGACCTGATGAGGGGCAAGATCGGGATGTTCTCGATCGATACTCTAGTTGCGATGCTAGCGGCGGCCGGGATCGGGATTGACATAAGGGTGAATACGACGCGGGTGCGAACGCAAACCTTCCATGCGCGTGAGGCAGCTCCGAAGGCTGGGCATCGACAGGTTGCGGCTTAGAGATACATTATGTGGGAGTTAGCGTAGGGGGTATGCAGCGGGACGCGCCGGAGGTCGCTCTTGGTGAGATTCTCGCTCTTGGCGTTGAAGGTGACGCGTGTTGGATCCGGTCCGCTCGAGCTGAAGCCGACCAGACCCCAGCGCATGCCGACCAACTCGCGGGCTCTGGTGTCGCGGCCCTGCCGGATGTGATCCAGAAAATCGTTCAATTGAAATTAATGCTTTTGTCCACTCATACGGGCAGAGCCTCGGCAATAACCTGATCCCGCAAGCGTATATGCAGCGCCTGCGGTGTGAGAACATCTACCGACACGCCGAGGAGAATGCGCAACTGGTAGCGAATCTCCCCGATGTCAAAGATGGACGTCTCCGGCGTGGGATCGACCAGAATATCGAGGTAGCTCTCCTCGGTATCCTCCCCATAGACAACCGCCCCAAATACCCGAGGATTCCTGGCGCATCTTGATTCCACGATGCGGCGAATCTCCTCCCGATGCAGTTGTAGAGCCTCCGACGGTCTCATAAGATTCTCCCCGATCTATTCATGTGACTCTACTCTATGACCGCAACCGGCGAAGTCCTCATCGATGGTTGCCGGTGAGTCGGCGGGCAACAGAGCGATGCACTCCTCGATGGAGCGACGCGGCGGCGCGGGCGTAGTCTTGGCGTACCGTTCCTGGTGGCGTGTCCCTATCATTCCGGTGCAAAGCACCGTGCCCCTTGCGGCGATATATACGACGGTCGCAACTGCATCCCATTCGCCGCCGATTGCCCCGCCCAACTGCGCATCGAAGCGCAGAGATTGCATTCCCCGGCGCGTAGCAGCCCCGCCATGCCACCGCAACGCATATCGCCCCGCTCAACCATCACCGAACGCTGCTACGGGCCGCTGGCGCGGCCTGGGACGGGTCAGAGAAGAGCGGCTAAAGATTCTCACTCCTGGACGGGAACCTCGTAGACGGCCAGCTCCGACGATTTGGTTGGGGCCACAACCCACACTTTTTTGTCTCCATGCTCGATCACAGCGGAAGCCCATCCGAAGTAGTCTTTGTCCCCCGCACCCAACGCACTCATCTTCTGCCGCCAGATCACATGGGGGCCATCGGCCCGTATGAGCAAAAAATCCGAAGTCAGCACTCGGTCTCCTCCAGCCTCGGGTAGTCCACCTGGTTGTGTGATGCAGATTGCTCCTGCGTAAGCGTGGTCTTTGCTAGCGCCATAAGGACGTGGTGAGCAGGGAAGGTCGATTGCCTGGCTCCTGTGATTGATATAGCTGGCTACAGCACCTTTGGACACCATCGCATAAAACGCGATGACGCTCGACGGCCCAAGGGCGATAGCGCCCACGTCTAGCTGATGAATATCCGTCGCCAGTACCTCTCCTGTGGGCTGGCCCTCTTCGTCGTACTCAAGGACATTTCCTCCTCCGCTGGGCAGCCAAAATCGCCCTACAACAGGGTTCCATGTCAGGTAGGAGGAATATACCGCTTTCGTAACAGCAGAAGCCCTCGTATCGGAGACCACTTTGAAATCCGATGTACTCACGCGAACAAAACGAGGAGCGTCCTGATTGAAAGACATAACGCTTAAATGATCCTCGCCATCGAAGCCAGCAAACACTCTTCGATAGTCGTGGCCAGTAAACGGCAGAACATTCGAGCGGCGAATTTCAGCCAAGTCCTTCGCGGAGATAAGAAGCTCAAGGCTCGGCTCGTGCAATTCGACGTAGGCTAGCATTGTGCCGTCGCGCGAAAGAGCTAACCCGCTCGTCGCGCGCGCGCCGTGGACTTTGGGAACGGCGATTGTTCCGTGTCTCAAGACCTTTCGAGAGTTTAGGTCATAGGCAAGCACTTGAAGCTGGTCTGATTGTCGCATCCAGTCGAAGGAACGGTATGCCACATAGACCACCCCATCACTTGCCGTCATTGCCGGAACGGCAAGCGATGGATTCAGTTTTTCCAGAGGAATCGTGTACGAGGTTTGCCCGTAGCAAAACCCGCAACATAGCATAGTTGCAGCGAGAGTAACCCCTTTCAAGCTCATTGTTCCGGCACCATCTTGGCACGCTCACCGCTGGCTGTGCCATCGACCATATCTTTGATCGTACCCATCATATGCAGTGCTAATCCGGTGACACCAGCACCCGGAGAACTTCCCTCAAAATGCATGTCCCACATGTAACCTGGGGCCTTGATGACATGGGCGTATCCACCGTCGCCGCCCTTCCATTGGTCGGTAATAAATGGATGTGCGAGAGACAACCCATCGAGCAGCGTTGAAAAGCGACTTTGCTTATTAAGCATACTTTCCATGTTGCTGAAGGCGTCCGGCGATCCGGACAAGATAGCCCTGCCTTGGCATGAACTGCTCGCCCCACAAGCATCGAAGAAGTTTCCTTGAATTCCTGTGAACGCGCCGCTGCCGCTAAGTTGAGTCGGGTCGCTGCCGTCGATGAACTGCGAGTGACTGGAAGTATTCCCGTTGGCATCCGTGAAGCTCACGCCGTTATTCTGATCGAATGTCCCTGTGTACTGGTTCCCAGACTGATCGTGGTACCCGGCACCGGCGTCGTTCGGATCGTTCATATCGACATCGGTCGCTGTGAACGAACTCTTTCCGTTCGCGTCCGTACTTGTGGTTCCCTGAACTCCGCCTTGGCAAGTCGAAACATTGCTGCCATCTGCAGCCGCAGTACACGTCAGATTGAAGTCGAGGCCAGTTGGATCGGTGATCGACAAGGGATTGTTGCGAGCATAGGCATACATGTTCCACTGTTGCGGGTCCATGACGCGCGCTGCGGAAGCGAACACGGGATCGGGCGACATCCAGCGTCCCATCGTAGAAGCGTAGTATCTGGCCCCGAAGTAGTCATTACCTGATTCTGTGTCTCTTTCTTTGCCGGAAGAATGCGGCGGGATGACAGGCGCTGCGCTGACTTCATATGCGGCGGAGGACGTCATAGAGATATCCAGCATCCGAATTGAAGTCGGGGACTGCATCGTATCAACATCCCCGAAAATGCGCGCGACTGGGGACGCCCTCATTGTGGTGCTGAAGAGCCACCGCGACCGGAGGCACTCCCTGTGGCCCGAACATCTTCTTCGTAAAGAGATACGTGATTGGATGCTCCGCGTATTCGCGATTTCCCGTTTGTCCCAATGTAGAACGGAATCGCCTCTTTAGAAAAATAGAACGGGATCTCGGCATGCCAAGTCGGCCCAATATGGTTCAAAGGGAGGCTGAAGTAAATGCTTTGCCCCGGTGCAACTGTTGTCAGTGAACGAAGATGGAACGCCTCGTATCCTCTTGGCATCGAATCCATTGATTTCGTCTCAGGTGCGCCGGAGTCGCCTTCTCGTCCTGGTGAAGTCTCTCCTCCTGTTTTCGTTGGCGAGTCCTCGGAAGACATAGGGGGCAACTGGGAGATGGTCATGACAGGCTCGTCTTGGACTTGATTGGCCACTACAGTATCGAGAACCCCGACCTCATTCGGACGACTTTCTGAGCCTCCAAATGTCGCCAGAATGATTGGAACAGTACAGTTGTTGTGTAAGCGCAGAAAGACGCCAACTCGTGGTTCATCTTGTCGAATCGGAGAACGTGCACCGATCTGTTCAACTTCCAGATATACATAGGGGCGGGATCGGTCAATAACTATTGACCGCACAGGCGAGTGTTTACGCGTAGGTGCTTGTTGCGCCGATGCAGCAATAGAAGCAACGATTGCTAACGAGATACCCAACCGCACTATGCTCATTGGGGCACCACCGAACATCCTTTGCAGAATGCGCGCTCTTTACTTGCGGGCGTCAGGCTGTAATGCGGGTCGCTTTTCAGAAAATCCCTAAGATCGGGAAGAAAGTCTCTAAATGATTCGCCACGTGTAAAGATCTCCGGGCCTAAGCTGCCGGTCAACCCTTGCATCTCCGTCTGCATTATGTTGTATTGAACGTGGTATGCGTCAATTTCGTCCTGGAATCGTGTCGGGTTCTTGCCAGTAGAGAATCCCGAAGCGACCCAAGCTTCTCCGTGCGCGACATGCACTCCCTCGTGTGAGACAAGTCCGGAGTCGGAGTTGTATGGCAAGACCACAAGAATGTTCTGCCCAGTGGGGTTATCTTTAGTTTTGGCTCCGGTAATTCCGTCTACATATGTTTCGCCAACCTTGGCGTTGCTATCGAACTTCACATCAACGCCATTGTCCACACCTTCATCGCCATAAGAATTTATAGCCTCTTGTGCATCCTCGACCTCATTGGAACCGAGCCCCTTTTCTATCTGCATCTTGAACACATCCGCTTGAGCATTGGATAACGCCATTGAGAACTTTTTATCCTGATCAGAGTCGCAGTTCTCGCTGTCATCGCAGACATACATCCCCGTCGGATCGATGAACTTGAGCGGATTATTGAAAGCGTATGCGTAGTGGTTGAGCGACTGCGGATTGGCGAGGCTTCCGCCCAGCGGATCGGGCGAAAGGAAACGCCCCATTGAACTTCCGAAATACCTTGCTCCAAAGTAGTCGTTGCCGGATTCGGTATCACGTTCTTTGCCGGTGAAGTGGTTTTCTGTTGGGTCGTAGGCGATACCGCTTGCGGCGAAGCCATCGCCGAAGGGCAGGCTCTGGTAGGTGGCTTCGACGAGGCCCGTGGCGTCGGTCTGCGCGCGGCGCGTGCCCAGCGGGTCGTCGAAGTGGAAGTGCAGTGTAGACGCATTGACATCGCCGTCGTAGGTGGCGATGAGCTTGCCGCCTGCGTAGACGTTGGTGTGAACCCAGTTGCCTGAACCATCCACCTCGGTGAGCTGCTCGCCCGATGGGCCGACCACGTAGCCTGTATCCGGCGTGAATCCGTTGGTGGCGATGTCGCAGGTGCCGTTCGGGTTGGTGATGCTGCCCTTGGCGACGCGATTGCCCGCCGCGTCGTACAGGTAGCCGGTCCAGCCGTCCCCGTTCGTCACCGCGCAGATGCGCCCCTCCGCATCGTAGAGGTAGGCATTCTTGCCGTCGTTGACGACATCGCCCGCGCCATCGTAGGCGTAGCCTCCCGGCGCGGCGGTCGTCCCGGTCACCTGGTTCTGCCGGTTGTAGCTGGCCCAGGTGTTCAGCGGGCTGGCAAGCGACCCGGTCGTGTTGCACGCTCCGTTTTCGCCCGTGGTGAACGCTGCGTTCGACGTGCTCTGCTGCGTGCGGTTGCCGAAGCTGTCGTACGCCCAGCAGAAGTTCATCCCCCAGTTGCCCACGCTCGTGTTCGCCGCCGAGGTCAGCCGGTTCAACTGGTCGTACCCGAAGCTCCACGCGCCTATCACCGTGTCAGTATAGCCGAGGACATTGCCGTTCAGTTCATTCATCAGGCCCGTTTTGTCACCGAATGGAATTTTGGCGAGGCACAGCTAGGAGGAGTGAAGCGGGACGACGGAGAGGCGAGCGGCGTGGACGGCGGAGAGGGATAAAATGCCGCTCAGGAGACGACCAGCCATGCCCAGCTCAGACCCCACAACTGCCCGCCAACCCGACGACAACTTGCGAGCTGGAACCACGCGCTCATCTATGGAATGCCGTCGTAGAACTGGACAAGATCAGCCATACGGATGGCAAGTGTCTTACCGTCTGGCGTAAATGCAAGGGCTGTTGGCCCGGATGTTAATTCCGTCTTGCCTGTTACGGGCAGTTCGATCTGCGCAGTTCGAGTCCACGTTTCCGTATCGAAAATATCCACGCGGCGTGATCCGACGTGATCGCCAATGTCGAGCGAAGGCATGCCACCGGCCATCGTGTCGATCACCACAGCCACTCGAGTACCGTCTTCGGATACGGTAATCAAGTCTTCCTTTACCTCACGGTCTTGCGCTGAAACAACGTGGATCAAAGATCCATCCTGGTCGTACACAACGATGCTTCGCGCATTGTCGTCCGATCTGTTATTTGAGAAAAAAGCGGTTTCGCGGTCGAACAGAAGAGCGTCGATAGGTTGCATCTGTTCGGGGGGAACCTTTGTCTTTTCAGAACAATACTTGCCTTCTGCTACCCAATAAGTAGCTCGCTGTGTGTTGGTATATGTATTGTCGTAATCGAGCTCGGCAAATCTTCCGTCGCCCGCGAATGATCGGAAATATGTAAAGTGGTGGTAATCAGGGGCAGGAGGGTAGGTGCAGCGATGGATTATATTCAGTGTGTCTAGGTCGAGCCAGGTATAACTGCTTTCGGCCGTAACGTGGCCATCAATAACAACAACAAGGCTTTTTCGTCCAGGGGACTGACTGAGTCTATAGTATTCGTGATCGGACGGCCTTAACAGATCGAATACAGCTTGATCCTTAAATCCATTCTGATCGATTAGGTGCAGTTGATCGTTTGCCACTGCCAGCATATTGCCTTTGTTGGAGAACAGAATCGCTACGGGGCTGCTTACTGTCGTAGGTCGATTCAGCCGTACAGTGCACTTCGCCGGAGAACCTGACAACTCCACAATGTTGTATTGCTCACCAGACTCTGGCTTTGCACGCGGAACCAATTTGAATAATTTTGTAGTGTATCCAGTCCAGAGATTTCCCTGATGATCGAACGCCAGACTCAGAGGAACATAACCGGTAGAATGCACAAAGAGTTGATGCTCAAGCTCCCACCCGCAGGTCTTTAGAGAGATACTCCGAGTGGGCAAAAGCAGGGCTGGTGCATTCTTCGTTTGAGCTTCGGATACCGCATTGACTATGCCAATGACGAATGCAACAGTGATCCACGCAACACCACTAATACGGGAGCATCGGATTGTTGCCATTTTGCCCACCCCCAAAAACGTCATACAGAGCGTGCGGCACAACTCCGAGATACCCCCAAGCGCCTGCGTTAAACCGGTCGACGTGCAGAAGGCCTTGATCCAAATGTACTGAAGGAGTCAATCCACCAAGCCTGGCGAATTCATTGCCTTGTCCACCGTTATAGTTGTCAGGTCCGAGTAAGCCCGCAAGTTGTGTTGCTGCAAGTGAGTTCGGCATTACGGTCATATTCACATGGCCTCCAATGACGACAGCAGTTCCATCGGGATTGGTCGCTACTTGTATACTCGCTCGCACCTCAGCTTCTGAAACACCAAGTTGAGAAGCAATTATTGGGACATCCTTCTCATATTGGGCTGTTACTCTGGCGGGGTCGGGCGGTGCATATGAGACGTAATTAGTGAGATTGGTGTATCCCTGTGAACCGTTAGCCCCAGCAGTAAATTGGGTTATCTGTGTGCTGTACAACACTTGATCGCCATCGTATTTCCCGCCGGATGGTGAGTACCAAACTCGGCTCACTCCCGTGCATTGGTTGTCCGGGCACTGTGTGAATGCTTCGCTATTGACTTCGCCGCAATCGATTGGCATCCCTTCAGCGGCGCATCCATCATGCCCATCACTGTCCACCGCATACAGTGGATTATTCTGAATATATGCGTACAGGTTGAGTGACTGCGGGTTGGATAGATTCGCGTACGGCACCGGGTCTTCTGAGGCACTCCAGTCTGGGCTTAGCCATCTTCCGACGTTGCTAGCGTAGTATCTTGCTCCGAAGTAGTCGTTTCCTGATTCGGCGTCACGTTCTTTGCCGGTATAACGGGATCCGACGCCTTCGTCGTACAACACGGGCCGCATCCCCAACGCAGTATTGGAGATAACGAAGCCGAACCCCTGATGTAGGGTGTGCGTAGAAGTCGGAACCCCCTGATGCGGTTTTTCGCTTAGCAACGCCATCGCAGCCATGAGGCCGTCGGAGATTTGCGTGCTGGGGCCGAGTTGCATTTCCAGATGATTGTACGGCTTGGAGAGTGACGCTGGCGGCTGTTTTTCGGAGAAGATTTGGCGTGGGCTCCCGCGTCGATGCGGGCCGGACAAGTGGCCAAGGACGGCGGCTAAAGAAGAACATCAAGAGGCGAGATTGGAGCGCCGCCCACGCACGGCGGAAGACAGATGTTTTTCTTTAGCTGCTAAAACAGCCGCTAAAGAAGAACGGTCTATGTCTCTTCTTCGTGCTCGGCTTCGGCTTCAAGGGCGGCCAGCAAGCCCGCCCGCTCCGCCACTGAGTGCGCATCGTGCAACTCTGCCGGGTGCGTGGCGGCGTGGATCTTCTGCAAGGCGCGGACTGCGACCTGCGTGTAAATCTGCGTCGTCTTGATGTCCTCGTGGCCAAGCATCTGCTGGATGTAACGGATGTCGGCTCCATTCTCGTGCATCAGCGTGGCCATCGTGTGGCGGAAGAGATGGCATGAGCCGGTCTTGCCCAGCTCCGCTGCGTCGATGCGGTCTTTGACCGTGGCGGTCAGATGATCGCGGCTGAACGGTTCGCCCTGCGCCGTGAGGAACACAGTCATGTCGTCGGGTTCGGCGGCGAGCTGCGGGCGGCTCTCTCGCGTGTACTTTTCAAGCCACGCGATGGCCCGCTCGCCGATGGGGACGTAGCGGTCTTTGTCGCCCTTGCCCTTACGGATGAGGATCAGGCCACGGTCAAGCGAGAGGTCGTAGAGCTTGAGCCGCACAAGCTCCAGACGGCGCATCCCGGTCGAGTAGAGCACTTCCAGCAAGGCGCGGTCGCGCAGGCCGATTGGCTCTTCAACCTCGCAGAGCGTCAACACGCGCTCGACTTCGGCGGCCGAGAAGATGTTCTTGGGCAGAGAGCGGCCCAGCCGTGGCAGCTCCAGCTCCGACGCGGGATTGTGCAGGATGTAGTTCTGCCGCGTCATCCAGCGGAACCACATGCGCAGCGGCACAAGCCGCGCATGTTGACTGCGGAAGCTCAGCGGCTCGCCGTTGACCTTGCGGTAGTGGAAGAGATACCGCTGATAGCGTTCCAGCACAGGCCGCGTGACCTCGACCGGCTCGGTGATGCCGCGCTCCTCCAGCCATGCGAGGAAGAAGCCGATGTGTCCGGCACGGCCTCGCACCGTGAACTCGGAGTAGTTCTGCACTTCAAGCGCCTGGAGATGATCGCGCATGAGGGCCTGAAGCGGCGTCTGAACGGGGGCGGGCGCTTTGCGCTTCTCTACGCGGGCCATTGTGCCGCCCGCGTGTGGCCGTTGCCGTTCATGTTTCCGTTGCTATGATGTGGCGGTGGCGGTACGACTACGACCGGAGGCCCATCTGCCGCAACCCCAGTAGTGTTTTTTAGCGCATCTTCGTAAAAAGTGGATGGAACCCCTATGGATATTGGCAATAAGCTGCCCCGCGATCCCCCCGCACCCTCCCCGTTTTGGCCCCGCTTTGACCCCGCGTTCTCACTCTCCAGCCCCGCGAACCCAGCCTTTACCCCCGCGAGGTTGCCGTCGTGCCGGTGCCCGCCCAGTGTGTCTACGTCGATCAGACCTGGCATTACCGGCTTGCTGCCATCGCCCTCCAGAGAGAAGACAAGCTCATAGACGAAGCTCTGGCCGCGCCCCCCGCGATGCGCCAACAGATACTCCAGTTCTTCCATCCGGCCAAGATGTAAGCGCAGTTGCGTATCGCCCCAGCCCGTCGCAAGCCGAACCTCGCGCCGGGTAAAGCGGTACTCCGTCCGCTCGATCCGCTGCCGCTTGCACTCCGCTGTGACCATCGCATCGACCAACAGCAACAGTCGCCGCGTCTGCGGCGGAAGCTCGTCGAGCGAACGTCCCAACACCTCGGCGGTCAGACTGTTCGCAACCGCGATGTCGTCGAGCGTGGCTTCGATGTACTCGAAGGACTTGCCCCGATGCTCCATCGTCTTCGCTGGCCGCTGATGCTGATGTAGCAGGGCGATGGCCCGGATGAGCGTCAGGTACTTCGTATGATCGCGCCGCGTCCGCGTCTGGCCGTCAAGGAAGGTCAGCTCGCGCGCATACGGATTCACGACCAGTACAGGCTTCAAGAGACGCTGCGCGTTGCGATGCAAGCGCAACAGCTCTTCTCGATCTCTGCGCCGCAACAGGCCCTCGATGGTCTGCGCCTCGCGCTGTACGCGATGGATCGCCTGTGTCTGCACCCGGTCTTCATTCACCGTCAGAACAAGGCAGCGATTCAACAGTTCTTCGTCGATGTCGATCGCCGTGGTCGTCAGAAAAATCATCACCGGACCTTTGACCCGGTACTCATGCGTGATGTGCCTTCCGCTCACCGGGTCTTTGCCGGTGCTGGCGATGGTCAGCTCACCCTCGCTCTGCAACAGCTTCAAGGCGTAGGACGCGCGCTGCGCGCCCGCCTCCTCCACGATGGCCAGCACCTTGTGCTGTAGGTCTGTCTCGCCCATGTAGAAGAGCGATTGCCCCGTCATTGCGGAGTATTGTACCCGCTGCTCTTCCGGCACGAAGGCCAAGACAGCATCCATGAGAGAGCTTTTGCCAGCGGCGGAGGACGACTGCACGATCACAGCCAGCGGCGAGTCGAGATGACGCGACACCACGCCAAGATAGCCGACGAGCTTGTTTGTTTCCTCGCCCACGACGCCGCATCGGGCGAAGTCCTCGACGATGCGGTCGAGCAGGCGAGGATCGCGCAACAGCCCCAACGCCTCGGACCGCTCCTCGTCGGTCAGCTTCGCCTCCGGCTCCTTCGGCGCAAGCGCCTGTTTGATCTGCTCGTCGCGCAGATCCTCCAGCTTGAAAAGCACCTGCCCCACATCGTGCCGGATGATCTCTTCCCGGATGCCCAACTCCGCCGCCGCCTGTTTCACGAAGGCCATGCGCTGCCGTGCAGCGTTCAACTCCAGCGTGTCCACATGCAGAGCCATGTCGCCATGCACGTTCACGCCCAGGATGCGGAGATTTACTTTCAGCAGCTCTGTGCTCGTGTTCTTCTGCAACCCGCGCACCCGGTACTCGCGGTCGCCGAAGCGCATCATCACATCTTCGCCGCGCACCTCAACCGGCACGTCGATCTTGTTCGCAACCGTGGGCGGCGTAGGCTCCGCAGACGACGGAAGAACAGCAGCTAAGGAAAGAACATCCTCTTGCGGTGCATCGACGACGGGCACGTCCGTCACCGCGATTGAAGCTGGCTCTGGCATCTCTTCCTCGATCATTTTTTCTTTAGCCGCTCGATCTTCTTTCGCAACTGCGACGATCTCCGGCACGGCCACGCGCTGTGCTGGCCGCTGGCCTTTGCCCAACCATGCCGCACGGTTCAACAGAACCCCCAAGCTCTTCGCCGCTGGCGTCACCTTCAACGCGTAGGCGTTCGCATCCATGCCCTTCGGGAACTCCACGCGGTAGCAGTCGATTCCCATCTCGATCAGCTCTTCGGCCAGCTTCGCGGCGGCTTTGTCGCCCGCCTCGTCGCGGTCGTAGGCGATATACACGCGCTCGATGCCGTGCTGGGCGAAGGCCGCGCGATGATCGGCTGTGAAGCCGTTCACGCCATAACTCGCCGTCACGTTGCGGTAGCTCGCCGCCCAGAACGTCAGCGCGTCGATCAGAGCTTCGCACAAGATGATCTCTTTCGACGCGATCAGAGCTTCCTCGTTCCACACGCCGCGATGCTCGCCTTTGAGATACAAGTGCAGCGGCGTCCCCTCGCGCAGGTTCGGCGTAATCTTCCGCCCGTATATCTCCATCACGTCGCCGGCTGGATTGATGACCGGGATTACGAGCGAGCCGTTGAAGTGCTCGTGGCCGCTCTCGCGGTAGATGCCCAACACCTCCAGCCGTCCCCGCACCGCCGCGCCAGCGGCGCGGTTCTTCGCCGGAAGACGCAGCCCCAACGTCCGGTTGGCGAAGCCCAACCGGAACCGCTCGACCATCTCCGCAGACCGCAACCCGCGACCTTCCAGATACCGCTTCGCCTCCGGCGACTGCTTCAACGCATCGTGATAAAAGTTCACGATCTCCAACAGCAGCTCGCGGTCGCCAGCCTCCGCCGTCACCGGAGCGGGCAGCTTCCGCACCGTGCCATGTTTGATCGGCTGGATAGGAGAGGCAGCTAAGGGAAGATGATCGGCTCGCAGCAACTCGACGGCATGGCGGAAGCTCACGCCCTCGGCCCGCATCACCCACTGGATCACGTCGCCGCCTTCATTGCACGCGCCCAGACAGTTCCACAGATTCTTCGCCGGAGTGATAACCAGAGACGGCGTCCGGTCGTCATGAAACGGGCACTTGCCCAGCAGGTCGGCACCGTGCCGCGTCAGCTTGATTCCCCGCGCCTCCGCCAACCGCTGCACAGAGACTTCTTTCTTTAGCCGCTCGATCTCATCTTCCGGGATTCTTGCCATTTCCTCGCCTCCGCTTAAAAACCTGTCAAGTGCTTTTTATGCATTTGTTGGTACTGCCTGTTGCATGTAAACTCGTTCTGAGAGTATACGGATATGTATATCGAGGTCAACGCACTTGAGAAGGAGGTCGCGCAAGATGCCCTTAGAATCGTCTTTACCATGCCTAAGGGAACAGCGACCACGAACAAGGATTCTTTCGGCCAACGCCTCATCGCTCTCCGCAGGGAACGCGACATGACGCAGGTGCAGCTTGCCAAGGCCGCCAACATCACCCAACGCGCGATCTCCTACTACGAGACCGGCGGCGGCTCGCCGCCCGGTCCGGCGGTCGCACAACTCGCACAGGCCCTCAAGGTCACAGCAGATGAGCTGCTGGGTATCCAGGCCAAGCCGAGAGAGGCTTCTAAGTTTGAACGGGTCACAAGCGACCCGGAGAAGCAGCGTCAGTGGAAGAGATTCCAGAGGATCACGTTGCTACCGCAGCGCGATCAACGAGCGGTCATAAGGCTGATTAACTCTCTCACTGGAGTGGTTGGCACCGAAGCCCATGATTGAGGCCACAGCCGCACCCCCAACACGCGAACGATAAGCTAAGTAAAAGGATTCTCCGATGCCTTACGCACAGACCAAGGAACAAGCACATGAACTGATCGACCGCATGGCTCCCAGCCAGGTCTCCGCCGTCGTCGGACTGTTGGAGACCATGCTCGATCCCGTCTCCCGCGCTATCGCCAACGCACCCATCGACGACGAGCCGGAGAGCGAAGACGAACGCCGCGCCGTCGCCGAGTCCAAGGCTTGGCTGGCCCAGCATCCCGGCCAGACCATCTCCCACGCCAAGATGATGGCCGAGTTCGGCCTCGCCGCCGACGACCTCAAGAGCTGACCGGAACCGCTATGAAGCTGATCGACTGGACGCCCCCTGCCCGCGCCGATGTCCGCCGCATCGACCGTACCACCGCCATGCGCATCCTCACCACCCTCCACCGCTTCGCCGAGACCGGCGAGGGCGACATCAAGAAGCTGCAAGGCGACTCCGAAGAACTCCGCCTCCGCGTCGGCGACTACCGTGTCCGCTTCACCGAAGAGCCCCGCGACACCCTCGTCATCCACTCCGTCCGCCACCGCTCCGAAGCCTACCGCTAGATCCCGGCCCGCCGCAGCGGAGGGTACGGCGCGTAAGCGCGAAAAAGGCCAGCCAAGCCGCGACCCTTTGTTCTCAACAGGTTTACGCGCGTAGACCGCGAAGTTGCCATAAAGCAACCTCGATCCGATGATTTTTACTCTTAGTCGCTTGTTTTCAATAGGTTCCCCTACAGGAACCTGTAAACGCCTCATTTTTCGCATAGGATGGCTGTAGCCTGCTGATTCAGCTAGCGTTCCCGCAGAGTAACTTTTAGTTACTCCGCAGCACCCATTCTGGGGTGACGT
>PLOU01000040.1:0-533 GCA_003142235.1 Granulicella sp.
CGCCCGGTCAGCTTGCGGTACTCCGGCACAAAGTGCGGATTGGGCAGGAAGCGCACGTCGAAGACCAGGTCGGCCTCGCCGGGCACGCCGTTCTTGAAGCCGAAGCTGGACAATGAGATCGTCAGGCCGCGCTCGCCCGCTCCGCGCTCAAACTGCGCGTTGATATGGTCGCGCAGCTCGTGCACGTTGAACTTGCTGGTGTCGATCACGATGTCGGCAACGTTGCGGATGGGGTCCAGCCGCTTGCGTTCCGCGCGAATGCCATGCACCACCGTCTCGGTGCGGCCCATCGGATGCGGCCGCCGGGTCTCGGAGAACCGCCGCACCAGCGAGTCTTCGCTGGCCTCCAGAAAGACCACGCGCGTCGGCAGCACCTTGCGCACCTGCTTCAGAATCGCCGGAAAGCGTTCCAGCCGCATGCCCTCGCGCACATCCACCACCAGCGCCGCGCGCTCGATCTCCGCCGACTGGCTCACCAGATCGGCGAACCGAGGCACCAGCTCCAACGGCAGGTTGTCCACCGAGTAGTAGCC
>PLOU01000040.1:596-27344 GCA_003142235.1 Granulicella sp.
AATTCGTGGCGCGCCCTGCCCTTCTCCTTGGCGCGGTACATGGCTGCGTCCGCGTCGCGCAGGATGTCCTCGACGTCGTTGTACTCCGTGGAGCCCAGCGCAATGCCCATGCTGGCCGAGACGCGGACCTCGCCGCCTCCGATATCGACGGGCTGCTGCAGCTCGTTCTGAATGCGCCGCGCCAGGTACTCAATGTCCTCCGTGCTGCCGACCTCGTCCAGCACCAGCGCAAACTCGTCCCCGCCAAAGCGCGCCACCGTGTCCTGCGGCCGCAGACAGGCACGCAGACGAGCGGCAGCCGTCAGCAGAAGCGTGTCCCCCGCCGCGTGGCCCCAGGTGTCGTTGACCTGCTTGAAGCGGTCGAGATCGAGAAAGATCACGGCAAAGTTGCGGTCCGGCCTGCGTCGCAGCCGCGCCATTGTCAGAGTCAGACGATCGAGGAACAGCACCCGGTTCGCCAGTCCCGTCAACGGGTCGTGCAGCGCCGAATGCTGCAGCTTGGCCTGCGCCTGCTTCTCCTGGCGTATGTCGCGATAGGCCGCCGCGTGGCCGCTCCTGCCGGCCCCAAGCCGCACCGGCATGACCACCACAGATACATCCAGCGCTTCGCCCGAGCTGGTATGCCGCACCGTCTCNNGAACTCACGGTTGGCGCGCAGGACGCGGTCTCCCTGAGTGATGACCATGGCCTCCGTCGCCGCGTCGAAGATCTCCTCCAGAAAGCTGCATCTGTTCTCGCTGTCGTCGCCTGCCACTCTCTCCGCGTCCTCTTC
Source organism: Granulicella sp. (assembly GCA_003142235.1). Classification (GTDB taxonomy): domain Bacteria; phylum Acidobacteriota; class Terriglobia; order Terriglobales; family Acidobacteriaceae; genus Edaphobacter. The sequence goes on from PLOU01000040.1 coordinate 1,369, forward strand.
CAGCGGCTCCATCAGCAACACCAGCCGGGCCCCTTCGCCTGCGGCCGGGAAGGGTTGCACCGCGCCCGAAACCATTCGGGCAGCGCCGCCGGGAGGGGCAAACAGACACTCAAAGCGCTGTCGGCCCGCATCGTTGGCCGCAGGATAGGCGCCCAGCAATACCTGGTCCACCTTGATGCTGTCGCTGGTGCCGATAAAGCGCCGCGCCAGATCGTTGGCTGCCGCAATCTCTTCGTCACGCTCGATAAAAGCAGTCACGGGCAGCGATTCCAGCCACTCGAGCAGGGTGTTGCAAGAATCGAAATGGCCGGAAGATACTGTAGGCAGACGCTCAGGCGCGCGCAGGGGCGACCGTGAGTTCAGCACGCGCTCGGCCTCGTCGGACCCCTGATACTGGCTCTCGGCACTCATGCAGGTTCTCCTGTATCCCTTATCGGCAACACGGCAGAACTGCTTAGAGCGGTTGCAATCATCCCCGGTCTGCTTAGGGGCAGAGCTTCACCGGTGACGGGAAACCACGTTTATTTCTCTTCGCTGGACGCACAATGAATCCGTCCCACGGATTTGGGTCACATATCCTGTAGACAAGCTCTGAATAATAGATTCAGCGGCATTTAGAGCGGTTTCACCGCAACTGTTATCGCGCGAGAATTATTAAAGTGGTTTTTCTTGAGGAAAAACCACGCAAACGTTCTTTGCTCCTGTAAAGACCTGCGGTGAAACCGCTCGAGCCACGGCCCCGCTTCGCCGCAGCCGATCAGCCTTCTTCTGCTGTCGCAACAGTACCCGGAAGCTTGCCGTCTTCCGCGGGAATCTCTCCCGCGCGCGGATGCCGCTTGATCGTGGACGTCCTCTGCCTCTGGCGGATGACCTTCTGCTCCAGCTTGGCCAGCGCATCGCGCAGTGCCGTCGTCATCTCCGCCGACTCGCAGTTGGAGACCATGCTCTGGCCCCCCTGGGTCACCGTGACCTCCGCAATCATGCGGTACTTGACCGCCGTCAGCACAACGTGCGCCGTCGCGCGCTCGCCCACCATCTTATCGATCCGCTTCAGGCCCGCCGCGGCCAGGTCCTTGTACTTTTGCGTAACCACCGTCTGTCTTCCCGTGTACTCGATGACCATCCGCTCACCTCATCCGTTCCGTTCAATCTGGTTGGATGCATCTTTCGCCGCATCCGGCCCGCAGCGTTCAACATCGACCGTCCTCTCATCTCCCATCAGCGTACGCGGCGCCGATGGGTGCTTGGAATCTGCATGTCTTCGCGGTACTTGGCCACCGTTCTGCGCGTCACCCGGATGCCCTGCCGCAGCAACTCCGCCGCAATCTGGTCGTCCGTCAGCGGCTTGCGCGGGTCCTCGTCTTCGATCAGCTTCTTCACCCTGTGTTTCAGCAGCAACAGAGGCAGGTCGCCGCCCTCCGGCCCGTTCACCCCCTCGGTGAAAAAGTAGCGCAGCTCGTAGACGCCCTGCGGCGTATGCACATACTTGTTGGCCACGGCCCGGCTCACCGTCGAAGGATGCACCCCGATCTCCTCGGCCACCTCCTTGATCATCATCGGCTTCAGCCCCTGCTCGCCGCGCTCCAGAAACTCCGCCTGGCGGCGCACGATCACCTCGCAGGTGCGCACGATCGTGTTCTTCCTCTGCTCGATGTTGCGCAGCAACTGCATTGCGGACTTGAAGCGCTCCTTGACGTACTCGCGCACGTCCTTCTCTGTCGTCTTCTCGCGCAGCATCCTGCGGTACGCGCGGCTCAGGCGAAGCGTGGGCATCTCCTCCTCGTTCATCACCACCACAACCTCGTCGTCGCGCTTGACGAACGCAACGTCCGGCTCGATCAGCCGCGTCTCGCACAGGTTGTAGCGCTGGCCGGGGCGCGGATCGAGCGCGCGGATCAGGTCCACCGCTGCCTGCACCTCCTCCACGCTCCGGCCGCAACTGCGCGTCAACTCGCGCATGTCCTTCTTCTGCAACAGGGCCAGGTGGTTGGCAACAATGTGCGCCGCAATCTCGAAGACATCGCCGTCGCCACTCCCATTGCGCGCCGCAATATCGCCCGCCGCACCGCTCCGCGCCTGTGCATTGCGGGACGCAGGGCCATTTACGGCCTCATGCCCAACCGGATGTAAAACCGGCCCCGCATCCCGGTCCATCTCCTCCGCCTCGGCGTGCGCAATCTCCTGTGACAGTCCAACAGCGGGAGGGACCGTCCGCGCGCCAGCGCGCTTCCGCACCATCTCATCCTCGCGGCGATGGGCGGCGATCTGGACCAGAAGGCACTCGCGCAGATCGCGCGCGCCAACCCCCAGCGGATCGAGATTATTGACGATCGCGCGCGCCTCCTGCACCGTTGCCATGGCCTTTGCACGCTCGCCGAAGTGGCCGGCGCCTTTGAAATCCGGCCCCGCGCCAGAGGCTGCGGCCTCAAGCCCCGCGTTCTTCGCCGAGTGGTGTGCCTCCCACGCGGGCTGTCCTTTCAACCCGCGCTCGAATGGGATCGGTTCCGTCCGTGCCGGGCCGCGCATCTCAAGCAACGCCTCCACCAGCTCTTCATCCGTGGCCGTAAGNNCCCAACTGCCACTCCAGATGGTCGCTCAGCGTGCTCGGTTGCGACAGAAAGTTCTCGAACGAGGGCCCCTCGTACTCCTCGAAGCTGGACGCGGTGCGAAATCCCGGGTCCAGGTAGTCCTGAAAGTAGCTGCCAAAGTCGATCTCGTCGAAGGGGTCCTTGGCGTCCTTCTCGACCCGCTCGTGCTCGCTGGCAATCTCCTCCGCGGAACGTTCGCGGTCGGCCTCGCGTCCCGCCATCTCCTCGATCGGCACCGCGGACTCCTCAACCTCTTCCAGCACCGGGTTCTCCACCAGCTCGGTGTTGATCATCTCCCTCAGCTCCAGCTTGTTCAGCGCCAGCACGCTGACCATCTGCACCAGCCCGGGCGTCAACACCTGGCGCTGCGAGACTCTCAGAGTTAGCTTCGGTTGCAACAAATCTTCAACCTCATCCCGCTTACTGGCCCCGCGCTCTTCATGCGAAGTGGACCAACCGCACAACACACCAAGGTTTCATCTGCCTGGTAACTTGGCCACAGTCTACACGCCGCGCGGCATTCGTGCGGCGTGGAACAGCCACGCCTCAACGCGCGCGCAACACCTGCGACTCCTGCTGCTGTATGTCTTATAGACGCAGCCGCTCCCCCATAAGATGCAACCGCGCCGTGTGCCACCGCGCACTGGCCCCGCCACACAATAGCCGCTCCCCCGCGCGCTATTCCATGGAGAACTTTTCCCCCAGGTAGATGCGTCTCACCTCGGGATCGCGGCCAAGCTCGCCCGGCGTTCCCGAGCGAAAGATCTTGCCCTCGTTGATGATGTACGCGCGGTCGGTCACCGACAGGGTCTCGCGCACGTTATGGTCGGTCACCAGCACTCCGATCCCATTTTTCTTCAGCGCGAAGATGATCTCCTGCAACTCCAGCACGGCAATCGGATCGATGCCGGAGAACGGCTCGTCCAGCAGGATAAACGCCGGCTCGATGGCCAGGCAGCGCGCAATCTCCACTCTCCGCCGCTCGCCCCCGCTCAACGCATAGCCCATCGTCTTACGCACGTGGCCCAGGCTGAACTGCTCAATCAGCTTCTCCGTGCGCGTGCGCCGCTCCTCCCGGCTCAACTGCTGTGACTCCAGCACCGCCAGAATATTGTCCTCCACCGTCAGCTTGCGGAAGATCGAAGGCTCCTGCGGCAGATAGCTGATGCCGTACTCCCGCGCGCGCAGGTACATCGGCAGCCGCGTAATGTCGTCGCCGTCGGCCACGATGCACCCCGCGTCCGGCCGCACCAGCCCCACGATCATATAGAAGCAGGTCGTCTTGCCCGCGCCGTTCGGCCCCAGCAGCCCCACCACCTCGCCCTGCCCGATCTGCATGTTCACGCCGCGCACCACCTGCCGCCCGGCGTAGGCCTTGCCAATCTCTTCCGTCTCAAGCGTACGCATCGTGCTCCCTACTTCCCCTTCCCCATCGTCGCATCTTTGCCCGCGTGTGTCTCGGTCCGCGCTGGTTGGCCAGCCGCCGTGCTCGCCGCCGCACCCGTCTCCGCACCCGTCGCAGCCACATTGGAGACCACGACGCTATCATCGCCCGCATGAAACAGCAACGCAGCGCCTGTAATCGTACCCCGAGCCGAATCCACCAGCCGTGGCAGCGTCTTGCCGTCTCCGGTCAGCACAAATAGCCCATCGCTCGCCGTATATACCAGATGCTCGCCCGCAGCGCGGCGTCCCGGCTGCTCGATCACGACCTGCCCGCCCGCCACCACGCGTTCCACACTCCCTGCAAGCGAAGGGAGCGCATCTCCCGCCGGCGGGGCAGCTGCCGCTTTCGTCCCAGAAGACTGCGCCGCCCCCACAGCCTGCTGCAAGTAGACCGTCGCCTCGTTCGCGCGAATCGTCCCATCGGCCGTCTCCGCGCGCACGCCCCCGCTGAACACCGCCCGCCGCAGATCGCCCGAGTAGACGAGCCCTCCGCTCGCAATGCGCGCCACAGACGGCAACCGCTCGCTCGTCGCCGTCTTCCCATCTGCCGGCTTCGCAGTGGCGGAACTTCCCGCGCCAGCCTTTGCCGCTCCAGACGCATCGCTTCCCGCGCTCACCAGCACCGTATGCACCTGCGCCCCTCCCGCCGAAGCCTCGGCCCGCGCCGTCAGCCGCTGCTGCTGCCGTGCAATCTCGATCACCGGGGCCTGCACCTGCGATCCGCCCTGCCACAGCCGCACCGGCCTGCCGTGGAACGTCGCAACGCCCGTCGCACGCACCAGCTCCGCCCGCTCGGCAAGAACATGCGTCGGCTCAACCTGCGCTGCTTGCTGTGAAGCGCTCCCCGGGGCCGTTCCGCGCAATCCAACCGCCTGCGCTGAATTGTCCTGTAGATAATTCACCTTCACCGCGCCCGCCGCCTGTACGTCGCCCGTCTTGCGGTCCAGCGCAACCTGACCAGCCCACAGCGCGCTCGCCCGATCGCTCACCTCGACGCCGCCCGTCAGCGTCACGCGGTCCAGATCGCCGTCGTACGCCGCCCGCTCCGCGGTCGCCTGCTCCAAGTCCTCCTGAGCAATCCCCGTCCTGCCCGACGCCCCACCCGCCGCCTTCGCCCCACTCGCCGCCGGCGCGCGCCGGATCATCGTGACGTGACCCTGCTGCACCACGCTCAGCAGATCGTCCACACCCTCCCAGCTCTTCGCGCTGACCGCCCCTGCGCGTGACGGGACTCCAACCGCAACCTCCGCGGACCGTGTCTTCGCCGTGTTCAACCTCGCGCTCGCCGCACTCAACCTCGCGCTTGAAGAAGTGTTGCCAGAACTCCCCGCGCGGAACTTCGCATCCAGCGAATCTCCCGAACTCGTCTCGTCGATCCCATCCGCCGTCACCTGATGCAGCAGCGTATGGCCGCGCCCCGCCACCGTATCCAACCGCGGCGGCTGCCTCCCATCCTTCGCGTCGATAAGGTGCGCCTTCAGGTCGTCCGCCGTCAACTCCGTCCGGCCCTCCCCGCGAGTGCTCGCCGCGCTTCCGTTACCGACCACCACCAGACGCGCGCTCCCCGTCGCCTCCACGTCCCGCAACTGCGGCCTGCCCGCGCCCGCCGGCGCCAGCCTGGCCTCCACCTTCGCGGCGGTCAGATCGCGCGTGCTCCACGGCTCGTTCGCCGCCTCCGTAGCTCTTGTCCGCTCGGTCAAGTGGACCGCGCCGCCGAACACTGCATCCTCCGGCTGCGGCTTCGCCTGCGCATTGAAGGCGATCGTCGCCTCCTGGGCCTCTCCCCGAAGCTGGCGCAGAGGCTGGTCGTCGGAGTACTTCACGCCACCCGTCAGCAGCGCCGACTGCGGCTGGCTCTTCGCATTCAAAATCACGTCGGCGCGCTGCGAGACCACAGTCGCGCCATTCGCCGCCATCGTCACGTCACCCTCGGCCTCCACCCGCGCCAGCGTCCCGTCGGGCCGAGTATGCAGCGTCGCCCTCTGGGCCTCCACCGTCTGCTCCTGCGTGACGCACCTCGCATGGGTCAGCAGNNCCGCCATCCCGCTCATGCTCACCGCCGAGTGCAGCATCAACAAGCCCGAGTCTCTGCTAAAGCTGGCCCCTGTTGCGTGCCCCTTCATCGCGCCTGACTGAAACTCGACATACTCATTGGTCGCCGCCACGCCGAGGTCCTTGATATACACCAAACCGCTGGTGGTCACATGCAGCACCTTCGCCCCGGCTGCAGCATCTTTTCCGCCGCCATTCCCGCCGCCGCCTGCCTCGGCCGCCTGCAGGTCCAGATGCACCACCCCCGTGGCGCGGACCACCCCCGCCTTCTGGTCGTATTCAAACTCATCGCCGGAGATGCGGTCGTTGCGGTCCTGCTTCTCTCCGTAGAGCGCAATCGAAACATCGTGCAGCGCAATCTTGCTGTCGGTGTGCTCCACGGCCTTGGCCGCGTGGATGGTGAACACGGTCTTGCCCTGCACCGACTGGGAGTAGGTATACCCGTTGGTCTCGCGCACGATATTCACGCCAAGCCGGGCCGGCAACGCCAACCGGTGCCGCGACAGCGTGTGCGCGACCCCCAGGAACGCAGCAATCACCAGCAGCAGGAAGCCCGCGCTCCCCAGCAACCACAACCTCAATCTCTCTACCCGATTGCGCATCCCGTCCGCCCACTCCATCTTCTCATCATCCAAGGTCCGGCTGCCCGCAAAACGCCGAAGGCGCTCCTGCGCGGCCTGCTCACCGGCATTGATGCTCCGCCCGCCGCTTTCATCGAGGTCCGCAATGCCACCGCCAACCGCGCCGTCATCCCAGCCGGCAGACCCTTTGCGGGCAACTGTTTTTCCCCAGACCCGGTCTCGCAATACGCCATACCGCAACGTAAGACATCGTGCTATAACAAATGCATGGCAACCGTAAACATCAGCTTTCGTCTTGACAAGAAAAAATCTGCCAGGCTCGATTCGCTGGCCAAGTCAGCCGGAAGGACCCGCACCGAAGTGATCAACGAAGCGATCGAAAGCCATTTCTTCTTGCAGGAACTCATTCTGGCAAAGATCGACGCGGGAATAAAAGATGCGGATGAAGGCAGGTTTGCTGCGGACGAAGCGGTCCAAGCGGAGTTCGCCCGCTGGCATGGCAAGAAATGAAAGTAAAATGGACCGAAGCGGCGCTACAGCAACTGCACGAGGCTTACGATTACATCCAGATCGATAAGCCGTCCGCCGCCGCTCGAATGGCCGATTTGATCGAGGGTGCCACGGACCCTCTCCGTTTATTTCCACAAATTGGCAGGCCGTCAAAACGGCCAAAGACACATGAACTCGCGGTCCCAGGCACACCCTTCCTGCTCGTTTATCGAGTGAAAACAGACGGGTTGGAAATTCTCGCGCTCTATCATGGTGCACAAAACTGGCAGAAACTGCTCTGATCTGCCTTTTCCCTAGGCAGCATGGGGAAAGCGCCCTGCGCGCTCGATTTTGGGATGTAGGTTCCACCTGGGGGAGATAGAATAATCCTCCATGGCAGACCGCCTCTATCTCAGCCTCTGGTATCCCAACTTCCGCCTGGAGTCCCTGCCGGCCACGCTTGCCGGGGTCCTGCGCCAGTTCGCCCAGGTCGGCGCCAAGCGTGTCTCCGCCGCCTCCGCCTATCCCATCAACTTCACCGAGCCACCCACCTACCAGCGCATCTACGCCGAGCCTCCTCCCACTAACTTCGACCCCACCGTTCCCATCGATCCCTCCCCCGACACCTCCGACGAACGCATCGACGCCGCCGTCGCCGAAGCCACCGAGCAGCTCCACGACGACATGGCATACGAGTTCGAGATGCGCTGGCAGCTCTGGACACCCGAGGGCCAGGAGTCTGCATACAGCCCCCTTGGCTTCTCCTCCAGCCGCGACGAGGACGACGCCGACGCCGATCTCGACGCCCCCTCCCCCGACCACCCCGACTCAGCCTGGAGGATGCGCGCCCACACCGTCCGCATCCTCGGCTTCGGCCCTCGCTTCGACGTCGCCGGATACGAGCAGAACGGCCACCTCCTGGTCGACTTCGGCATCGACTCCCCCTGGGTCCCGGACCCACCGCCCCCCAATCCGCCGCAGCAAACCCCCGAAGACGAGGCCCTCGACGAGACCGCGCAGATCCACATCCAGCAGAACGTCGAAAAGCTCCTCGCCTTCACCCTCCTGGTCGAGAAGAACTGCGGCATCNNCTCCAGCGCGTCCATTAATTTCTTCGCGGAAAGCAGCTCCCTTCGTGCTAACGTACGACGTATGACCCCCGGCACCGCACGTCTCTGCAAATCCATCTTCCGCGGCGTCTCCTACTTCGTTGCCGCCTGGGGAGCGCTCTTCATCCGCAGATGGCTCAAACGCCACCGCGAACGAGTCGCGCAGACCTGGCCTCTCGTCGATGGCATCATCCTGGGCGGCAAGGTAGAACGAATCCGCAAGACCTCCTACTTCCGCGCCACCTTGCAATACACCTACTTCGTCCGCGAGTACCGCACCGGAGAGTACTTCCACGAGCTCTCCACCCAGGCCGATGCCGACGCCTTCGTCCGCCTGATGAAAGACAAGCGGGTCCAGGTCCGCTACAAGCGCTCCAACCACGGAAAATCGGTCCTCGAACAAAGCGTCGTCGAACACCTCATGCTCACCCACGCATCGACTGAACCGCCGCCGCCCCCGATCGCCGCCCCAAGCGGGATACGATAGAGGGATGGACACAAAGCTGATTTTTACGGATGCAACTGGCTTTTCGACGCCGATGCTGGCGCTCTTTGCGGTTGACCTGGCAACGGGCAAGAACGCGGAGCCGCGTCCCCTGCTGCTCACCTCGTCGCGCCCTCTGGCCGATGCGGCCCAGCGCGTGCTGGCACCGGGCGAGTTCAAGGCCGGTCTGGGAGAAACCACGCTGCTCCACGCCACCGATGGCCTGAGGTCCGCCGGCCTGCAAGCCGAGCGGCTGCTGCTCGTCGGCCTTGGCAAGGCGAAGGACCTCTCGCTCGACAGGCTGCGCAAGGGCGCCGGGACCGCCGTGCGTGCGGCCAAGTCACGCTCAGTACGCGATCTGGCGATTGCCTTCCCCGAGGCGGGCGCGGGATTGGACGAGCAGGCCGGTGCGCGGATCGCTGAGCTCTCCGCCAAGCTGACGGCGCGCGCACTTGCAGAGGGCGCGGAGCTTGCGGAGATGGATTGGGACACCTATCGCAGTGACCGCAAAGATAGCTCTGTCAACGAATTGACACTGGTTTCTAAAGTCTTGGATGAGGGAGTGCAGCAGGAGGAAAAGGCGGGCTTCGCCGAGGGATTGATCGTTGCCGCCGCGCAGAACTTTGCCCGCGCGCTGGTCAACGAGCCAGGCAACGTCCTCACCCCCACAGAGCTGGGCGCGCGCGCCAAGGCGATGTGCGACGAGGCTGGGCTGGCCTGCGAGGTCCACTCCTCCGAGAAGATTCGCGAACTGAAGATGGAGGCCTTCTGGGCGGTCGCNNCTGGGCCTGGTGGGCAAGGGCATCACCTTCGACACCGGAGGCATCTCCATCAAGCCCGCCGACGGCATGGAGAAGATGAAGTACGACATGGCCGGCGCCGCTGCGATGATCGGCGCAATGCACGCCATTGCGCGCCTCAAGCCCGCGGTCAAGGTCGTCGCCGTGGTCTGCGCGGCGGAGAACATGCCCGACGGCCGCGCCGTAAAGCCGGGCGATGTCGTAACCGCGATGAGTGGAACTACCATCGAAATCGTAAACACGGACGCGGAGGGCAGGCTGGTTCTGGCCGACGGGCTGCACTACGCCAAAACGCTGGGCGCGACCCACCTGATCGACGCGGCCACGCTCACTGGCGCCTGCGTGGTGGCGCTGGGAATGCTCAACGCCGGTCTCTTCTCCAACGATGAGGCTGCCTGCGCGAAGTTCGTCAACGCCCTCGCCATCTCGGGCGAGNNCTTCTGGCGGCTTCCCTGCACCGACGACTATCGCGAGCGCATCGCCAGCGAGATCGCCGACATCATGAACACCGGCAAGAACCGCTGGGGCGGCGCAATCTCCGCCGCAATCTTCCTCAAGGAGTTCGCGGGCGAGACCCCGTGGGTCCACCTGGACATCGCCGGTTGCGCCTGGAACGAGGAGAAGAAGCCCTGGATCGCCTATGGGCCGTCGGGCATCGCTGTGCGCTCGGTCCTGGAGTGGGTACGCAGCTACTCGGCTTAATCAATCACACATCCAAGGAGAATGAATTTGTTCAGGCTGCTTGCGACCTCCGCTCTGCTAAGTGGGTTGTTGTCTCTTCCGCTGAGTTCTTACGCCCAGGAGCCATCGAAAGACGGAGCGGCAGTGCTGGACTCGGACCAGGACGGTTTGAGCGATGCGCTGGAGCAGGCTCTTCTTGTCCAGTTCGCGCCGGCGTTTTATGTGGGGAAGCATGATTGCTCGAACATTCCAGCGGAGTTTGCCGCCGGCATTGTGAAGCCCACAGTGGTGCGGGAAGATGGCACGATCTACGGCCAGGTATTCCTTTCCAGGTCCTCGAAAAAAGATGCGCCGGTTGCGGAGCTGCATTTTTACCACCTGTGGAGGCGCGACTGCGGAGAACATGGGCATCCGCTCGATACGGAGCATGTGGCCGTACTTGTAAAGGGTTCAAGCGGCGACCTCGCAAACGCACGCTGGGAGGCCCTGTATTGGTATGCGGCGGCGCATGAGAATACGGTCTGCGATGTAAGCCAGATTGCACGCGCGTCGACGCTCGGCGCGGTGGACCACGGGGCGAAGGTGTGGGTTTCGCCGGGAAAGCATGCCTCCTACCTGAACGAGACGCTATGCCAAAGAGGGTGCGGGGCAGACCGTTGCATGGCCATGGTTCCGCTTGCTGGCGGGAAGATCATCAACCTTGGAGAGCCTGGGAAGCCAATGAACGGATCGGCGTTCATCGCATCGGCCGAATGGCCGCTCGCAGGCAAGATGCTGTTGACAAACTTTCCGCCGGAACCGGTTGCGCGATTGAATGGAATGCCGGAAACGGACATCGCGTGGTTCAACGCGGGACGGCATCCGGCGCAGGGCATCATTGCGGTCAGTGCCTCGACGGGAGTCGCGATTGCCACCAGCGGCGGCGATACGACGGCGGCGATCAGCGTTGCCGGAGGTTCGACCGGCAATGCGCTACAGAAGAGCTATCGGATGACCAGGCATGCGCTCGGGACGTCGCTACGTCACGTTGGTCAGGCCCTGCATGGGACACAGAAGCCGGATCGGAAGAAGGACGAGTAATACCCCATCCACTACATGTCCAGCTTCTTCGCGCCTCCGTGGTCTAGACTATGGACTCCGGCTGGGCCGGATCGACGTGCCTGGCAGAGTTTGAGAGGCGGCTTGACGATGTTCGGACAGTTGGGGTTGTCTCATGGCTTCGGTTCTATGGGAGTGACGGGACTGCTGAGGCTGCACCTTGTCTCGGAGTCGCTGATTGCCCTGGCCTGTTTTCCCATCTCGATCGCGCTGCTGCGGATTGTGCGCTCGCGCCGCGGCTTTCGTTTCAACGGCGTTTTGTTCTGTCTTGCCGCTTCCATTCTGGCATGTGGGGTGACCTATGGCGTGGAGGTGCTTACCCAGTGGCGTCCGGTCTTCTGGGTAAGCATCGCCATCGAGGCTTCCGCGGCGGCGGCCCTGATCGTCGTCCTGGTGGTGCTGCTGCGGATCACGCCGAACATCCTCGCTGTCCCCCACAAACTTGCCGATAGCCGCTTCCGCGAGCTGATCGAGGAGGCGCCGGACGCCATTCTGCAGGTCGATGAACGGGGGACCATCGTCATTGCAAACCGCACCGCCGAGCGCATGTGTGGATATACCCGCGAGGAGCTGCTTGGCAGCAATGTCGACCAGCTCGTCCCGCAGGCATACCGCGCCCTGCACGCCAAACAGCGGGACCAGTTTGTCCTCGCCCGGGTTCCCCGTCCCATGGCAGAGCGCGTTGAAAACCTGTCTGTCCGGCGCAAGGATGGGACTGAGTTCCCCGCGGAGATCGGTCTCAGCCCGGTACAGACCGAGGCCGGCTTGTTTGTCACCGCGGTCGTTCGCGATGTCACAGACCGCAAGCGGCTGGAGCGCGAGTTGGAGCAGGAGCGCGAACTGCGCGGGCAGCGCATCGAGGTGCTGGCCCGGCTGGCCGCCGATCTGGCCCATGAGATCAAGAACCCGCTGGCGATCATTCACGCGCGCGCCAGCGACCTGAACGAGATGGCGGCCCAGGCTACTACGCTGCCGGCCTCGATTGTGGCGCAGAGCTGCGACAGCATTGTAAAGACCACCGAGCGGGCCATCCGCGTCATTCGCGGAGTGCAGGCGCTGGCCCACGAGGGGTCGCACGATCCCATGCAGCAAACCGACGTGCGCGGGCTCATCGATCAGGCAGTGGAGTTGTCGAAGACGCGCTACGCCACGCATGGAATCGAGCTGCAAACCGTGGTTCCGGACGGTCTCCCCATGGTGGTGTGCCGCGAGGTGCAGATCGAGCAGGTCCTGGTCAACCTGCTGAATAACGCCTTCGACGCCATCGACGGCGATGCGCGCAGCCAACCCTGGGTGCAGGTGCGCGTCTCGATGCAGCCAGCGTCCGATGCAGACGGCGGCGTGGAGGCGGTTTGCGGCGCTGCTGCCGTGCTCATCGATGTGCTCGATGGAGGCCCCGGCGTATCGCCGGAGAACCGCGCGCGCCTGATGGAGACCTTCTTCACCACCAAGCCCAGGGGCGCCGGGATTGGCATCGGGCTGAGCGTCTCGCAAACCATCGCCCAGGACCACGGCGGAACTCTGGTACTGATGGATGCCGAGGGCCCCACCTGCTTCCGCCTCACCCTGCCCGTGCTGCCTCCTCATCCAACGGAGGGCGACTCCGCATGAGGACCGACGGGGCCAGCATTCTCGTGGTGGACGACGAACTGGAGTTGCTGGAGATATTCTCGGCCTGGCTTGGGCACAGCGGGTTCCGCGTCTTCACCGCCCCCAATGGAGCGGAGGCGTTGAAGGTCCTCCAGGCGCGGAAGGTGGACGTGCTGCTCTCCGACATTCGCATGCCCATCATGGACGGCGTGGCCCTGGTGCGCAATCTCAACCGGATGGAGACGCCGCCGCCCAGGATCATCTTCGTCACCGGTTATGGCAATTTCTCGCGCCGCGAGATCTTCGGCCTGGGAGTCGAGGCGTTGCTGGACAAGCCGTTGAGCAGGCCCATCCTGCTCGATGCGCTGGACCGCTGCCTGATGGACTCCGCGGAAAAATGGTTGACGCCCTCGCCGCAGCCGATCGCGCAGCGAATTCTGCTGGAGTTGGAGGGACTGAAGGAGGCATCCGCAGCCTGCGCCTTCACTCTGGGACGCGGAGGCTGCTGCGTGGCCTGCGATCTTCCGCTGAAGGAAGAATCGCCGGTCGATCTCTCCGTCCGCTTCGCCCGGGAAGGATTGGCCCTCGAGGCGCAGGGCACGGTGGTCTGGGTTGACGCCGAACAGAAAAAAGCCGGGGTCGCCTTCGACTTTCTCCAGCCCCAGTGCCGCCCATGGGTCCTGGCCCGGATCGACTCCGAAGATCCCCGCAGCTTCATCCCCCAGTGCTGATTACATCACCGGCGGGGCCTCGATCCCCAGCAAGCCCAGCGCGCGCACCATCTCGCGTCGCGCCACCGCAGCCGTCGCCATCAGCAGCGCGCGGCGCGTGGCGTCCGTCTCGGTCAGAATGTGAAAGCGGTGGTAGAAGTTGTTGAACTGCTGCGCCAGTTGGAACGCATAGCGCGCCAGGTGCGCAGGCTCCGCCGTGGCAATCGCCTGTTCGATCAGCACCGTCAGCCGCGCGGCCAGCAGCCACGTCTCCCACAGGCTCGTTCCCTCTTCGCTTGCGAGAGTAGATAGATCGAGCCCCGCGACCGTACTCAGCGCATCCTCTTCCGTCGTCTCGGCCTTGCGAAAGATATTCGCTGCGCGCACGATCGCGTACTGGATATACGGTCCGGTCTCGCCCTCGAAGCTCAGCGCGTCCTTGAAGTCGAACGCGATCACCGTGTTTCGCGTGAACCTCAGCATGAAGTAGCGCAGCGCGCCCACCGCAATCTGCGTTGCAATCCGCACCCGCTCTTCCGCGTCGATCTCTGGGTGGCGTGTGTCCACCTCGGCCTGCGCCGCGGCGATCAGCTTGTCCAGCAGATCGTCGGCCTTCACGCCATATCCCTTGCGCCCGCTCACCTCGACGAACGGCCGCGCCCGGTCCTCCTCCGACAGCGTGTAGCCAAGCTCTTCGGCGCAGCGCGGAGTCATCGCCACCATCTCGTAGCTGAAGTGCGTGTAGTGGTCCGCCGCGTCGGTGAATCCCATCCCGCGCAGCGCAGCCACCACATTGTTCTGCGGATCGTTCTGCCGCGAGTCGATCACGTTATAGATCGCATCCGCCCGTCCGAAAGCCGGCGCGGCCGCATCGCTCGCCCCCGCCGTCGAGATCCAGCAGGTGTGCGTGGGATACTCATGGAATCGCGCGTATCCGAAGTCCTTGCCCGGCAGCAGCCCGAACTTCCAAAGATGGTACGCAATGTCCTTGCCAACGTAAGTCACCGTCCCGTTCGAGCGCACAATCACCTTCGCGTCCTCATAGGGAAGACTTGAATCCTCCACCGCGATCTCCTGCGCCGATCCCGCCCGCCGCATCACCAGGCAGCCCTTGTTCTTGCCCGCCGTCTCCAGGTAGAGCACGCCGCGCTCCAGCATCAGCGTGCGCGCCGCGTCCCAGAAGTGCAGGCTGAGAATCTCGCTCTCCCTCGGCAGAAAGTCGTACTCAATCCCCAGCCGCTGCATCGTCTCCAGATGCCTCCGCAGCACAGCGGTCGAGATCAGCTCCGCAATCGCCGCAGTCTCATTGCCTCCAACCTCCAGCGCATGAAGCGTGTCGAGGCGGAGCTGTTTGCGTGCAGCCCATATGCGCTCATACGGAGTCAATGATCGCGCCTCATCAAATACAGTCTTACGTTGCACGTCACTCAGTCGGCTCAAAATGGAAGCCGACATTTCTCGTGCCAGCCTTACCTCCTTGGGATACAGAGCTATTGCAAGCTGTTCCTCTATCTCCTCAATAGTCTCGTCCGTACTAAGTCCGCCGCCCCGGTACCACTGGCTGACCCGCGCATAGAGGTCCCAACAGTAGAAATCGATGCGCTCGCCCGCCGCGGCCAGTGAAGCCAGCAGAGCGCGCGTCGACTCCAGCGTCTTCCCCTCCAGATGCACCAGCCCCACCACCACATCGGCAACCTGCACGCCTGTGTTGTCGATGTAGTTCTGCACCCCCACCTGATAGCCGCGCTTGTAGCTGTCCGGCCGCAGCAGTCGCTGAAACGTGTCGCCCAGGATCGCGTTGCGCAGGTGCCCGATGTGCGCCGCCTTGTTCGGATTGATGCTGGTGTGCTCGACCAGCTGGAATCCATCGCCGCCAATCTCCGCGTGCTGGTCGCGCGCAATCGCGCGCACCGCAGCCGCGCGGTCGAGCCGGATGTTCAGGTAGCCCGCGCCCGCAACATCCACCGAAGCCACGCCCGCCAGCGCATCGGGCGAACTCGCAATCAGTGTATTCAGCTCCGCGGCAAGCTCCGTCGCAATCATCCTCGGTGCCTTGCGCAGCCGCTTGGCCAGCTCGAACGCCACCGGCAACGCCAGCTCGCCCAGTACAATATTCGGCGGCTGCTCCACCGCCAGTTGCGATGTCCCCATCTGCGCCAGCGTGATTCCGTACTTGGCAAGCAGAATGGCCTGAATGCGCCCCTGCAACGCGATCTGAATTGTGCGTACCATGCGTGTGTTTTATCCGATAAGAACGAGTGTGGCAGAAAGATGCGGATGTTTTCCTTACGCGGCTTTTGCGATGTGCAGTTCGACGCGAAGTCCTGCGGTGGTGAGCATGTTGACCAGCGTGTCGATGGCGAAGAGGTCGATGCGCCCGCGCATGAGGTCGGAGATTCGCGGCTGGGTGACGCCGAAGAGCTTAGCGGCGTTGCTCTGGCTCAGACCTTCCTTGGCGATGTGGTCTTTCAGCGCCAGCATCAACGCGGATCGGAGCTTCATATTTTCGGCCTGCGCGGGCGTGTCTTCGATGGCGTCCCACACGCTGTTGAATCGGTTCTGCTTGCCAACAGCTTTGATTTTAGCGGTCATTGCATTCGCTCCCTCAGCAGTTCGCTGTATCGCCGCGCGGCAATCTCTACGTCTGCGCTGCTCGTCTTCTGCGTCTTTTTTTGAAAGCAATGCAGGACGTAGATCGTGTCGCCGAACTTCGTTACATATAGAACGCGAAAGATTCCACGCTCGTCTCTGACCCGAATCTCGCGGACTCCCGCTCCGATAGCCTTCATGGGCTTCCAGTCGTCCGGATCGCGGCCCAGTTGCACCATTTCGAGTTGATGCCCCGCTCGTCTTCGGGCAGACTCTGGAAAGCTGCGCAGCGCTTCGCGCGAATCCCCACGAAACACGATGGGTTTCATCTCTCCCATGCAATCCTCAAGTTATACAATTTTTTGTATGAACCTGTCAAAGGTTTCATTCGGGTTTCATCCAATTCAACCGTATCGAATTCAGTTTCTGCCTCGAACGCATTTAACGCCTGAAGGAAAACTTCTTGTGCGCGAAGTAGCTGTACACGGCGATGAGAATGGAGTTCACCACCCCGGCGAGAAACGGCGCCGAAGCCCTCAGCGGCGCGATGTGCAGAAAGATGCTGGTGGCAATCGGCAAGATAATCAGCTCCGCCGGAGTGCTCACGCCGTAAACAGCGAAGCAGCGCAGCCACTCCTTCAGATAATTGCCGTGGGTGCGGAAGACGAAGTGCTTGTAGCACAGGAAGGCCACGGTGATGCAGATCGGCTTGGAGGTGATCGATGCAATGTCCGCGATCAGCGGCTTGCCGTAGTGTGGCAACAGGTGGCTGTACACAACGACGCAGGCCGAATAAAAGCCAAGCGAAAACAGTGTGTTCGACACGCCGACCATCAGGAAGCGGACTACCTCGCCGGCAGGAAGGGCGCGGCGGATGGCGGCGAATGGCCCATGCGCCCTGGGATCGGGCGGCGCGCCGTCCGGCAGCAGCGTGTCAGTTGGTTGGGGATATGGAGACATGCAACTCTGATTGTATCTTCGCCCACCGCACGGCAAACATTTTCCTCAGCCGCGCCAGTCGTGACGCTTGTTTAGGCCTACCCCTTAATTCTCCGTAGGCCGTTCGGCGTGGTCGATGACGAGGACCTCCGTGGGAATCTTTTGCGCCACCAGCCTCAGCCCGAGCTGCTCCTGAATCGCGGTATAAAGTCCCGGCGGCGCATTGGGATTGTCCACCGGCGGCGGCACATGGACGCCCATGCCAGCGAACTGGCTCTCATCGGGCGTCCACTTCAAGGTGAAGTCGAACTCTCCAGCAAGCCCAGTCTTGTCCACCACCGGCCGGTCCAGCACGCCATACCCCAGCCATCGTGCAAAGTGCGGCAGCGAGTCTCTGTGAAAAGAACAGTACCCAAGGCGTTCGCATCCGGAGCCTTGCTTCTCGTTCGCATCTGCCACCTTCAACTTTGGCCCACCCTTTGCCACCACCAGAGCGTAGACGGACCGTTCTCGCTGCTCCCGATGAAACTTGAGCTGGAACCGCTCTGCCAGCAGCGTTTGCAGCATTTCATCCCCATGGTCCACCAGCTGGGTGTCGCTCTCGGCCACCGCGACCACATCGTACTCATCGGTAGCGACCCACGCCGGCCCGCCCGCGATCTGCTGACGGTCCACTCCATACGACATCAGAATCAGGTCCAGCAACGTCGCATTGCGCACGGTATAGCGGCGTCCTTCTCTCCTGTCGTTCATGCGGTTCGGGTCCGGCTCCTTCACCGGCTTGATCGTAGCCGCTTCAAACTCCGGCGATGCCGTAGTCACTGGTGTTGCCGTAGCCGTAGGCGATGCTACTCCCGTTGATTGCGCCGGACTGGATGGCAATTGCGCCGGACTGGGTGTCGTTTGTGCCGGACCCGGGGTTGAGACGAGGACGAGGAGCAGAAGAGCGATGGTGTATTTCATGGGGGAGATCTCCTGCCCCATACATACGAGCCTTGACCCCATTCCGTTCCCGCGTTGGCTCGAATTCCTTCGCGCCAAACTCAGCGCCGGGTGCCGCAGCGCGTTTTACTCCGCAACTGTTTAGCATGGACGATGGAACGCAGAGGCCAGTCAGCTTTGGTCCCCGCGAATGGAGTGGCAGGCATTGGCGACATCGCTGGCAGAACTTGAATCGCACTCCGCCTCGCATCCAATCGAGCGCGACGCACCGCCGCGCGAGCGCGCCTTCCCCTTGCTTCTGGTCGGCGCGCTGACCCTCTTCGCCGTCGCCGTCGATGGCTACCATCCCTGCGCCGAGGACGGCGGCCTCTACCTCGCCGGGGTCAATCGCCTGCTCTACCCCGCGCTCTACCCGCACGCAACGGCCTTCGTGCTGGAGCCGATGCGCCACTCCCTCTTCGCGCCCACTGTCGCCGCCGCAGTGCGGCTGACCCACCTCAGCCTGCCAGTCGTTCTGCTCGCGTTCCATCTGGCCAGCATCTGGCTGACGCTCTTCGCCGCGTGGATGCTCGCGTCGCGCTGTTGGCCCACCCGCCCCGCGCGCGCCGGAGCAGTCGTTCTCCTGGCCTGCTGGCTGGCGCTCCCCATTGCCGGAACCGCGCTGCTCTTCATGGACCCATACGCCACCGCGCGCAGCCTCTCCACGCCCGCAATGGTGCTGGCACTTGTTGGCGCGCTCGACATGACAACAATCGGCGATCCACAAATGAGACAGCGCGGCCTTCTCCTCTGCGCCGCCAGCCTTGCNNCTGGCTCTGGCGGCCTGCCTGCAAGCCGTCGCAAAGCCCGAGTCCGCAGCCACCATCCGCGTCGCGCTGACGCGTACCTACTGGTTCCCCGCCCAGTGGCGCTGGTTCGAGCTGCTCGGTCTCGCCGCTCCCCTTGCAATCCTGTCGATCTTCGCGTTCCGCAAGCCGGGTGCCCCATCCATCGCGTACGTTGCGATGGGTGGGATGAAGAGCGCGATGGGTGGGATGAAGAATGTCCCATCCATTCCACCGGGTGCCCCATCCATTCCGCGCTCTTTGCGGAATGGGTGGGAGTTAGCGTCTCAACATATAGGCCGAACCGGCGAGGAGGCCAATGGAGCAAGCCGTGCGCTGGCGCGAATGGCTCTCGCCGTGGGCGCAACCTCCTGCCTCATCGCTCTCCTCTTCGCCCGCGCCGCGGCCCCAACCCACTTGATTGCGCGCCTGCAGCCTCTGCGCGCCTTTCAGATTGTCTACCTCGTGCTGGCCCTCACGCTCGGCGCAACTCTTGGCGAACGCCTCCTGCGCCGCCGCGCCTGGCGATGGGCCACGACCATCCTGCTCCTCGGCGGCATCAGCTTCGCCGCCGGGTGCACCGCCTTCCCCAACTCGAACCACCTGGAGCTACCCGGCCTCGCGTCGCGCAACCCGTGGTCTCAGGCCTTCCTCTGGGCCCGCGGCCACACCCCGAAGGACGCGCTCTTCGCCCTCGACGCCGACTACATCAACGCCCCCGGCGAAGACGCGCAGTGCTTCCGCGCCATCGCCCAGCGCAGCGCGCTCGCGGACTACTCCAAGGACGGTGGCGAAGCCTCCATTGCCCCCGCGCTCACCGCCGAGTGGGTGCGCGGCCAGGCGGCGCAGCAATCCCTCAGCGCCCCCTCAACCACCGATGAGCGGCGTCTGGCCGCGCTCCAGCCGCTGGGCGTAACGTGGCTGGTTCTTCAGGCGGGCGCGACAACCCGCCTCAACTGCCCCTACGCCAACTCCGCCGTCAAGCTCTGCCGCCTGCCTTGAGCCGTGCCAGACTTCCCTGGAGGGATGAGATCCCACTTTTCCACAGCTATTTGAGCAATCTTCGTCGTATTTGCGACAAAATACGCCGATCCCGTTCCGTTTCCGACAAAATTGAGCCATCTTGTCGCGTTTGGAACATCCCCCAACCTCACGCTTCGTTGGCAAATTGCGCCAATTGCAAGCATTCCACCATTTACAGACTTCTTACAGGCTTTGGCATGATGATTGCATGTATCCGGGTAGCTGACACAAATCATGGATCTTTCCACTCAGGTTTCAGATTCAGACTCAAGCTCGGTCCCTCGTCGAGTCTGACTGGCCCCTGACCGACCCCTGCATCGACTTCGATCGCAGATGAAAGAGAGCCTGCCATTATTATTCCGACAAACTCCCCCCGCTTTGTATGCCACGCTGTCGTCCTCGCCATCCTCGCAACTTTCACGGCTGTCTCTTACGCCGCCGGAGACGTCTCAAGCTCCACCGCGCCGGCGGATACACAGGTTGCACAGGCAACCACGCCTGCTCCGCCTCCGGCTGCCGCGCCTGCGCCAGCCGCTGCCCCGGCCCCAGCTCCTGTCTGGAGCGTCGGCTCGGTGGACCTGAGCGGTTATGTCGACGGCTACTACAGCTACAACGCCAACCGGCCCGGTCAGGCCTCCGCGTTCGGACAGACCAACCAGCTCTATAACTTCGACGATTCAACCGACCAGTTCAGCCTGGAGGCCGCCAAGCTGACCCTGAACCACGACCCCGACCCTGTCGGTGCCCATGTGGACATCCTCTTTGGCCGCACCAACACCTTCCTGCACGGCGCAGATGCTGCCACCGACAACTACGTCGAACAGGCCTTCGTCAGCATCAAGCCCCCCAAAGCCAAGGGTTTTGAGATGGACTTCGGCCAGTTCGTCACATCCGCCGGCCAGGAGCTCATCGAGACCATGAGCAACTGGAGCTACTCGCACGGCATTCTCTTCGGCTACGCCATTCCCTACTACCACTTCGGCCTGCGCACCTCCATGCCTGCCACCAAGGTCTGGACCGTGGGCGCGCAGGTGGTCAACGGCTGGAACAACGTCACCGACAACAACGGCGGCGTCACCCTCGGCCTCACCAGCTCCGTGGTCAAGCCCAAGTACACCTGGAACCTGAACTACTACACCGGCCCGGAGAACTTCAACACCCAGAAGGGCTATCGCAACCTCATCGATACCACCCTCCTCCTGACGCCCACCTCAAAGTTCAACTGGTATCTGAACTACGACTACGGCCAGAACCGTACCGATGCCGTTGCGCGTGTTTCCACGGAGAGTTCGCTGCACTGGCAAGGCATTGCAACTTCGGCGCGCGGTCAAGTAACGCCCAACGCCGCGCTGGTTGCTCGCTATGAGTACTTCTACGATCAGGGCTTCGCCACCGGGATAAATCAGAAGCTCAACGAGTTCACCGGCACCTATGAGTACAAGTGGGCCGCGGGCCTCCTGATGCGCGCCGAGTTCCGCCGCGACTGGTCCAATCAGTTGTTCTTCGACAAGGGAGACAGCAAAACCGTGAAGGCGCAGTCCACCGCCACCATCGGCCTCATCGCCTTCTTCGGCCCCAAACGCTAGCTTCCCTTCCACTCTCCCGGCTTTCCGTCGGCAGATTGGAAGAGACAAATTGCACCACTCGCGGTTGATTTCTCATCGAGTCGACCAACTGAAAGAGGCTTCAAGGCAATCTGTTTTGGGGCCTCTGCTTCTTCAGCAGAATTGACTTAGTTTTCTCGCTGAGTTCGTTCTCTGTTTCTTGGCTGCATTTCACCTCACCCCAGTCCCAGAACTGTCGTTTGGAATCGGGATTGCCCATCTGGATCGCAGCAGTACCAACTTCTTCAACCCGGCGGCTTCCGCTGGAGATATTGACCCACTTAGGAGAGCACATGGCAAATGAATCCACAGGCGAAATGAAAAAAACGCTGGGCCTTACCGGACTCACCAGCAACGCGATGGCGTTGATCGCTCCGGGCGCATTCCTTTGGCTTACCTTTGCCATCCAGGCCGCCACCGGCACCACCGGCCCGGCCATGTGGGCGGGCGTCTTCGGCGCCTTGCTGCTTTGCCTGGCCACCGCGGTCTGTTACGCCGAGATGGCAAAGCTCTACCCCGGCACCGGCAGCTCCTACTACTTTGCCGAGCAGTCCTTCCTCAACCACGACAAGGCATGGAAGTACGCCCGCATCTCCAAGTTCATTGTCGGCTGGGCCTCCCACCTCTACTACTGGATCTATCCCGGCGTCATGGTTGGGGTCATGGGAATCTTCACCGGCTACATCGTCGGCACACTTTATCCCAACTTCATGAGCGCCTCCAATCCAGGCATCTTTTTCATGATGGCGGGCGCCATCTTCTACGCCTTTGCCATCGCGTATATTGCCCATCGCGGCGTCAACAGTTCCACGGCCGTCAACCTCGCCATCAATGGCATCCAGGTCTTCGCGCTGCTGGTCTTTGCCGTTCTCGCGTTGCAGTATCGCGCCAGTCACCCCGCCGGATCGGTCGCCTTCCAGTTCGATTCCACCAGCGGCGAGGCTTACACCTACGAGTTCCAGACCACCCCGGTCGTCACCAACGGCGTCTCGGTAGACACCGTCGTGCGCGACGCAAGCAATGTGCCCCTGCCCAAGAAGGACGCGGCCGGCAACATCGTTCCCTACCACATCAACTACGACCAGACCGATGCCTCCGGCAACTTCCTCGCTCACCCCAACGCAAAGTCGGTCATCAGCCCGCACCACATCAGTTGGATGTTCATTCAGGCCACGGTCGCCATTCTCATCCTGGTCGGCTTCGAGTCCGTCACCGCCATGGGTGGCGAAGCCAAGAACGCCAAACGAGACATCCCCATCGCGGTCATCACCTCACTTCTGTTGCAGGGAGCGGTCTTTTACTGCTTTGAGTACTTCGCCGCAAACTACTTCCTCAATAGCGGCTACCCCATGACCTCCGCAAGCTCCTCCGGAGCGCCCATCGGAGACATGATGGTGGTTGTTGGCGACGCGCTCTTCGGCCAGGGCCATGGCCGCACCTTCATGCTCTGCGAGGCCTTCACCGTCTTCCTGGCGCTCATCGGCACCACCCTCTCCTGCATCAACACCGGAGCCCGTGTCACCTACGCCATGGGCAAGGACAAGGAAGTCGGCGGCAACTTCGGCGGTCTCCACTCCACCAACCTCACCCCGCACCGCGCCATCTGGACGCTGGCCACCATCTCCGCCGTCATCGGATGCATCGCTGTCGTGCTTGCCTTTGGCGACGGCGCCGCGCCCTCCGCCACGGCGATTGCCGCCCTGCCCCAGGGATTCTGGTCCAGTGTCGGCTACACCACGCACGAGAAGATGGCCGCCCTGCCAAACACCCTGCTCACCGTCACGCTTGCCTCCAACTTCGGCACCTTCCTGCTCTACGGCCTCAGTTGCGCAACCTGCATGGTCGCCTATGTGAAGCACCCCAACTACAGCATGGTCCGCCACACCCTGGTGCCTGTCTTCGGTCTGGTGGCAAACCTGGCCTGCATGGCCTTCTACCTCATCGGCCCCTTCATGGGATACGGCACCAAGATGGAACCGCTGCTTGCCATCGGCATAGCCTGTGCCTGGGCCATCTACGGAGTCTTCCACTTCGTTCAGATCGGCAAGCTCCACAACAAACCGACCCTGCTGGAGCAGCGTCCCGCGGCGTAAACTGAGGGCGTTCGGCGAAGCGCACTCTGCCTCGCCGGGCGCCCAACCTTTCTCCCTCCAGCTCTTCCCCACCGACGGAACGGCCGGTCTCCTATGCTCGATCTCGAATTCGCTGAACTCTCCGATTCCGGCCTGACGCGCGACCACAACGAGGACTTCCTCGGGCATGTGCTTCCCGCCTCGCCCGCCCAGGTCCAGTCGCAGGGATGGCTCTTCGCCCTGGCCGACGGAGTCGGCGGACAGGAACACGGCGAAGTCGCCTCCCGCCTCGCCATCGAGACCGTGCAGGCCGGCTTCCGCAAGGTCCCCAAGGGCATCATGCACGTCTCGCTTCTCCCCCGCCTGGTGCAGGAGGCCAACCACGCCATCTTCGACCAGGGAAACGCCGCCCCTCACCACT
The DNA here is from genome assembly GCA_003142235.1 of Granulicella sp. Classification (GTDB taxonomy): domain Bacteria; phylum Acidobacteriota; class Terriglobia; order Terriglobales; family Acidobacteriaceae; genus Edaphobacter. The sequence continues at coordinate 25,411 of PLOU01000040.1, forward strand.
CCGACGCGCGCTACTCCGATCCCGGCGGCGCCATCCTCCCCGGCGGAACGCACATGGCCACCACCCTGGTCCTCTGCGCCCTGCGCTTCGACTCCGCCGTCGTCTCCCACGTTGGCGACTCGCGCTGCTATCTCGCTCGCAACGGCAATCTCACCGCCCTCACCCACGACCACACCATGGTCGACGAGCAGGTCCGCCTGGGTCTCCTCTCCAAGACCGAGGCCGCCTCAGCCGTCAACCGCCACATCCTCACCCGCAGCCTGGGCAGCGAGCTCTTCGTCGCCGCGGACACCATCACCGTCAACATCATGCCCGGCGACATCCTCCTGCTCTGTTCCGACGGCCTGCACGGCTACGTCTCCGACACCGGGATCCAGCAGATCGTCGCCTCCGCGCCCTCGCTCGATCAGGCCGCCGCCGCTCTGGTCGCCGCAGCCAACGCCGCCGGAGGATACGATAATGTCAGCGTCCAGTTGATTCGTGTACGCTCAGTAGAGCGCATGGGTCTGTACCGCGGACGCCCATACCGGCTGCTATAAATTAATGTTCGCTCCCAACCTCACCATTCACGCCGGCGACCAGCTCGACCACTACCGCCTCGAAGAGCTGGTGGCCACCAGCGGCATGTCCACTGTCTTCCGCGCCATCGACACCCGCACAGGCACGCAGGTCGCAATAAAGGTCCCCCATCCCGAGGTCGAGTGCGACCCCGCCCTCTACGAGCGCTTCCAGCGCGAAGCCGACATCGGCACCCGCCTCAGCAATCCCGGCGTCATGAAGGTCTTCCCCAACCCCGGCCGCTCCCAGGTCTACATGGTCATGGAGTGGGTCCCCGGCCGTCTTCTCCGCCAGCTCCTGCAACAGCAGCCAAAGCTCCCCATCGACCGCGCCGTCAAGCTCACCGTCGGCATCTGCCGCGCGCTGGAGTACATCCATGCCAACGGCGTCGTCCACCGCGACATGAAGCCCGAAAACATCATGGTCGATGCCGACGACAACATCCGACTGATCGACTTCGGAATCGCCGCCAACGCCGGCGCCCGCCGCCTCACCTTCGGCAACTTCTCTCAGGGCCTCGGCACCCCCGACTACATCTCGCCGGAGCAGGTCCGAGGCAAGCGCGGAGACGCGCGCAGCGACATCTACTCCCTCGGCGTCATGCTCTACGAGATGCTCACCGGCACCGTTCCCTTCACCGGCCCCAATCCCTTCGCCGTCATGAACGACCGCCTGCTCAACTATCCCCCGCCACCCAGCACGCTCGAGCCTTCCATCACCCCGCAGCTTCAGGAGGTCCTCTACCGCGCCCTCGAACGCGATCCCAAAAACCGCTATGCCAGCGCCCGCGAGTTCGCCCACGACCTGGAGCACCAGGACGAGGTCGGAGTCGCCAACCGCACCGAAGCCTCCACCTGGAAGCGCAAGGAGTCCCCACCCGCCCACCGCAACCTCCTCATCGCCACCCTGGTCGTCATCCCCCTGCTCATCCTCATCCTTCTCCTCCTCGTCGCCCGCCACCACTGAGCCCTGCCGTTGTCTGTTCTCCTCCGCACCCACCCACCCCCGCCGTCATCCCGACCGGAGGCGAAGCCGGAGTGGAGGGACCCCCGCATTTCGCCCTTGCCGTTGCCTATTCTCCTCCATTCCGCCGATACTCTGTCATCCTGAGCGGAGCCGTTCGCGTTCTCTGCGAGCTGCGCAGTCGAAGGACCCCGATACCGCTCGCACCCCCACAACCCTCCGCCCCTTTCTCCCTCAAAAGCTCCGTCTTTGCCTTATCCGGAGGGAGCAGGGGGCTTCAGCCCCTGAATAAGCCGCATAGAATCAAGGGGCTTTAGCCCCGGGTCTTTTTTTCGCTCCATGCCCCCCCGAAAACCCCAGCAAATTGGCGTGTCAAGCCCCTCGACGCCAAAAAAACCCCATAACCCACACCC
>PLOU01000210.1:0-2827 GCA_003142235.1 Granulicella sp.
CCGGAAAGACCGCCCGCCGCAGCTCCCCAACCATATTGCCAAGCCGCGCCGCATCGGGTGTGGCCTCGGCGGCCAGCAGCACTTCGATCTCCCGCGCAATGCGCGTTCCCTCGTCGTAGCCATACATGCCCAGCGAACCCGCCAGCTTGTGCGCGGTATGGCTGGCCTCTTCGCGCAGCTCTTCGCTGAACGTGCCCTCTGCGGCAGCCGCCGCCGCCCGTTCCAGCAGGGCGAGGCGCCCCTCCACCAGCGGGCGGTTGCGCAGCCAGATCGCCGCCAGCAGCGATGCGGTCTGCTCGTCGGTTTCGGCCTCGGTCATATCGGTCCTCGAAGAGGTTCGGTCGCCTGCGCCATCGGCGCACGCCCTTCCACGAAATCCAGCGCCGTCAGTCCTTCCATCCCAGCTTCTCGCAGATCTGCTCAGCCAGGGTCAGCGGGTTGAAGGGTTTGAACAGCACGGCCGCCACTCCCAGCCCGGCGAAGCGGCGCTGGTCCACGCCCTGCACCTTGGCAGTCAGCAGCAGCACCGGGATGCCGACCAGGTCGGGGTTCTCCTGCATCAGGCGAAATGTAGTGGGGCCATCCATATCGGGCATCATCACATCCATCAGGATGGCGTCGGGAAAGGGTCTGCTGTTGGCCGCGGCGCGCAGGCCGTCGGCCCCGTTGCTGGCGGTCACGATCTCCCAGCCGGCCGTCGCCTCCAGCGAGAGGGCCGCGACCTCGCGGATGTCTTCTTCGTCGTCGATGATCAGGATCCGGCGCATGGCTCTGCTACTCTCTCATACCGTCAGGCGGCTGGCGCGCACGTTGTGTTGTCCGCTCTGGACCGTGCCCGTCTTGCTCTTCAGCACGCGTCCCAGTTCGGCCAGCAGAAGGCTCTCGTTGTACGGCTTCTGCACCCAGCCCTGGGCCTCGCCCACCAGCATTGGCCGCTCGCTGGGCGAACTGACGCTCAGGATCACCACCGGAATCGCTGCCGTCGCCGCCGAACTCTTCAGTTGCCGCAATGTCTCCCAGCCGCTCAGGCCCGGCAGGTAGTGGTCCAGCAGGATCGCCGAGATGGACGGCACCGGTGCGTCTCGCATGGCCTGCTCATGGGCCAGCGCAATCACCTCTTCGCCGCTGCCTGCCTCGATCACGTCGTAGCCGCGCCGCTGAAGCTGTTCGCACACCACTGTGCGGATGCCGGGGTCGTCGTCGCACACCAGGATCAGCCCCTCGCCACGTTCCATCACGGGTGCCGCCGCCGCGGGCAGAACGCTGTCGCCAACCCGCGCCGACCGCAGGAACTGCACGCAGAACGTGGTGCCGCTGTTGCCCTGGCTCGGCTGCGCCCAGCTTTCGTTCGGCTGCGCCCAGATCAGCCCCCCGTGCTGCTGAATGATGCTGCGGCAGATCGCCAGCCCAAGCCCCGTGCCCCCCTTCTTGCTGGAGTCCGTGGACTCAACCTGCTGGAAGCGGTCGAAGATGCTCTCCAGCTTGTCCGCCGGAATGCCCCGCCCGCGATCGATCACCTTCAGCGACAGTGCGTCGGCGTTGGCGTCGATCACGACCGAGACCGTCGAGCCCTCCGGCGAAAACTTGATCGCGTTCGACAGCAGGTTGGTCACCACCTGCAGGATCCGGTCAGGATCGGCGTCGAAGTAGATCGAGTCGTGCGCCGCGTAGCTGTTCAGTTCCAGGCGGATCTGCGCGGCTTCAGCCAACGCGCTCATCATCTCGACGGCCTCCCGCGCCAGATCGTATAACGAGCAGCGGCGCAGGCTGATGGGGGCCCGGCCAGACTCCATCCGCTCCAGATCCAGAATGTCGTTGATCAGCCGGATCAGCCGTTCCGTGTTGGTCGAGGCGATGCGCAGCAGGTTTTGCGCCCTGGAGCCGACATTGCCCAGCAGTCCCGACGACAGCAGTCCCAGCGCCCCGCGAATGCTGGTCAACGGCGTGCGCAGTTCGTGCGATACCGTCGAGATGAACTCGTCCTTCGCGCGGTCCAGGTCCGACCGCTCGGCCAGCCGGTGTTTCTGCTCCTCGGCATTTTCGCGGCTGCGCTGTAGCAGTTCGCTCAGCCCGCCCAGGTCGCGCTGTTGCTGGCGCACCTTCCTGGCGAGCCGCAGCGCCATAACGCCAAGCAGACCCATGCACGTCAGAAATAGAACGCTGAAGATAGTCAGTGAAAAACTCATCGTCGATAGCCTCATGGTACCCGTGATTCGACGCTGAGAGATGAAATCCACAGGTGGGGCACCTACACTTATACCCCTCTGTTGCCTTATGCGGTAGGCGTTTCTTTGGTTCGTTCCAGGACCCGGCCCCACTGCTTGCCCCGTCGCGCCGCCGCCGCCCCCTTGTGCAGCGCGTAGCCCGCCACCAAAGGCAGCGCCAGCGTGGCCTCGGCGTACACCATCTGCTCGTGGGTGGTGTCCACCTTGCCCCAGCTGCTCGCCTCCTTCAGCGTAGAGCCCGAAAGCGCNNCCGCCGATCATCAGCAGCCCGGTCGTCGGGTTGGCAATCTTCAACTGCGTCAACTCGTAAAAGTCCTTGGCCGAGTCGATCGACACCGTCGCTTTGCCCCGCCGAGCGTGCCGATGCGCCACAAACCCGAACCCAGCCGAGCAGTCCGAGAACGCCGGGCAGAAGATCGGCACATCCTTCTCGTACGCCGCCAGCAGGATCGAGTCGTTGTTCCCCGCCGCCGGGGTCCGCCCGTTGGCCGCCAAATAAGCGCCAAACTCGCGCAGGATCTCCCGAGAGCTGTAGGGCCGCGGCTCCAGCGAGTCGATGATCTTCTGCGTCGTCTGGTCGCAGGTCCGCAACTCCTCCTCGT
>PLOU01000210.1:2841-3627 GCA_003142235.1 Granulicella sp.
CCCGCCGAGATCAGCGACCCCGCCAGGCACAGAATCACCCCGCACTCCGGGTCGCGCAGCATCCGCTCGTAGATCGCCGCCGCCCGCGCCGTGTCCCGCGAGCTGTACGCCATCGACGCCATCGCATCCACCAGCGCCACCACGTCGTGCTGCGTGATGTCGATGTGCTGTACAGGCGTCCTGAGCAGTTCTTTTTTCGTCGCCATGGGGAGCGGTTCTTCTTTCGTCGGCGTCGTCAGACTACTAGTCTATCGCTACACCGCAACCGGGGCGAGCAATCGATCGTCAATTTGAGGAGTTTGGTTAGAGTCTTACCGAAAAGGAATTTCCACTTCAATGTAACTGCCCGCAGTGCAGGCATTCACAGCGGAGACGATCCTCTCCAGATGCAACTGGACAAGCGGCCATTGCGGGTTCCCGAGAATGACCAGAGCGATCTTCCGGCCCCTCAGGTTCTGCTGATAGCGGATGTTCTTATCGGTACTCAGAAGCACTTCGTACCCGGCGTCTTCGGCCTGCTGAATCAGTTCGCCGTTTCCCAGCTCGTGCCACCCAATCTGGCGCGCAAAGGCGACTTCGTGGCCGGTCAGGCTGCGTGCAATCGGCTTTGGAGTGCCGTTATCGAACAGAATTTTCATAGGCGAACGCAGGAGCCTTTGCCAGACTCTGGCTTGCAAAGTGAAGGACAGTCCGCACCTCTTCCGGCGTCACGTCGAAGACCTCCGAGATCTCCTCGACCGACAGGCCAGCCTCTAGATTTTCAAAGACCGTCTGCACCGGCATCCG
>PLOU01000039.1:0-10274 GCA_003142235.1 Granulicella sp.
GCTGGTGAAGCGCGCGCAAATTAGGTGCGCGCCTGCTGATCGGTGAGCTGGGGGTCACCAACCGCCCGCGGTGGGCAAAACGTGCATCTAACAGGGAGCAGGTATGCAACCGAAGCGTTGATCCACGGCGAAGTACGCGACCCGATAGCCCAACCAATGTGACGATTGGAAGTTTTCGCTAACAAGGCCGTGGTACCTCGGCGGCCTCGGCACGGGAACTCAGTACATGTTAAGCAAGACCTTTGCATGCAGGGAGCGAGGAGTGAATATGCTCGGAACAATATTGATTGTGGTTCTTCTTCTGGCACTTTTCGGTGCATGGCCGCGGTGGCCGCATAGCAGAAACTGGGGACACTATCCGGCCGGTGGATTGGGGACGGTCCTCTTGATTGTTGTCATTCTCATTGTTCTAGGCAGGATCTGATTGTGAAAGTGTGACCTGATGTCGCTTCCTGAAATGATGCATCCCGATACAGCTTTCTTGGGACCGGATACCGGGGAGGATTTGCGCGTCTTTTTAAAAGCCGGCAGTTCCCCCTTGCCAACACGTATAGCTGTTATTGGAAACTATCTGCCGCGCGAGTGCGGAATTGCTACTTTTACAACCGATCTGTGCACTGCGCTCACAACCGAATACGGAGAGGGGCGGCTGTTTGCAATTCCGGTTAACGATCCCGACTGTAAGTACAATTACCCGGACCGAGTCCGTTTGGAGATTGCCCAGGAGGTAATCTCCTCCTACGAGGAAGCTGCTGATTTTCTTAATTTCAATGGCAACGATCTAGTTTGCCTGCAACATGAATACGGGATCTATGGGGGTAGAGCAGGCCGTCATATCTTGACCTTCCTTCGCAAGTTGAAGATGCCGATTGTGACCACGCTACATACGGTGCTGCGCGAGCCGGACACAAGTCAACGTGCCGTACTCGAAGAGATCGCACAGCTTTCCGATCGACTCATTGTGATGAGCGAGTTGGCGGCCCAATTGCTGCGGGAAGTGTATGCGGTTCCAAGCGGAAAGATAGATGTAATTCCGCATGGTGTTCCGGACCTTCCGTTCATGGATCCCAGCTACTTCAAAGACAAGTTTGGCACGGAGGGCAAGTCCGTGCTGCTCACGTTCGGTTTACTGTCTCCCAACAAGGGCATCGAGAATGTCATTCACGCGCTGCCCGCGATTCTGGCAAGACTGCCGAACGTGGTCTATATCGTCTCCGGAGTGACCCATCCGCATGTGCGCCGGAGCGAGGGCGAGCGTTATCGTGAAGGGTTGCTGGCGCTGGCAGATCGGCTTGGCGTCTCCGATCACTTGATTTTCAACAACCGTTTTGTGGGTCTGGAAGAACTTGTAGAGTATGTGGGCGCGGCCGATATTTACATCACGCCATACCAGCAGGAGGCACAGATCGTCTCCGGCACGCTTGCGATTGCGCTTGGAGCGGGGAAAGCGATTGTTTCCACGCCATACTGGCACGCCAAGGAGTTACTTGCGGAGAAGCGGGGGGTGATTGTTCCATTTGAGAACCCCAAAGCGATCGCTGAGGCGGTTCTCGCGTTGCTGGAGAATGACGCCGAACGACATGCCATGCGAAAGCGCGCTTATCTATTCTCTCGCGGAACAACCTGGCCCAAGACCGCGCAAGCCTACATGACGAGCTTTCAGCGAGCACGTTTCGAGCGCTCGCTACGGCCAAGGGCCGCCCAACAGGCTGATCCTGCGGTCGAACCGGTAGACCGTCTGCCGGCGTTGAATACAGATCATCTGTTGACCATGACGGACGACACCGGCATATTGCAGCACGCCATCTTCTCTGTGCCGAACACACGCGAGGGTTACACAACAGACGACAACGCTCGCGCGCTCATCGTGTCCATTCTTCTGGATGAAATCCCTGAACGTGCAGACGGACTGGAATATTCAGACCTCTCCCATCGCTATCTGGCCTTTTTATGGCTCGCTTTCAATAGCAATACCGGGCGGTTCAGAAACTTCCTCGGTTACGACCGCAAGTGGCTGGAAACGGTTGGGTCGGAGGACAGCCATGGACGCGCGTTGTGGTCGCTGGGGAAGGTGCTTGCTCATTCGCGCAATGCGGGCTTGAGGGGAGCGGCCGGAAGGCTCTTTGAAGCCGCGGTCCCGGCAACACTTAAGTTCACCAGTCCGCGTGCCTGGGCGTTTTCCATCCTGGGCATGCAGGCTTATCTGGACTGGTTCCCAGGAGACAGAACTATCCAAGGCGTTCGCAATACGCTTGCGAATCGGCTCCTCGATATCTATGAGAAAAGTCATACCGAGACGTGGAAGTGGTTTGAGAAGAGTCTTTCCTACTCGAACGCTAGGCTGTCGCAAGCGCTCATCCTGGCAGGATGGCGGAGTGATAACCAGAGAATGATCGAAGTCGGCATGGATTCCCTGAAGTGGCTCGTAGCCGAGCAACACTACGATGATGATGAGATCCTGGTGCCGATTGGATCGAGCGGATTCTACGCAGAGGGACAGGAGAAGGCGCGATTCGATCAGCAGCCGGTGGAGGCCTGCGCAACTGTCTCCGCCTGCCTGGAAGTGTACAAGCTGACGGAGGAGAGCCAATGGCGCGATGCAGCGTGGCGGGCTTTCCGGTGGTTTCTAGGCAAGAACGATCTGCAGGTTTCGCTTTACGACGCATCAACAGGTGGGTGCCGGGACGGCCTCCATCCTGACCGCGTGAACGAAAACCAGGGAGCTGAATCCACTCTCTCGTTCCTCATGGCGCTGCTCGAAATGCAGGCGGCCAAAGTAGCAAACGTAGACGAACTGCATCAGGAAATGAGAACCACTCATTGAATCCAATCCCTTCACTCGATGTTCCGGCGGAATCCGTTGTCCTGGCGCAACTGAATTCAGCACCATGTGCGGATCACCCCTTATTTATCCGCAGTTCCGCAAATCCTGTCCTCCGGCGTGAAGATTGGCCCTACCCGATTAACAGTGTCTTTAACGCGGGCGCGGTACGGCTTGCCGACGGAGATACCTTGCTTCTGTGCCGGGTTGAAGACCGGACCGGGATGTCACACCTTTGCGCCGCGCGTTCCACCAATGGGGTGGATGGATGGCGAATCGATCCTCAACCGACGTTGATGGCAAAACCCAAGGAATATCCTGAAGAACTTTGGGGCATTGAAGATCCGCGTATTACGTGGGTCCCGGAGCTACAGCAATATGCAATCGCCTATACCTCCTTCGCGCGAGGCGGTCCGGGCGTGTCCCTCGCGATGACCAAGGACTTCAAGAGCTTCGAGCGATATGGGGTCATCATGCAGCCGGAGGACAAGGACGCAGCCCTGTTGCCGAGAAGAATTGGCGGCCTCTGGGCCCTGATTCACCGCCCCATGACAGCCCTGGGCACGCATATGTGGGTGTCCTATTCGCCGGACCTAACGCACTGGGGCGGTCACAAGGTGATCCTCGAAGCACGGCGCGGCGGATGGTGGGATGCCAACAGGATTGGGCTCTGTTCTCCGCCGATTGAAACCGCCAAAGGCTGGCTGGTGATCTACCACGGAGTGCGGCAGACTGCGTCTGGAAGCATCTATCGCCTGGGCCTGGCGCTCTTCGATCTGGAGAAGCCGGAGGTCTGCCTGCAACGCGGCAGTTCCTGGATATTCGGGCCCGAAGCTCCCTATGAGCGTGGCGGAGACGTCAAGGACGTCGTGTTTCCCTGTGGACAAACAATCGGTGTGGACGGAGACACCATTCATCTCTACTACGGCGCGGGCGATACCAGCATCGCAATGGCCACGGGCAGTGTCCGCCGGCTGCTCTCCTGGCTGGACTCCAATTTGAGTTCAGCAGAGAGACACACATTTTAGTTCTCGCGGTGGCATAACTGATACGGATCGGCCACATCATTTCTGAACCAACGTGAGTGTTAGTCATAGGCTAACTCGAAGGGCCTGAAAAGTCGGATTTTCGGAAACTACGGCGTTTCTGACCTAAGCAACGAATGCCCAAAACACACACCTCAGGCTATGCCCGGGGTGTTGTAGCGGTCTAAAGGCATAAATATACTTGACACACCACGAATGTTTTGCTAGTATTAGTTCATGGCAAACAAAGACATTCCGAACAGTCTGATTGAAGTCATCCGGTATTTCTCCGATCCCGATGTGTGCATTGAGTTTATCGCGTCTTTGCGGTGGCTGAACGGCGTTGTTTGCCCCCACTGCGAGAGCCAGAACGTCGGCTTTCTCAAGACTCGCCGCATCTGGAAGTGCCGGGAGTGCCGCAAACAGTTCTCCGTCAAGACTGGCACCATCTTCGAGGAGTCGCCGATCAAGCTGGATAAGTGGCTCATGGCGATCTGGCTGGTAGTGAACTGCAAGAACGGTATCAGCAGCTACGAGATTGCGCGCGATCTGAGAGTCACACAGAAGTCGGCTTGGTTCATGCTGCATCGGGTTCGCTTGGCTCTCAAGAGCGGCTCTTGGGCGAAGCTAGGCGGCACTGGCGGCCCGGTAGAAGTCGATGAGACTTTCATCGGCGGCAACCCGATCAAGATGCACGTTGACCGTCGCCTCAAGCGGAAGATCGGGATGAACGGCTATGCAGAGAAAACTATCGTAGTCGGGATGCTCGACCGAGAGACTCGCAGAGTCCGGGCGAAGGTGATACCGAACGTCAAACGCGAGACACTACAGGCGCAAATTCTGAATGGCATCGAACGCAAGGCAACCGTCTACACCGATGGATGGCCGGGATACGATGGACTCGCAGCGGAGGAGTTCATTCACTCGACCGTGAACCATGCGACCGAATATGTGAAGGGGCAAGTCCACACTCAGGGGATCGAGAATTTCTGGTCACTCTTGAAGCGCGGACTCGCCGGAACCTATGTGGCAGTCGAGCCGTTCCATTTGGATCGTTACTTGGATGAGCAGATGTTCCGCTTCAACAATCGCGGCACCCGCGACAATCCGCTGAATGACGGTGACCGCTTCATGCTGGCTGTATCGCAGATTTCAGGGAAGAGACTGACCTATGCAGAGCTGACCGGCAAGGTGCCGGAAACGGCCTTCTAGCGGACTGAGACTGCGGAGCGGAGCTTTGCGGCAACGGCAGGGGCGAGGGAAGAGGAGCCTTTAGATAGCCTCTTCCCGCTCTCTCTGTGCGCATCAATTCGCGTCTGCATCTCGTTCTTGGATACTTGGAGAATGTCGCGGACAGCGGCGGTGAAGCGGGTGAACTCCGGCGTGGCGGGGGGCGTCTTCATGTGCCCATCATAGCGTATTCTGCAACTGTTGTGGGATAGGCTTCCCCTGCTCCTGTTATGTAATGTATACATATGATTACTGTTACGCATAAAAACTGAGATTGTTGTAGACTATTTAGGCAGGGAGCATTAGGATTGGCTATCAACGAAGGTGTCAGGTTTGGATGGGTTCGGTGCGGCGCACCCACCACACCTTGTCGTCAACCTCAAGGCTGACTGTGAACCGCTGTTCTTGACCATCCGCAGAGACAATTACATCCTCTTGGAGAACACAGGTGCCATCCTTACTAGTACGCTCTTCCATTCGATACTGCACGCCACCAGGGTGGACGAACGGGCCTTGGATCGTCACCGGCTTGCTTCCCGCAAGCCGACCGTCGCAGTCGAAACACTCATAGACATGCTTCGCATGGTCTTCGTTGCACTCTATAGTCGTTGGAGAATTCATCATGGCCTCTGCTCAAGAAATTCGTGAACTGGTTTCGAACTACGTTGCAAGTGAAGTTTCCGCCGCTGACGTTGCAAATTCTCCAGTGCTACGTGCTGGACTCAAGTCGCACGACAACTCGGTCAAGGAACTTGCCATCAGCGTTCATGCGATGGTCTCTCGGTACCTGCATTCGCTCATATCCGAAAGTTCCCTTTGCGAAAGCCTCAAGCCGTACACGATGGATGTTCGCATCGTGAAGAAATTTTCTGCCGATCCAAAGTTCATTTACCGGAAGAAGGACGAGCCATTATCCGGCCGCGTGGAGTTGGATCTGGAATACGCATAGTCACTGACTGGGCGGCAGCCCCACGACTCTGATCCCTTTGGTATCGACGCCGGGGTTGTGCAGGACTGGGAACTCAGTCAAGAACGGCTCCTGTCCCTCCACCTCAAACGACCACGTGTAGGTTCCGAAGCTCATAAACCGCAGATTTTGCAGTTTGATTGGCATTATGATTGGAGCGGGAATTGACGCCTGAATCTGGCCGTTGACTTTGGCTAGAACTGCTCCGTTATCCAACTGGCGAAGGGTGGCCGTAAACTTTCGACTGATCCCTGTCTCGTCTGCTCCGAAGGATTGGAAGAACGTGAGACCAGGAACGGGAAACGGCAATTGGGGTGTCGATAATCCGTTCGCGAAGACCCCGATGAGAATGAACTTTCCGCTCATCTCCATTCGGAAGTCTTCGCAAATGACAGTAAAGTTATGAGTAATTGTCACCTAACCCTCCATTATTCAATGTTATATGCCATATCCGCTGACGGACATGGTTCGGCGTCACTTTGGGACTTGACTTTTGAGGGGAATCAAACTAGGCTGGGATTGTCGAGATCGTCAGCGCGTCAAGCGTTCAAAGTTTTTCACACTCAGCCCACCTGCAAAGTGGGCTTTCGTGCGTGTGCGATCCAACTTGATCGCATCTTCCCACGCTAGCACACTCCGGCCTTTGACTGCTAGCAAAAGTTTATATTTGGGTTTTATTGCACTGAGAACGCTACAAATAGACGTACCTAGTTTGATTCCCCCTACATGTAGAGGATGAAGGGAGATAGATTTGAGTGAAAGTCGCTCAATAGGCACTGGAACCTGTGCAAAACTCGGCTAATAACATAGATTTCATTTTCCGTGGTGTTACAAGTATGTTTATGCCGGTCTAAATTATTCATAATAAAATAGATACAGATTGGTGCCGGGGGGGTCGGATTGCCTCCGTGTATTGATTCTAAATAAGTTATTGAGAATTATGGACGCTCATACCTGTCAAAACGCAGAAAACGCGGTATCCACACACGTATTACACACACGGGGTTTCAGCAACTGCCCTTTCCTCAGCCCACGCAAAAGCGATTTCGCATCAACCGACGGCACCGAGGTCACAAGCTCGTCGTAGTTATCTACACTCCGTTTTGGTACATACCGAGTCTGAAATGAAATCGTTCCTCAAGTAGCCGATGTTCGTATTGCCCTTCACTCACCCATAATCTCCGGTGCAGCCCTTCTAAAAACATCTTGTGATGTATGTCACGGCGAGAGTATGCGTTTATGGTAGGCTGATAGCATGTTGCGTGGAATCAGCCAACGGACAGCGGTTGCAGTCGCCCTGATGGGCGTGCTGCTGTTCTCGGTTGGGACGTGCGTGCTTCCGGCACAGCACGCGACGCATAGTTGCTGCTCGCAGATGAGTATGCCGTGCGCGCCTGCCAAAACAAATTGTTGCACGGCCAGCCCGCAGGCGCCTCCTGCGGTTGTGACCGCGGTGTTCTCTGGGTTTACACAGATGGCCGCCACGCTGGTGTCTCTGCCAGCCAGTGACAGCTCCGAGTCGCGCGTGGGTGCGATCGCCGCGGTTCTTCCTTCGCAGTCTCCTCCACCCGGCATCTTCAACTTACGAATCTAAAACTCCATTCTTCTCCGTGATCCTCCGGTGTGCGCGTTGCTGCGTCCCGGACCATCTCCTGCTGCATATTTACGCGGAGTTGAAGAGTGAAGAATTTCTATGTGTTGGCGCCGGCTGTGCTGGCGCTGTCGATAGCATCGTCTATCGGATGCTGGGCGCAGTCTGCTTCGGCTCCCGGTTCGAGTCCTGTTCAGTCTGCCGCTTCTGATCCTGTTCTGGATGACGCGCCTGTGACGGCACATCTCACGGTCGAGCGTGCGGTTGAGGATGCGCTTACGGGCAATCCCGAGATTCGCGCCGCTGTGCGACGCCTGTCGCTGGCGCAGATGAAGACTACGACTGCACGCAGCCTGGACGATCCCATGCTGATGGTGCGCGATTGGGACACTCCGATCCGCAAGCCCTGGGACCTGAATCAGGCGCAGTTGATGGTCTCGTTGCAGCAGACCATTCCCGGCAAAGAAAAGCGAGATTTGCGCGGCAAGATTGCCGGGGACGACGTGGAGGTTGCCTCGGACGAGTTGGAGAGCCTGCGGCAGGAGGTTGCGGCCAGTGTGCGCGAGACCTGCGCCGCGCTGCTCCGTAACGCCGATGAGATGAGGCTGCACAACGAGCAGGCTGCGGTGTTGAACCAGGCGCTTTCTGCGACGCTGGCGGAGTACACCACCGGCAAAGTCCCGCAGGCCGACGTATTGCGCGCGCAGATGGCCCTGACGCGGCTGAGCGAACACCTGATCGAGTTGGAAGAGGAGCGCGATGGCTCGCGTGCGCAGCTAAATGCGCTGATGGGCCACTCGCCGGATGAGGCAGTGGAGATCGCGGGCAGCTATCGTACTGCGACTGTGTTGCCTCCCATCGAGGAGCTGGAGCGGCTGGCCATCGAGCACCGGCCAGAGCTTGCCGCCCTGCGCAAGCAGATTACGAAGTCCGGCGACGAGAGCCGGTTGGCTCGGCTTGCGATGAAGCCCGACCTTACGGTTGCCGCAGGATACATGCTGATGCCGACGGGGTCCTTCTCTCGCAGCGCATACATGGCTGAACTCACAATGAATCTTCCGTCGCTGAACCGCGCACGGCATGACGGCGAGACCAAGCAGGCCGATGCGGCGACCGATGTGGCCCAGGCCGAACTCAATGCGCGCACGTCCACTGTCTTTCTTGAAATACGCCAGGCAGAGATTGCCGAGCAATCCGCGCAACGTCGTGTGAAGCTCTATCGCGACACGCTGCTGCCGCAGGCTGAGGCTGCCTTCAAGGCATCGACTGCCGCGTACCAAAACGATCGTGGCGAGTTCACAAACCTGATCGATAGCCAGAATCTTTTGCTCGACATTCGCAGCGACACCTATAAAGCGCTATCGGAAGAAGACACGGGCAGCGCACAACTGGAGCGCGCGATTGGCGCAGCATTGCCAGACATTAATCCGGCTCAATCCAAAACTGTTATCCCCAACTTCAACATCGAGAGGACAAGCAAATGACTTCCAATGAAAAGAAACTGTTCGTGATGGGAGCCGGCACGGGGCTTCTTGTTGCTGTACTGACTGCTGCCATCCTGATCGTCAGCGGACACCACACCTACGCTGCGGAGACGACTTCTTCGGCTTCGATGACTTTGAAACAGCCTGCGGCAACAGCGCAACCAAATGCAGACCAAGGGACGCAGCCGGGCACAACGCTGGAGTTGACTCCAGCGGAGATTACCGCGGCCGGAGTCCAGGTTGCCGAGGTCCGCACGGAAGCGTTGAAGACCGACATCGACGCATTTGGCCGCGTGGAGCAGCCCGAAGCGCAACTCGCAGCGGTGAGCGCGCGCATCGGCGGGCGTGTGGACAAGCTCTATGTGCAGTACACAGGCGAGAGTGTGCGGCGCGGCCAGGCGGTGGCGGATGTATACAGTCCTGAGGTGGCGACGGCGGTCGAGGACTACCGGTTGGCACAGGAGAACTGCAAGCAACTGCGAGACTCCGACGATGCCGGTGCGCGCGCACAGGCCGACGCGCTGGTGAGCGCGAGCCAACGCAAGCTGGAGCTGTGGGGAGTCAACAAAGAGCAGATCGACGCGCCCGAGACGGGAGGTGTGCCACACACTACGCTATATGCCTCCGCGTCGGGCAGCGTGGTGGATCGCAAGGTAACGCAAGGACAGTACGTCAACGCGGGCGACACGCTGTTCACCGTCGCCGACCTGAGCCAGGTGTGGATCAAGGCTGATGTCTACGAGGACCAACTGCCGCAGATCCGACGCGGGCAGGAGGTGGCGATCACCAGCGAGGCGCTGCCCAACCGCACGCTGCATGGGCATGTGGACTTCATCGAACCGGAGGCTAACCCGCAGACGCGCACTGTCCCGGTGCATGTGCATGTTGCCAATCCGGGGATGAAGTTGTTGCCCGGCATGTTTATCAACGCGACATTTATCAGCCGCGCGCCAACTGAATCGATCGTTGTGCCGCGCTCAGCGGTGCTGGACACGGGCACGCGGAAGATTGTGTATATTGCGCGGCCCAACGGAGTCTTCGAGGCGCGCGAAGTAGCTGTTGGCGCACCCTCCGACGATCTCTTCCCGGTGACGAGCGGCCTGGTGCGCGGCGACAAAGTTGTGCTCAGCGGAAACTTCCTGATCGACTCGCAGGC
>PLOU01000039.1:10338-13783 GCA_003142235.1 Granulicella sp.
GTCACGGTCACGCTGGTGATGCCAGCGATGCCTGCGATGGGTATGCCAGAGATGAAGAGCACGTTTGAGCTGACGTGGTCGGCGAGCGAGCAAAAGTATGTCGGCAAGGGGCAGCCGGGCATGTCTGGTTCGTGGAGCGTGACCGTCGAGGCGAGCAGAAACGGCGCAGTGATCGCAACGTTCCGCACACACCTCAGCGCAAAGTAGGAGCTGCCAATGATTAACCGACTGATCGAGTTTTCGCTGAAGAACCGCTGGCTAGTGCTGGTGCTCTACGCCGCATTCGCAGGGGCGGGCTACTGGGCGCTGCTGCGCACGCCCATCGACGCAATCCCCGACCTCAGCGAGAACCAGGTGATCGTCTTCACAGACTGGGCTGGCCGCAGTCCTCAGGAGGTCGAGGACCAGATCACCTATCCACTAACGGTGAACCTGCAAGGCCTGCCGCATGTGCGCACGGTGCGCTCGGAGTCGGCCTTCGGCTTCTCGATGGTGAATGTCATCTTCGAGGATTCGGTGGACATCTACTTCGCGCGCACTCGCGTGCTGGAAAGGCTGAGCCTCGCGGGCAGCTTTTTGCCAGCAGGCGTAACGCCGATGATGGGGCCGGACGCAACCGGCGTGGGCCAGGTCTTCTGGTACACGGTGGAGGGCCCATACGACAGCGGCACACTGCACTCGTTGCAGGACTGGTTCATCAAGTACCAGCTCAACTCCGTGCCTGGAGTCGCGGAGGTGGCGAGTGTCGGCGGATTTGTGAAGCAGTACCAGATCGACCTCGACCCCATCAAGCTGCGCGCCTACAACATTGCGTTGAAGGACGTGGTTGGCGCGGTGGAACGCAGCAACAACAACGTAGGCGCGAAGGTGATGGAGGTGGGTAGCACCGAAGAGATGGTGCGCGGCATCGGCTTGATCGGCGGGCTGAAGGACATCGAAGACATCTCCCTTGGGGCCTATAACGGCACACCTGTCACGGTGGGCAATGTCGCCAGCGTGCAACTTGGGCCGGAGTTCCGTCGCGGCGTGCTCGATAAAGACGGCAAGGAGGCTGTTGGCGGAGTGGTTGTCATCCGATACGGAGCCAACGCGCGCGAGGTGATCGCGGCGGTCAAGCAGAAGATCGAAGAGATTCAACCCGGACTTCCCGCTGGCGTCAAGATCGTCCCCTTTTATGATCGCGGCATTCTCATCGATCATGCCGTGGACACGTTGCGGCATGCCCTGATCGAAGAGATTCTTCTGGTAACGCTGGCGCACATCCTTTTTCTCTGGCACTTCCGCAGCATTCTTGTAGTCACTATTCCACTGCCGCTCGCGGTACTCGGCGCGTTTCTGTTCATGAAGGGCATGGGCATCTCGTCGAACATCATGTCGCTGGGCGGCATCGCCATCGCCATAGGAGTGCTCGTCGACGCGGGCATTGTCATGACCGAGAATGTCATCCGCCAGGCCGAAGAGTACGAGCACAAGCACGGCAACTATCGCGAGCACATCTGGGAGATCACGCTGAACGCGGCGCGCCTGGTGGGCCGGCCCATCTCCTTCGCCATGGTCATCATCATCCTGGCCTTCGTTCCCGTCTTTGCGCTCACCGGAATGGAAGGCAAGATGTTTCACCCACTGGCCTTCACAAAGACATTCGCGATGCTGTGCTCCACCATCATGGCCATCACGCTGGTGCCAGTGCTCTGTACATTTCTGATTCGCGGGAAGCTGCATCGCGAGGACGAGAATCCCATCATGCGCGTGCTGCGCGCCATCTATCGGCCCACGTTGGGCTGGGCGCTGCGTCATCGCGCGATCACACTCACTGCCGCGTTGGCCCTCTTCTGCGCCGCGCTCTACACCGCGACCACGATCGGCTCGGAGTTCATGCCGCCGCTCGATGAAGAGACGGCGCTGTTCATGCCTATCACCGATCCGCGCATCTCGCTGACCAAGGCGACGGAGATTCTGCGCCAGCAGGACGCGATCATCTCCGCCGATCCACAGGTTGCGATGGTGGTCGGCAAGGTGGGCCGTGCCGAGACATCGACCGATCCAGCGCCAGTCAACATGAGCGAGACCACAATCACTTTCAAGCCGAAGGACCAGTGGCCGAAGGGGCTGACGAAAGACGCAATCCTCGCGCGGCTCGATGACGAGCTACAGATTCCCGGCGTCACCAACATCTGGACGCAGCCCATTCGAAATCGCATCGATATGCTCTCCACCGGCATTCGCACGCAGATCGGCATCAAGGTCTTCGGCCCCGACCTGCGCATGATCGAGCAGAAATCGGAGGAGATCAAGGAGGTCGTACAGCAGATTCCCGGAGCAGTCGATCTGTATGCCGAACGCACAACAGGTGCGCCGTATCTGGAGATGACGGTGGACCGCGCGGCGGCGGATCGCTATGGCTTGAATGTGGCCGATGTGGAGGACGTGATCGAAACCGCCATCGGCGGCAAGAACCTGACCACCACCATCGAAGGCCGTCAGCGTTTCCCAGTGCGCGTTCGCTATGCGCGCGACTTCCGCGAGAATCCGCAGCAGCTCGGCGAGGTCCTCGTCACTGGCAGCAATGGCGCGCAGGTGCCGCTCAGTGAAGTGGTGAAGATCAGCACCACGATGGGGCCATCGATGATCAGCAGTGAAAACGGTCTGCTACGCGGGGCTGTGCTTCTGAATGTGCGAGGCCGAGATGTGGGCGGCTTCGTCGATCAGGCCAAGCGCGCCGTGGCCCAGCAGGTACAGATGCCGCCGGGCTACTTCGTTGAGTGGAGCGGCCAGTATGAGAACCAGATCAGTGCGCGCAAGCGGCTGGAGCTGGTGATCCCCATGGTTCTGCTTGTGATCTTCGCGCTGCTCTACCGCACCTACAACTCCGCGAAGGAGGCCGCCCACGTTCTGCTGGCTGTCCCGTTTGCTCTCAGTGGCGGAGTTTTTCTGGTCAAGCTGCTAGGTCTGAACTTCTCAGTCGCGGTGTGGGTCGGCTTTATCGCGCTCTTTGGAACTGCCGTGCAGACTGGGGTCGTGATGGTCATCTATCTCAAAGAGGCGGTCGCACGCCGCATCGCCGCAGATGGTCAGCTAACAATCGCCGGCCTGCACAGCGCGGTAATGGAGGGCGCGCTGCTGCGACTTCGCCCCAAGGTGATGACAGTGGCAACCGTGGTGGCTGGCCTGTTACCGTTGCTCTGGTCCACGCGCACCGGCGCGGAGTTCATGCGTCCGCTGGCCGCACCGGTACTGGGAGGAATGCTCAGCTCGCTGGTTCATGTGCTGATCGTTACGCCAGTGATCTTCACCTGGCTACGCGAGCGGGAGTTGAGAAGGATTCTGCCTGGGTAAGGGAGTGCGGCAAATTCACATAACTGCGGACATCGGGGAACATCCAAACGAGTGGGATGACTCTGTCAAGCCCTTTTATCTAGCTTGCTTTTGCTTATCTGGTTGTTTC
>PLOU01000216.1 GCA_003142235.1 Granulicella sp.
AAGTCCCCTCCTCCGCACCAAATCCGAGCAACAGGTTTTTTGCAGAGCCAACCCAATCCGGTTGGCTCTTTGCTTTGCCGCTGCAATGACGACGGAAGAGACGCGGGCCATCGCCCGGCGGAGGGGACACGGTACAATTCAGTTGTCCAAAGCGGACACGAACGACCGAGGAAGTTGGTCCCTTCGACACCGCGCGAGAGTGGCGGAATTGGCAGACGCACCAGGCTTAGGACCTGGCGGAGCAATCCATGGGGGTTCGAGTCCCCCCTTTCGCACCAACCCACCAGGCACGGCCCACCGCAGCAGTTGCAGCATCGCATCGAAAGCCCTATGAGCCAACCCAAGCAACCCGCAGAACCGCAAACCGTCACAGTCACGAAGGCCGAGGACTACCGCAACAGTTACGCCAACAGCGTGCAGGTGCGCATGAGTGTCTGGGACTTCTACCTGGTCTTCGGCACCATGCGCCGGGATTCGCCGGACGAGGTGCAGATCGAGAACTTTCAGGGCATCTACCTGAGCCCGCAGCAGGCCAAGGCGCTGAGGAACCTGCTGGCCCACAACCTGGCGCAGTACGAGCAGACCTTCGGCGAGCTGGCGCTGGAGCCGCAGTTTGTGCCGCCCAACGGCCCCGTCCACTAAGGCGCGATGACCCGCTCGCCAAGTCGAAACCTGCTGCGCGACGCGCGCGCCCAGACGCCTCTGTGGCAGCTCTATCCGGTCTTCTTCGTCTTCGTCTACCTGTCGCACCTGACGCTGCTGCGCCTGCCGTATTACTGGGACGAGGGCGGCTACTACATTCCCGCCGCGCTGGACTTCTACCATACAGGCGCGCTGGTCCCCCACTTCACCAACGCGCACCCGCCGCTGCCTTCGATCCTGCTGGCGGGCTGGTGGCGACTCTCGGGCTTTGTCCCCAGCGGGACGCGCACCTTCATCTGCATGGTGGCAGCCGCCGCTCTGCTGGCGGTCTTTGCGTTGGCGCGCAAGCTGCTGGGCACGCCTGCCGCCGTTGCGACCACTCTGCTAACGGCCATTTATCCAATCTGGTTCGCGCAGAGCACGCTGGCCCATGCGGACATCTTTGCGGCGACGTTTACGCTGTGGGCCTTCGCACTCTACCTGACTCGCCCGCCCGGTTCCGGCGCATCCTCCACGCAACTGCAGATAGCCGTGGCGCTGCTGTTCACGCTGGCCGTGCTCTCCAAGGAGACGGCGATAGTACAGCCGGCGGCGCTGGCCGCACTCGAACTCGTGCTGCTGGTTTGTGCATGGAAGACACCGCCGCTGCGCCGCGCCCACGCCGGATGGCTGGCCGCGCTCTCGTTCCCACTGCTGCCGCTGGCCGCGTGGTTCGCGTATCACCACCACGTCACCGGCTTTACCTTCGGCAATCCCGCGTACCTGCGCTACAACGCCACGGCGAACTTTACTGTTGCCCACATCTTTCACGCGCTGCAGTCGCGCGCGATGCACCTCTTCTGGCAGCGCAACATCTGGGTTCCGCTGATGCTCGCGCTGGCCTGCCTGGCGATGCCCGCGCGGCCGCAGGAACAGGCGCAACAAATACCGCGTTCTGCCTTACGAACGATTGCTCTGCTGGTCGCGGCCAACTGGGTGTTTTTTTCGGTGATGGGCGGAGCGCCGCTGACGCGCTATCTACTGCCCGTCTATCCGCTGCTTCTGCTGGTCTCGGTGGCAATCTGGCGCAGCCGCACGCGGCTGTGGCCCCTGCTTGCGGCGCTGACGGCGGCGGGCTTCATCAGCGCGCTGTGGATCAACCCGCCCTACAGCTTCGCGCCGGAGGACAACCTCACCTATCGCGACATGATCGTCGTCCACCAGGAGGCGATCGACTATCTGGCACGGAATTATCCAGACGCGACGGTGCTGACCGCGTGGCCCGTCACCACCGACCTGTTCTGCCCCGAGCTGGGCTATACCAGGCGCTCCTTCAAGGTGGTCGCGCTGGACGACTTCACTGCGGAGGACATTCGGCAGGCCGCGGAGCAGCCCGTCGCATTCGACACCGTGCTGGTGGTCACCACTCACTACATCCCTCCCGCGCTGCGCGGATACCTGACGGAGCACCCGAACAGCTCTCGCGGCGTGGAGTTTGCGCGGGCCCCGGTGCTCACACCGGCCGAGATCGCCGCCGAGCTTGGAGGCACCATCGTCTGGCAGGACGAACGCAACGGCGAATGGGCCGCCATCGTTCGCCTGGCGCGCGCCAGGACCACCGCGCCGGCCGCTATTCCGCGAAGCCCTCTATAATCGTCAAATCGTGGTGAGAATTTTCTTCAGGCGCATTCGCGGGCTTTATCCCCTGGTGGTTCTGTTAGCCGCGTTGACTTTGGGCTGCATTGCGCGCGCCCAAACGACGCCACAGACCCAAGCACAAACGCAGGCGCAGAACCTGGCGCAGGCACGAAGTGCGGAGGCTGATTCGCCGGCGGACATTCGCCAGCCCGGCGGGCGGCTGGTGCTGGTGTTGCCCTTCGACAACCGCTCCGGGCAGGCAAACCTGGGTTGGATTGGCGACTCGTTCCCTTACACGCTGGACCAGCGGCTCACCTCGGCGGGTTTTTTGACCATCAGCCGCGACGACCGCCAGTACGCGCTGGAGCACCTGGGCCTACCGGCGGACTTCCGTCCCAGCCGCGCCACCACCCTCCGCATCGCGCAGACGCTGGACGCGGACTTCGTGGTTATCGGCAGCTACAACGTCATCAACCCCGGGGCCTCGGACAGCCGCATCGAGGTGCAGGCGCAGGTGCTGGAGGTCAACCAGTTGCGCATGTCCGCGCCGGTACAGGATTCCAGCGAGCTAAGCCGGCTCTTCGACGTGGAGAACGCCATCGCGTGGAAGGTGGCCGGGCGCATGGACCCGCACTTCGCGGTGGCCGAGCAGACATTTCTGGCGGCCTCCGGCGGAGTTCGGCTCAGCTCGTTCGAGGACTACATTCGCGGCACATCCGCGCCGACGCAGGAAGAGCGGCTGAAGCGACTCGAGGCCGCTGTCGCCGAGACGCCCGGCTACAGTGCGGCGCTGCTGGCGCTGGGCAAGGAGCAGTATGCGGCGAGCCAGTTTGATGCCGCCGCCGCTACTCTGGCCAAGGTGCCGCCCACGGATCGCGTGGCGCTGGAGGCCAACTTCTACCGCGGACTGGCGCGCTTCAACATCGCCAAGTACGCCGAGGCGGCGGCGGCCTTCGCCTTCGTGGCCGCCAGCCTGCCGCTGCCAGAGGTGGTCAACGACGAGGGCGTGGCCAACAGCCGCCAGGGAAAGGACGCCGCAGCGCTCTTTGTACAGGTGATCGCAGCCGACCCTAACGACGCCGACTACCACTTCAACCTGGCCGTCGCGCTGCTTGGCCGCAGCGACATCGCCGGAGCCACGACCGAGGTGGGGGAGGCGCTGAAGCTGCACGCGGACGACCCCGAGGCCACGGAGCTGCTGGCGCGGCTGCAAGCGACGCACTGGGTGACCGCCAATCTGAAATCGATCCTAAGCGCTGGCGGATTCGATCCCACCACGCGCATCCGGCGCACCTGGTCGGAGGCGTCATTTCGCCAGGCGGCGTTCCAGCTCGACCAGATGCGCGCCCTGCAGATGGTCACGCTGCCGCCGGCGCAGCAGGCGGCGCAGTACACGCAGTTGGGCAATGAATACCTGGCGCAGGGGCTGCTTCCGGAGGCGGAGCAGGAGTTCCACACCGCGCTGGCCGCCGACCCTAAGAACGCCGCGGCACACGCCGGGCTGGCCCAGGTGCGCGAACGCAGCGGATCGACCGGCGACGCGCGCGCGGAGGCACAGAGCTCGCTCGAACTGGCGCCCAATGTGGCGGCGTACCTGGTGCTGGCGCGGATCGACATGCAGATCAACCAGCTCTCCGAATCCGCCTACAACGTGGCCAACGCGCTGCGCCTGAAGCCGGACAACCCCGCCGCGCTGGGCATGAAGACCGCGCTCGCGGCCCGCGGACAGAACCTTCCGTAATCTGCGACGAGATACCGAGTTGTCAGTCCTAAGCGGCGGAATCCGCGATTCTGCCGTATGGTTAAGGCGAGGCCCCAGGCCACCGAGGTGCGTCCCTTGCTCCGCCATCCAATTGTTAGCCGCATGATTCGTCGCATGAGAAATTCGGTCGTGGCGTTGACCGCGCTGGTCACGCTGCTGCCGGCAAGCTCTCCCGCGCAGACAGCCGTCTCGCCGCCGCTGGTGGTCAAGCTCAGCATCCACGACACCATTCAGCCGATCACCGCCGAGTACCTGAAGCGCGGCCTGGACGCCGCCGCCAGCCGCCACGCCGAGGCAGTGCTGATCTCCATGGGCACGCCGGGCGGACTGTTCGATTCCACGCGCGAGATGGTGGCGGAGATTGAAGCATCGCAGGTGCCCGTCATCATCTTCATCGAGCCATCGGGCAGCCGCGCAGGCTCGGCGGGATTCTTTCTGCTGGAGGCGGCCGACGTGGCCGCGATGGCGCCAGGGACCAACGCCGGAGCGGCGCACCCCATCCTCGAAGGCACGACGATGGACCCGGTGCTGAAGCAGAAGATCGAGAACGACGCGGCGGCGTTTCTGCGCTCCTACGTCACCGTGCGCGGGCGCGATGCCGCCTCCGCCGAGGACGCCGTGCGCAATTCGAAGTCGTACAGCGAGGCCGAGGCACTCAAGCTGCACCTGATCGACGTGGTCGCGGCGGACGACAATGCCCTGCTGGCCGCGCTGAACGGACGCACCATCAAGCGCTTCCACGGCGAGAGCGTGACGCTGGACTTTACCCACGCGACCATCGATCCCATTCCGCCGTCGACGCGCGAGCGCCTGCTGACGCGCCTCACCAGCCCCGACCTCGACGTGCTTCTTCTGCTCTGCGGCGGCCTGCTGATCTACCTCGAGTTCAACGTGCCCGGCACCATCGTCCCCGGCGCGCTGGGCACGCTGATGATGCTTCTGGCCATCTTCGGGCTGAATCTGCTGCCCGTGCAGCACACCGCGATTCTTCTGCTCTTCGCCGCGCTGGCGCTGATGGTGCTGGAGGCGAAGTTCGCCAGCCACGGAGTGCTCGGCGCGGTCGGCATTCTGTGCCTGGTCTTCGGGCTGGCCACGCTGGTCAACGGGCCATCGCCGGAGATGCGCGTCCACTTCGGCGTGGCTGCCGGCGCGGGCGTCGGCTTCGGCGTCATCACCTTCGGCCTCGCGTGGATCGCCGTCAAGGCGCGTCAGGCCAAACGCCTCACCGGCCCGCAGGCGATGATTGGCCAGGTCGCCATTGCGATGACACCGCTCAAACCCGCCGGAGAGCTTCCCATCGGCCAGGTCGAAGTCCGCGGCGAGATATGGAAGGCCACGCTGCCGCCCAACACCCCGCCCGTCCCCGCCGGAACCCAACTCACCGTCCGCGCCGTCGACGGGCTGACGCTGACGGTTGCGCCGTAATATATTTCATGCATAGAGAATGCTCATGAGAAAAACGACGTTGCTTGTCTTGTCAATATTGATAATGATTGCCGTCAGTGCACCGTTATACGGAATTGCACAAGCAGTACAAAAGCCATGTACCCAAGATGAGAATCTTCGAGCTGAAAAGGCAGTAGATAATTTGCGCACATGGGACGAGATATATAGATATTTTCGTCTCTACGGCCGATGCGATGACGTTGACGCAGAGGAAGGCTCCAGCGGTGCGGTAGCCCACATCCTGGCTAGTCACTGGGAAACGCTTCATCGGGTCTCTCAACTAGCTGCAAAGGACAAAGGCTTTAGGAAGTTCGTCATCTATAGCGTCAGTTCAGTAGACAGCATGAATGATGTGCAGAAGATACGGGAAGATGCGATTCACCGATGCCCTGCCGGTCTACACCAGCTTTGCAAAGATCTTCGAGTAGAAGCTGATGAGGCCATTGAAGAAGATGCCTCGGTGCATAAAAATCCATAAATGCATCGAACTTCACCTGACACGCTACTCGATAATCCTTGCCACCACATCGTAATCGTGCGATTCAGTAATCTCCGCGCGGTAGAAGGTGCCGGGGACAAGCGACTCGTGCGGGCCGAAGTCGTTGATGAGGACCTTGCCGTCGATCTCCGGAGCGTGCAGCGCGGTGCGGCCCTGCCACAGCAGTTCCGTCTCGTCGCTCTCTCCCTCGACCAGCACATCCACTTCCCTGCCCACCCACGCGGCCTTAGCCTTGGCGCTGTACAGAACCGAGCCATCGTATCCGCGATGCTGTAGAGTCTGACTCATGGGAGCAACCCCTCCTTCTCCAGAAAAACAATTACACTGCTTTGTATTGTCAAATCATCTTCCCGCTACGGCAGTTGATGGCGGACCAACATCGCCTTGGCCATCAAAGCCGCACCCGCCGCCGTAAAGTGATGCGAGTCGAACAGCAGTGGCACCTCCGGAGCCGCATACAGCGGGCACACCGGCGTACATAGGTCCTGATAAATCGAGATGTACGGAACCCGCCACTCGCTCACGGCAAGCTTCGCCATCACCGCGTCGAGCTGTTCGGGCCCGAGATCGCGATGCGCGGCAGCCTGTTCAACATCGCCGTTGCGCAGCGCAACCGCAAGAATGCGCGGCAGTCCCTGGTCGAACTCAATGCTCGGCCCGACCACGACGACTTGAATACCGTGGTCGTGGGCGAATTGGATGGTCTGCCTCAGCGCGCCAAAGTCGCCCATCGACCATCTGGCGGCGAGCAGCAGAGTGTCCACATGGTGCGCAGTAAGATAGCTGCCGAACAGGAAGGAGTTGAGGTCCACGCAGATCTTCGCGCTGTCTGCGGGCTCAATGGTCGACGCTCGACACGACGAGACGTTGGCCTGCAGAATGTCGTCGTCCTGGAAGACCTGCGCAAGGCCCGGATACAGAGCCGCGGCATGGCTATCGCCTGCCAGCAGAATCGCCTTACGCCCGCGATGCTGCGCCAGGCACGGATCGGAGTGGAAGTCCGCGAACGCCGCCGTCGGCTGCAGGTAGCAGACTCCGTCACGCGTCGATGGGCCGCGGTCGTAGTTCGTGTAAGCACCCACCCGCTGCGCATCCAGAGGAAAACGGCCGGGAAAGCCGCCCGTTGTCCGCAGTGCAATGGAAGTAATCGCCAGCATGGCCACAACAGAGGCCGTGGCAGGAATCAGAACACGTGGCGCAGGCCGGAGTCGGCCGCGGCGAATTGGCTGCTCGATAAAAAACCACGAAGCCGAAGCAATAATCACAACCAGCATTATGAACAACACCTTAGCTGCCGGCGTGAGTTCAGTCTGCGCAAACAACATCTTGTCCGTTCGCTGAAAAACCAGAAGCGGCCAATGCCAAAGGTAGATGGAGTATGAGATCAGGCCGAGAAAAACGACAGGGCGCAGCGACAGCATCGAGCCCACGACAGAGGAACCAGTCTCCCCCGCAGCGATAATCAGCGCGGCCCCAACGCAAGGAGCGAGGGCAGCCGCGCCCGGAAAAGGAGTGCCACCGGTGTAGCGCAATGCCGCCCAAAGAATGAGCGCCAGGCCGACGGTGGAAGCCACGTTGCGGTAGATGAGTCCGTGAATTCTTGGCAGCAATCCACGCGCGAGGATGGCACCGATAAGCAACTCCCAGGCCCGCAACGGAGCATAGAAAAACGCGCTGTTCGCGTCGCGCGAAACAGTGATCGCGGCGCCCACGAAAGAAACCGCCGCAAGGATGCAAAGGATAAGTGCCAGCAAACGCGGGAGGGTGCGGTAGATCAGCACAATTAGCAGCGGGAAAACGATGTAGAACTGCTCTTCGACCGCCAGAGACCATGTGTGAAGAAGCGGCGTCAGCGTGCTCGGCGAGGCAAAGTATCCGGCCTGGTTGTGGAAAAAAATGTTGGAGAAGGAGAAGAGCGCGGCGCACTGAGACCGTCCGTAAGCTTCCAATTCTGCCGGCGTCAGGTACCGCCAGGCCAGCACAGTGGACACGATAAGCATTGCCAGCAACGCAGGGAGAATACGGCGGATGCGGCGCTCATAAAATTTCAGGAAGGAAAAGCTTCCCGCCGTCAGGTCGGCGAGGATGACCGACGTAATCAGGTAGCCGGAAATGACGAAGAACACGTCGACCCCAACGAAGCCCCCGCTGAAAGGTGTGCCGAGATGGTAGAGAAGAACGAGAAATACGGCGACCGCGCGAAGTCCGGTGATGTCGGGACGATCCTGCAGTCGTGAATCTCGATAGAGTGACGGCGGCATGAGAAATTCTACATGGTTACCGATCGAAAAGGATGCAGACACACCCGCCAGCAGCTACTCGATGATGCGGGCCACCACATCGTACTCGTGCGACTCGGTGATTTGGGCGCGGTAGAAGGTGCCGGGGACGAGCGCGTCGTGCGGGCCGAAGTCGTTGATCAGCACCTTGCCGTCGATCTCCGGGGCGTGCAGCGCGGTGCGGCCCTGCCACAGCAGTTCCGTCTCGTCGCTCTCACCCTCCACCAGCACATCCACTTCCCTGCCCACCCACGCGGCCTTCGCCTTGGCGCTGATCTTCTGTTGCAGCTTCATCAGCCTGCGTCGCCGCACCTCGATCGTCCGCTTCGGAACCTTCAGTGCGCGGTCGAGTGAGAAGGACGCTGCGCCCTCCTCGTCCGAGTACCCGAAGACGCCCAGCCAATCTATCTTTGCCGCCGCAACAAACTCACAGAGTTGGTTGAAGTCCTCCGCCGTCTCGCCGGGAAATCCAACGATGAACGTGCTGCGCAGAACAATCCCCGGCACCTTCGCACGCGCCTTCTCGATGAGCCGCAAAAATACCTCCGCCGTTCCGCCGCGCTTCATCCGCTTCAACACGCTGACTGACGCGTGTTGCAACGGCACATCGAGATACTTCGCAATCGTCTCGTGCCGCGCAATCGTCTCCAGCAGGCGCGTGGTGATTTTATTTGGGTACGCGTAGAGGAAGCGCAGCCACTTCAGCCCCGGCAGCGGGGCCAGCGCATCGAGCAGCGTACTGAGGCCGTCGCGCAGTCCTAAATCTTCGCCGTAGCAAGTCGTGTCCTGCCCTATCAGCGTGATCTCGCGGACGCCCTGCGCGATGAGCCGCTGGGCCTCGGCGACGATGGACACCAGAGGCCGCGAGCGGAACTTGCCGCGCAGTTGCGGGATGATGCAGAAGCTGCACGGGTGGTCGCAGCCCTCGGCGATCTTGATGTACGCCGACGAGCGCGGCGTAGTCAGGATGCGCGGCGTCTCGTCGCTGTAGAGATACTCCGGCAGCGCGGCGGTGGCGCCCGTCCACTGCGCGCGCGAGAAGCGGCCCTGGCGCTGGCGTGCGTCTCCTTCCGCGCGGGAGCGGGTCGCTGCTGCGCTAACCCACGTCTCAGAATCGAGACGTGGGGCACCCGCGATTTCAAGTTGCGGGCCAACTTCGCTGGGGTGCGAGTGCTGATGCACGGCTGAAGCAGCGCGGCTGAGGAGGATGTTGAAGGGTGAGGCCGACGGCGTGGTTTGCGGCTGCGTCGCGAGCCCGGCGGCCGGCAATCCTGCGGCCAGCAGGATCGACTCCAACTCGCCGGTGCCGACCACTGCATCGACCTCGGGAATGTTTTTGCGAATCTCATCGCGGTAACGCTCGACGAGACATCCTGCGACGATGAGACGCCGCGCCTTGCCACCGTTCTCGCGCTTGTGCCGCGCCATCTCCAGGATTGCGTTCACCGACTCCTGCTTGGCCGAGTCGATGAAGCTGCATGTGTTGACGACCAGAATCTCCGCGTCCTCGGCGCGCGCGGTCAACTGGCCGCCGGCGCGATCCAGCAGCCCCATCATTACCTCGGAGTCCACCAGATTTTTGGGGCAGCCCAGCGAGACGAAGCCGATGGTTGGACGCGCGGAACCATGAGTCCGCGTCGGCGCGGAATGCGGCTGAGAGGAAGCTATCGAGGATTCAATTTGTGGACCGGAGACGGAGCGAGGCACACTCTCATGGTAGCAGCGGCCACGCAGTTCTAGCGGCTGGCGTAGGACTTGATCCCGGCCAGCAGGCCCTCGGCGAACCGCTTTGCGTGGCCCGCCAGCGCGGCGATCTTCTGCGCGGGCCCGCGGATGCCGTTGCCGATGGTCTCGACGACCTCGACGGTCGCGGTCAGGGCCGCCGTCACCATTCCGTCGACGCGCGCGACCTGGCGCTGGGTGCGCAGGTTGGCGTCGGTGAGCGTCTCTTCGAAGTGCTGCGCCGTGCCGCGAACCAGGTCGCTGGTCTCCAGCAGATTGTCTGCGATGGCGCGCACCTTGGGCGCGGTTTCCGTCATCAGGGACTGCGCGGAGCGGCTGATCTCGGTGGCCGAATCGATCAGCGGAAGCGCCTTCTGCTTCAGCTCGTCGACCGTATCCGTCAGGCCCTTGATCGCCTTGACGGACCTGGCCGCGAGGACGGCCAGCGCGATGGCCTGCACCAGCATGGCCAGCGCAACAAGCCCGATAAAGATCGTCAGAAGATTGCTATTGATCTCGGAGACCGCATCCGTTCCCTGGAACCACATCGCCAGCATCGCCATTCGTCCCCTTCCGTACGCAAAGCCGCAGCCTGTCCGGCGCCCAACGATGCAACGCCGGAACTCAACCCAAGGAACTAAACCTGCGGCTCGGTGGTTGTGTTGATATAGGCGTCCTTGCCCGCCTCGACGGCTGCCTCGACCTTGGCCTGCTGCTCATTGATCAGGCTCTTGCCCTTTTCGACGTACTGGGTCCACTGGGTGCGGCCCTTGTCGTAGTACTCGCGGCCCTTGTCGATCGATTCCTGGGCCTTCTGCTTGCCTTCCTCGACCAGCTCAGCGGCCTTCTGCTTTCCCTGCTCGACCAATTCCGCGGCCTTATCCCTGGCCTCGCGCGCGCCGTTCAAGAGGTCCTCGCGGGTCTCTTTGCCCGCCTTCGGCGCGTAGAGCACGCCGATCACGGCGCCGATGCCCAGCCCGGCCAGAAACCATCCCAGTCCACATGATCCGCATCCGCATTCGTTGTCTGCCATCGTCTTCTCCTGTTCAACCTTGAGATAAGTCGTTTGTCCTTCTCCGTTATACGATGCACATTATGCCACCGGTGCATGCGCGCGAACGGAGGAACCGCGTTTTCGCACTCCACCTGGGATGCTAACTATAGTACCTCTTGAAGCGTCATTGCGACTGTGAATGCTTCAAAGTACTGACACGGAGGCGAGTCATAGGGAGGCCGCGCTCACGAAAGAGCAAATGGCGGAGTTGCGGGGAGGGTCAGTTCGGCGAAGGCTTCTCGACGTGGTCGATGACGATCACATCGACCGCCGTCTTCTGCGCCGTCAGCTTCAGGCCAAGCTGCTGCTGGATGGCATCGAAGAGGTTCGGCGCTTCCGATACAGTCGACGCCGGGACCTTTGGCGCATGGCCGTTGAACTGCGAATCGTCGGGAGTGAAGGTAACGTTGTTGTCGAATCTGCCGGTAATGCCTGTCTGGTTCACCACCGGCTTGTCCAGAACTATCATCTGTAGAAAGTCGGTGAAGTTCTTCATCGTCCCATTGATCAGATGGAGCGTCAGGCCGCCGGTTCCTGGTGTGTAGAAGAAGCCGGGGAGGTTCCCTTTCAGTTGCGTCGGCGTCAGCTTCTGTCCCGTCTTCCACACCGTCAGCACATAGGCCGCAAGATCGCGCTTATCGTGATGAAACTTCAACGCGAAGCGGTCCGCCAGCAGCTTCTTCATCATGCTTCGCGCCTGCTCGAGATTCGGCGTGCCCGGTTGGTCTGGCAGGGCATCGATGTCGTATCGATCGCTGTCCATCCATCCAGGTCCGTTCACAACTTGCTTCACCTGCAAGCTGTATGCAAACGTGATCAGATCGTCCAGCGATCCATTGACAACCATCAAGTGGCGGCCCTTGGGACCGAGTCCTTGCAGACTCGACCCTCCCGAGGGGTTCGGCTTGATCGTCGCCACATCGAACGACGGGTCCGCATCCGCCGCCATCGGCTTTTCCGCCGCAGGAGGCGTCGGGATGTCCCACGCGGTCTCCGGCGTGGCGCGCAGCAGGGTGAGCGGAAGCGGTTGCCCGCCCTGAGTCCATGTCCCAGCAATACTCTTGCCGCTGGCGTCCAACTTGCCCTCGAAGCTGCCGCCGAGCAGGTCGACCGAAATCGTTACAGCAGAACCCTGACGGATCACCGACGTGACCGGAAACGGATGCGGAGTCTGATCGATGCTGTACATCTTCGCGCTCCAGCCGTCTTTCTCGCCTTTGTAGATATTGAAAATAATGCGCAGGTCCTTGCCCGCCTTGAGCGTTCCCTGCCAGTTACCCGAGAGGTCGCCCGGCGCAGGGGGAGCAGCGGACTGCGCGCGCAGGGCGGGGGTTGCGACCAGCGCGGCCAGTGCAACAAGGCACAGCATCAGCTTCTTCATCGAATGATCTCCTCAAACGCCGATTGAACTGCATGGCCCACAGCCCGCCAGGTACCGGCAGGAAGGAGCAATGCTCCATGATACGCAATCCTGCCGCGGCAGGTTCAAAGGAAATGCCGGACGCGCGATCAATTTTTAGAGTTTGCAGCGTTCTTTGCGCCAACCGGGAAGGCCGGACTTATTTCTTTGCCTTAGCGGCGGTTTTTTTGGCGACCGGCTCTGCCTTCGGTTTCGGCTTGGCTGCGGGCTTTGGCTTTGGCTCCGACTTCGGTTTGACGGCTGGCTTCGACGAAGGATTGGCGGATGGTTTTGGCTTAGGCTCCGATTTCGGTTTGGCTGCCGCCTTCGCGGCAGGCTTTGCCTCCGGCTTCGACTCAGCGGCTTCGGCGGGGGCGGCCTCAGCCTGCTGACGCAGGGCGTGAAGCACGACGCGGAACATCTCTTCCTCGGGGGCGGGCTTGCCGGTCCAGATCTCGAACTGGCGCGCGCCCTGGTGGACGAACATCTCCACGCCGGTAATGTAGGGGATGGACAACTGGCGGGCAAGGTGGATGAGCGGCGTCTCCAGAGGGTTGTATACCAGGTCGAAGACCAGCTTGGTGTTGAGGTCACGAGCCTCCAGCAGGGGCGCGGCTTTGTTGCCGGCCATGCCGATCGGCGTGGCATTGACGATAGCGTCGAAGGTCGTCTTGGCCAGGGCCTCCTTTTTGATGGTCTTGGAGCCGGACTGGCGCGCCAGTTTCTGCGCGGTCTCGGCGGTGCGGTTGAGGATGAAAACGGAGGCCCCCTTCTCGCGCAGGCCGAAGACGGCGGCGCGCGCCGCTCCGCCCGCACCCAGCACCAGAACCCTGGCGCCGGACAGCGGCATTCGCTTCTCCAGCGGGCCGGTGATGCCCGCCACGTCAGTGTTGAAGCCGTAGAGCTTGCCGTCCTGCGCGCGCAGCACCGTGTTGCACGCGCCAATCCTGGCCGAGAGCGGATCGGTGCGCTCCAGATGCGACAGGACCTCCTGCTTCAGCGGCATGGTGACAGAGATGCCCTGGATGGGGATCTCATGCACCAGCTTCAGCAGGTCGGAGAGACGGGTGGTCTGCAGCGCCAGATAGACGGCGTTGACCGTCTCGCGGCGGAAGGCCGTGTTCATCATGATGGGCGAGAGCGAGCTGCGGATGGGGTTGCCGGCCACGCCGTAGACCTTGGTGGCGGCGTCCACCTGGTCGATGCGGTAGGTCTCGATCAGGGTGCGTGCGGCGATCTGGCCGGGGCCGGTCTCCTCGCCCAGAGTGGCGGCGGCGAAGGTAAAGGCCGAACCGGCGCGCACGCCCAGCACGCGCGAGATGATTCCCGCGTCGCCCATGCAGATGCCGATGATGTTGGAGTGGTCGTTCATGCGCTCCAGAAAGCGGATGAGCGTGAGGTTATCGACCAGCGCCTTGGCTGTGGGGACGACCTTGATGAAGTCTGGGTGGAAGGTCTCGATGCGGGTGAAGACTCCATCAAGGTCGTGCGTTCCGGTGAAGTCGTGGTGGCTGATGAGGAGGCCGATGCCGGTGTCGCGCAGCTTCTGCAGGTCGCCCTTCTTGAGGCCCTCGGCGGATTCAAGTTCGAGATCCACCAGGTGGAACCCGGCAGCAGCGCATTTTGTGAGGACTTCCAGTTCGGCGGCGAGGGACCCCGCGAACTTGCCACCATTGGCGACGCGTCGACAGGTGGCGATCGCGGTGGCGGCCGTGTTGTCTGCGAAGAACTGCCTGAACCTGGGCAGCGCGAGCAGCGGCTTTTCGAGGTAATCCAGGCGAAACTCGAGAAACGGCGTCTCCTTGACCACGGAAGAGGCCTTTTCGATCATCTCCGCGGGCGTGGCTCCGGCGATGGAGACGCACACCTTGGTAATGCGGGAGCGGAGGAAGTGGGAAGCGATGCTGGGAACGTTCAAACTCATAGGCGCAATCGGGTATCTTACAGAGCAATCGGTCAGGATGCAACTTTTCCAGTAAATCTCTGGAATTGCGGAGGTTAGCCTAGAAACCGCGCAGTTTGGCGCGCAGTATACAGTGACTTTTAAAATAGACGGGAAGGGTGGCTAAAAGTTGCATCCGGCGAGAAAAGTCTCAATAGACGAGTAACTTACCTGCTTCTCCACGGCGCGGCGCGGCGGTGGAACCATAAAATGGGTGAGTGATGAAGCGACAGAAGGATGCGGGGGCGACCGGCGAGGGGAACGATCTGCCGTGCTCTGTTGGCCTGGGCCACGGGCGGCGCGTCGATATGGTTCGCGCGCCGGGCTGGCTGCGCTACGCGTGGCTGCGCCACGGCTTCAGCACGCGCGCCGGAGGCGTCTCCACCATCTACGATTCGGGCGCAAGCGTTGGATCGCTCAACCTCGGTTGGACCCAGCAGGACGATCCGGCCAATGTGGCCGAAAACCGCCGCAGGTTCATGGCGGCGATTGCGGGAGTGCCAACGCAGACCGCAACCGCTTCCTGCTCCAAGCCATCTGCTCCCTGTTCCCTGTCCCCCGTTCCCTGTCTGGTAACGCTGCGCCAGTTCCATTCTGGAACGGTCCACCACGTGGAGGCCGAAGACCGCGCGCAGCCCGCCCGCCTGCAAACCGCCGACGGACGAGCCGTGCTGCGTGGAGATGGGATGATGACCGGCGTCCCCGGCGTCTTTCTCGGCATTCAGACCGCCGACTGCGTCCCGGTGCTGGTGGCCGACGTGCGCCGTCGCGCGGTGGCGGCCTTCCACGCGGGCTGGCGCGGCACACTGGCGCGCATCGTGGAGCGCGGCATCGGGACCATGCGCCTGCGCTACGGCTCGCGCCCGCAGGACCTGGTGGCCATCGTCGGCCCCTCCATCGGGCCGTGCTGCTACGCGGTCGGCGAGGAGGTGCGCCATGAGTTCGAGTCGCAGTTCGCCTACGCGCGCGAGCTCTTCAGCGAGGTCTACGACTCCGACCCGGTGCGGGAGAAATATCCGCTGCTGTTTTTGACCGCGCGCGCTCCGGGCCACTCGAACCTCGGCCCGCAGATCCACCTCAACCTATGGGAGGCGAACCGCCGTCAGTTGCTCGACGCAGGCATTCCGGCCAGGCGCATTACGGTCATTGGCGAGTGTGCGGCCTGCGCAGGAGTGGGAGCCGCCTCCGGCAGAAAGTATTTTTCTCACCGCGCTGAGAGCGGGTTCACGGGCAGAATGATGGCCGTCATCGGCGTGGCAGCCGCGCCGGCGAAGGCGGTAAAGCCGACGACGCCTGAAAGATGGAGGTTGGGGGGTCCGTGCGCGGTGCGGTAGGCTGGATCGATGAGGACAATTCGATGAAGTTCGAGATGGACAAGACGCCCGCGCGCCAGATCTACAACCTACTGATCGGCCTGGTGGCCCCGCGGCCCATCGCCTGGGTCACCAGCATGGATGAAAATGGCCGCCTGAACGCCGCGCCATTCAGCTCCTACAACTACCTCTGCACCGATCCGCCGATCGTCGGCATGGGCGTGATGAACCGCCCCGGACGCGGCTCCATCCCCAAGGACACCGCGCGCAACATTCGCCGCACCGGTGAGTTCGTCATCAACGTGGTGACGGAAGACCTGCTGGACAAGATGAACATCTGCGCCACCGACTTCCCCGCCGAGTTCAACGAACTGGAGATAGCGGGCCTCACCACCGCGCCCTCCTCGGTCGTCAAAGTCCCGCGCATTGCCGAGGCCCACGCCGCGCTCGAATGCACCGAGTTCACCACCATGGAGATCGGCCGCTCGCGCATTATCCTGGGCCGCGTGGTGGCAATGTACGTGGAGGACCGCTTCGTCGTGCCCGCCGAGGATGGAAAAGGTCCCTACATCAAGTCCGAAGAGCTGCACGCCATGGGGCGGATGAACGGCCTCGGCAACTACGTCAAGACGCGCGACGCCTTCGTCACTGTTCCGCGCATCTCGTTCGAGGAGTGGGAGAAGGGCAAACGATAATTCTCAGTATGCCAAACCTGGTGCCGACCAACGGGAGGGCCGCGCGAAGCATTAAAAGGGCGTGTGAACGCCTACTCCAGGTATCGCTTGACCCACGGGTCGTCGGAGCGCACCAGCTCCTCCGTCGTCCCGTGGAAGACGATCTTCCCCTCGTTGAGCAGAAGGAACTTCATGCCTTCGTCGATGCCGTGGTCCGGGCCGTCCTTGGGCAGATGCTTCATGCCGCCGGTTGCGGGATCGAAACGGTTGGCCGCGAGGATGAATGCATCCTGTAGGCGGTGCGTCACCACCAGCGAGGTGGTATGCCAGACATCGCGCTGCTTCATCACCAGCTCGATGATGGTGGTCGAGGTGATGGGGTCGAGCCCGCCGGTGGGCGAGTCGTACAAAATCAGATCGGGGTTGCTTATGATGGCGCGCGCAATGGAGACGCGGCGGCGCATCCCGCCCGAAAGCTCGGACGGGAACTTGTCAATCGCCGCCTCGAGCTCGACGAACTTCAACGCCTCCACAACGCGCGCGTGCGCCTCAGCCTCCGGCACTTGTTCCTCGTGCAGCCGGTAGGCGACGTTGTCCTCGACGTCGAGCGAATCGAACAGCGCCGACTCCTGAAAGACCATGCCGATGCGCGCGCGCAGAGCGTACAGTTCCCGCCGCCGCAGCTTGTCGATCTCCTCGCCGAAGACGCGAATCGTGCCGCTGTCGGACTTGAGCAGTCCATTCGCCAGCTTCAGCAGCACCGACTTGCCGCATCCAGCCGGGCCAAGCAGCACCAGCGTCTGTCCGCGCTCCACCGAGAAAGAGATCTCCTGCAACACGGGCTTGCCACCGAAGCCGATCGACACATCCTCGAATTGCACCACTGGGGCATCGCTTGCAGGCGAGTCGACGGTTGCCGTGCTGGAACTGCTATCGGGGCTGGAAAGTTCTTCAGGCATGGGCGCTCTCAACTGCCGAAGATGCCGATCATCAGGCGGGTAACGATGAAGTCGACGATGATGATGAACACCGACGAGACGACCACCGCCTGGGTCGTCGCGCGGCCCACGCCCTGCGTCCCGCCTGTGGTCCTCATGCCGAAGAAACAGCCCACCGTGGCGATGATGAAGCCGGAGAAGATTGGCTTGGTCAGTCCCTGCACGATGTCGCCGTGCACCAGACTGCTGTAGGAGCTGTGCAGATAGGAGCTGGCGTTCAGCCCCAGCATGTTGACCGCCACCAGCGTTCCGCCCACAATTCCAGAGAAATCGGCGATGATGGTCAGGAAAAAGAGCATGAAGACGGTGGCAATCAGGCGCGGCGTGACAAGCTTGCGGATGGGGTCGGTGCCCAGCGCGCGCATGGCGTCGATCTGCTCGGTCACCTTCATCGACCCAAGCTCCGACGCCATGCCGGCGGCGTTGCGCCCGCTGACCATCAGCCCGGTCAGCACCGGCCCAAGCTCCTTGACCATGGAGAGCGCGACCAGCGAGCCCGTCATGCTGACCGCGCCAAACTCCTTCAGCGCCGTCACCGACTGTAGCGCCAGCACGCAGCCGGTGAAGAAGCCGCTGAGGATGATGATGGGCAAGGAGCCCACGCCGATCGAGTCCATCTGGGTGAAGATGTCGGCCCAGTAGCGCGGGCGCGAGAAGATGTCGGCAATCGCCCTGCCCGACAGGATGGAGTACTCCTGCACGGCTGCAATCTGCTTCTTGATAAACACATCTGGCGACAGGATGGACATATCTTCTGTGGCTCAGAGTATCAGATGCAACATCCACCCCACCAAACATTTCTCTCCGCCATCGCTCTGAATGAAACTACGAAGGATCGGAGAGTCGGCGTAACATATTCCTGAGTGACCGTGACCATGTCCGAACCCTCTCAGACGACCGAATCCTACGCCGCCATGACAGGTCGTGTCTTGCGTCCGTCGATTACTCGGTCTCAGCGTGTTCTGGATCTCTTCGCAGGATGTGGGGGCCTCGCGCTTGGGTTTGAAGCCGCGGGCTTTGAGACTCTAGGATATGAGGCAAACGCCGATTGCTGCGCTACCTATAATGCAAATCTTAACGGACAGTGCATCGAACAGTTTCTTACCGTGGACACCAGATTCCCAACTGCTGATGTCATCATTGGAGGCCCGCCGTGCCAGCCCTTCAGCGTCGGTGGACTTCAGCTTGGGCTTGAAGACGCGCGAGATGGATTTCCCACCTTTATCGCAGCCGTGGAACAGCTCCGTCCGCGCCTGTGGATGTTCGAGAACGTTCGCGGGCTTCTCTACAAAAACCGTTGGTACTTAGATCAAGTTACGCAGCGGCTTGAGCATCTCGGCTATGTTGTAGACGTAAAGCTGTTGAACGCGGCCCACTATCTTGTTCCGCAGAACCGCGAACGAATCATCGTAGTGGGACACAAGGGTGGCTATGCCTTCCCGCGACGCACGGCGGAGACGATTACCGTCGGTCAAGCACTGGGAGGGTTTCTCTTCGCTGAGCCGGACGAAGGAAAGTACCTCACCGAGAGCATGGATCGCTACGTCGCCAAGTATGAGAAGGCATCCAAGTGCATCAACCCTCGCGATCTCGATCCGAGCAAGCCGTCTCGCACAGTCACATGCAGAAATCTTGGCGGAGCGACCGGCGATATGCACCGCATTAAACTTCCCAGCGGACGCCGTCGTCGGCTAACAGTGCGCGAGGGCGCGCGGCTCCAGAGTTTTCCGGACTGGTACCATTTCAGCGGCTCCGAGAGCAGCCAGTTCGATCAGATCGGCAATGCGGTGTCCCCCATGTTTTCCTTCGCATTGGCACAGAGTGTAGCAACCTATCTGGACACTGCACCGTTCCTCGACGAAGACGCCATTCGTAAGTGCTGGTCGCC
Organism: Granulicella sp.; assembly: GCA_003142235.1. GTDB lineage: Bacteria > Acidobacteriota > Terriglobia > Terriglobales > Acidobacteriaceae > Edaphobacter. The sequence continues at coordinate 19,236 of PLOU01000216.1, forward strand.
CGTTCAGGGTTCTTTACAGTTGGTATAGGAGTTATGCGTTGGCACGAAGAAGCAGACTTGCAATCCTACTCGATGAATCCCTGGCAATTCTCGAAGCTGTCGGGATTCCCTTCGAAGGGTTGACCGTTCGACGCAGAGTGAAGATGGCGAAGGCATTTCTGTATGTGGCTGGCATGAAGCCCGGCATGGCGTGGACGCAAGCTCGCGCGGACAATCGTCTTCGCTCTCGCGACATCATTCGATGGATGAATGAACACCTTGACGAAAACGTCTCCTCCGGCTCATACGACGACATCCGCCGAAAAGACCTCCTGCTCCCGGTCGAGGCAGGAATCGTCCTCAAGAGTGCGGGTAAGGAGGGTGCCGCGACCAACGACGGAACGCGCACATACGCGATTAGTCTGGAGATGGCCGAACTGCTTCATGCCTATGGAACACCAGCGTGGTCGGCCAAGATCGCCGACTTCCTTGCGGGACGCGAGACGCTTGTCGAACAGCTAAAACGCACTCGCCTCCAGAAACGGCTTCCGGTAACGATTGGTGGGCAGAAACTCTACTTTGGACCCGGCGAACACAACGAACTCCAGAAGGCCATCATCGAAGACTTTCTGCCACGCTTTGGTCATTCGGCAGATGTTCTCTACGTCGGCGATACGGAGGATAAGCTCCTCTTCGTGCAAGAAGACAGACTTCGACAACTCGGATTCTTTGAGCTATCGCACGACAAGCTACCAGACGTACTCGCGTATTCACAGCAGAAGAACTGGCTCTTTCTCATCGAGGCCGTCCACTCCGCAAATCCTATTACAGAGCTACGCAAGAGAACTTTGGAACAACTGACCGAAGCCTGCACTGCGGAGATCGTTTACGTCTCGGCCTTTCTTGACCGCTCAACATTCCGCAAGTTTGCGCGTGAAATAGCATGGGAGACAGAGGTGTGGATTGCGGAATCGCCCGATCATCTGATTTACTTCAATGGCGATAAGTTCCTTGGCCCTCATATTACTTCGTCGAAGAAATTCTGAATTCTCCCTCCGTCACTTCCCCGTGGCCTCCAAGCGGTTGAAGGTGAGAAGATGGAGGGATGATTGAGCCGGGTACGGCGGAGACGATGTTGGCGGCGGTGTTGTATGGCAGCGAGGACCTGCGCATGGAGCGGATTCCCGTCCCGAAGATCGGCGCGGGCGAGCTGCTGCTGCGGGTGGGCGCGGCGCTGACCTGCGGCACCGACCTCAAGGTCTACCGGCGCGGCTACCACGCCATGATGCTGAAGCCGCCGGTGGTCTTCGGCCACGAGGTGGCCGGCGTGGTGGCCGAGGTGGGCGCGGGAGTGACGAAGTTCCGCGTGGGCGACCGCGTTCTGCCGCTCAACTCCGCGCCCTGCGATGCCTGTTACTTCTGCCTCCACAACCAGCAGAACCTCTGCCAGGACCTGCTCTTCAACAATGGCGCCTACGCCGAGTACATGCGGATTCCGGCGCGCATTGTGGAGAAGAACATGCTGCATGTACCGGAGAATGTGCCCCTGCAACACGCCGCTCTGACCGAGCCGCTGGCCTGCGTCATCCTCGGGCTGGAGGCGTCGGGCGCGCGCGCGGGCGATACCATGGTCGTCATCGGAGCAGGGCCGATTGGCCTGATGTTCCTGCATGCAGCCCAACTGAGCGGCATACGGGTGATCGCGGTGGTGAAGCGCGAGGACCAGATCGCAGCCGCGCGCCACTTTGGAGCCACGGACGTGGTGCGGATCAGCACAGGCGTGGACACCGTGGCCGCGGTGCGCGCGCTGACCGATGATGCGCGCGGCGCGGACGTCGTCATCGAGGCGGTGGCCCGGCCCGCCACCTGGGAGCAGGCCGTCGGAATGGTGCGCAAGGGCGGCGTGGTGAACTTCTTCGGCGGCCCGCCCAGCGGGACCGTCGTCGGCCTGGACACCAACCGGCTGCACTACGGCGACATCACGCTGAAGGCGACCTTCCACCTTACGCCGGCGACCGCGCGCACGGCCTTCGGGCTCATCACCAGCGGGCAGTTTAAGTCCGCCGAGTTTATCACGCGCACGGCCAGCCTGAATGAGGTTCCCGCCGTCTTCCAGCGCATGATGACGCGCAGCGCGGACAACATGCGCGACATCAAGACAGCCATCTTTCCCAATGAAAACGAGGCCAATGGCATCAGGCCCAGCGGCAACCAGCCAACCGGCGGCGGGAGCAGGCAATGAGCGAGCCGTTGGCCTCCACCGGCGAGACTTTTGCGGCCGACTCGCTCGACGGCGCGCCGGCGGAGTATCTGACACCGGAGGACCGGCCTACGCTGGACGAGGCGCGCGCCTGGTGTCACCAGTTGGCCAGCTCGCACTACGAGAACTTCCACGTTGCGACGTTCTTCCTGCCCCGGCGGATGCGCCCGCACTTCGAGGGCCTCTACGCCTTCTGCCGCGTCTCGGACGATCTGGGCGATGAGGTCTGCGACACGGCAACCGCGCTGCGCCTGCTGAATACCTGGGGCGGGTTGCTCGACCAGTGCTACGACGCGCCCGCTCAATCGCGCCATCCCGTCTTCGTCGCGCTGCGCGAGACCATCGTCGCCTGCGACCTGCCGCGCGGCCTCTTCCACGATCTGCTGCGCGCATTTAAGCAGGACCAGGTGAAGACCCACTACGACACATGGGACGAGGCCGTGGAGTATTCGCGCTACTCGGCCAACCCCGTGGGCCGGCTGGTGCTGATGGTCTGCGGCTACCGCGACGAGGCGCGCGCGCTGCTCTCCGACAAGGTTTGCACCGCGCTGCAACTGGCCAACTTCTGGCAGGATGCGGTGCGCGACTCGGAGATTGGACGCCGCTACATTCCCACTGAGTCCATGCTGCGCTTCGGCGTCGAGGAGGGCCAGATCGAAGGCCGCGTCTTCACCCCGGAGTTCGGCGCAATGATGCACGAACTGGTGGAGCGCACGCGCGCGATGCTGCACCAGGGCTCCGCGCTCTGCATCACCGTGGACGATGAGCTGCGCGTCACCCTAGACCTCTTCCGCAAGGGCGGCGAGGCGGTCCTGGACGGCATCGCGGCGCAGAACTACGACGTGCTGCGCGGCAGGCCCGTGGTGACACGGCGCAAGAAGCTGATGCTGCTCGGCGGCGCATTCCTGGACAAACTACGAACGCGGCAGGCGGCCGGAGTCCGGGCGGCATGAGCCAAGCGGGCAGCAGCAACGTGGATGCGCGGACGGCGGCGGCCTACGGCTTCTGCCGCGCCATCGCACGGCGCGAAGCGAAGAACTTCTACTGGGCCTTTCGCGTTCTGCCGCGCCATAAGAGCGACGCAATGTGCGCCGTCTATGCCTTCATGCGCCGCGCCGACGACATCGCGGACGACGAATCGAAGCCGCTCGAGGCCCGCCACGGCGAGATGAAGTCGTGGCTCGAAGCGTGGCGCAAGGCGAGGAGTTCCGAGCCGGAAACCACCGCCGGCGAACCCTCCGCGTCGAGCAGTTCAAACGACTGCGCGGACGCAGACTGGCTCGTTTTTTTCGCTCTCAGCCACACGCAGCGAACCTTCGCCATCCCAGACGAGTTGCTGGAGCAACTTGTTCAGGGAACCGCGATGGACCTCGAACCCGTCCAGACCTACGCAACCTTCGACGACCTCTACCGCTACTGCTATCTCGTCGCATCGGTCGTCGGTCTGGTCTGCATCCGCATCTTCGGCTACAGTGACGCGCGCGCGGAAAAACTCGCCGAAGAGACGGGCGTCGCCTTTCAGTTGACCAACATTCTGCGCGATGTGAAGGAAGATGTGGAGCGGGGCCGCGTCTATCTTCCCTTCGACCTGCTCGACGAGTTCGGCGAGACGCTCGACGAGCTGCGCAGCCTCGTCGCCGGTCGCGACATGACCGAGCGCGAGCGAGCCATGCTTGCCACGCTGGCCATCCGCGCGGAGAAGTATTACCTCGCGGCGGGCAGGCTGACTCCGCTGCTGGACCGCGACAGCCGCGCCGCAATGTGGGTCCTGGTCACCATCTATCACCGCCTGCTGGTCCGCATCGCAGAGCGCAGGATGGAGGTCTTCGGCGAGCGCATTGCCCTCTCCACAGCCGAGAAGCTCGGCGTCCTTGTCCGTGGAGCTACAATGGCCGCATGGAATCGCGTGGCCGAGTGAAGCGCGCCTCCGACCTGCGCCGCCGCGCCGCGGATGCACGGCCCACGGACGTCGTCGTGGTGGGCGCGGGCGTGGCAGGGCTGGCCGCGGCCGTTGCGCTGGTGGGCGATGGCGCGTCGGTGACGCTGCTGGAGCGGCGCGGCTTCGTCGGCGGCCGTGCCTACTCCTACCCGCATCCCACGCTGGGCGAGACCATCGACTCGCAGCACGTCGTCCTCGGCTGCTGCACCAACTTCATGGAGCTGATCGAGCAGGCCGCGGCCGAGTGGTCCATCCGCTGGTACGACGAGCTTTGCTTCCTCGAACCATCGGCCTCCGGCAAACCGCGCCGCAGTTGGATTCGGCCCGGCAGCCTGCCTGCGCCCGCGCACCAGGCCATCAGTTTCTGGCGCGCGCCGATGCTGGGCCTGCGAGACAAGGCCGCTATCGCATCGGGGCTGACACGCTTCCTGCGCGGCTATCCCGAGAGCGACGCGGAGAGCTTCGCCGCATGGCTCAAGCGCACCGGCCAAACCGACCGCGCCATCCGCCACTTCTGGGAGCCCATCGTCACCGGAGCGCTCAACGACAGTGCTGCGAATTGTTCCGTGAAGTACGCGGGCAAGATATTTCACGAGTCCTTTCTGCGTTCGCCGCAGGCCGGCCGCCTCGGCATCCCCACCAAGCCGATGAGCGAGTTCTTCGAGCCGGTGGTAAAGCTGGCGCGCCGACTGGGCGTCGATCTGCGCCTGAATACGGGCGTCGAGACAATCGCGCGCACGCCGGAGGGCCGGTGGAAGGTTCGCACCGGCGAGACGGAGCTGGAGACCGGCGCGGTGGTGCTGGCCAGCGGTCTCCGCCACACCGAGCGATTAGTGAATACGCTGGCCGGCGCGGACGCGGGACCCGGCGCGTACAAGCCCTTCGAGTTCGAGCGCTTTGTGCTTGCGCCCATCACCACCATCCATCTCTGGTACGACCGCGAGGTCACCGACCTCGACCACGCGGTGCTGCTGGACACGCGCATCCAGTGGCTCTTTGCCAAGTCGCGCATTCGCGGATGGGACCCGTCGCTCGGCAGCTACCTGGAGCTGGTGCTCAGCGCCTCGTGGCCGGAGATCGCGATGTCGCGCGAGCAGATTCTCGCTTCGGCGCTGCGCGAGTTCGAGCTCTTCTTCCCCGCTATTCGCGAGGCGCGCCTGATGAAGAGCGAAGTGCTCAAGGACGCGCGCGCGACCGTCTCGGTGACGCCGGGGCTGGACGAGTTCCGACCGCCGCAGACCACCCCCTGGCCGCGCCTCTACGTCGCCGGAGACTGGACCGCGACCGAGTGGCCCTCCACCATGGAAGGGGCCGTGCGCAGCGGACGCCTCGTTGCCGGCGAAGTCGCCGGCAACCGCTCCCTCTTCCTCGCCCCCGAAACTCCCGCCACCGGCCTCATGCGCTGGCTCACCCGCATCCAATAGATACCGCCTTTGTCGGACTAGCGGGAAAGAGGTAGGTTGGAACGATGAGCGATGTGGAGAAGGTCCTTTTAGAAATCACCCGTGAGAAGAAGAGCAAGCGACGGCTTGTGTTGGTGGGTGCATTCGCGGCTGTTCTGGTGGTTTGCCTGGCGGCGAGTTATCTGACGCAGGGAGCGATGTCGGGCCGTCCGCGTCTGAGGGTCCAGCCGGGACTGGTGGACCAGCAACCGTGGCAGACGGCGTCGGCGTTGTCCGGTCTGGCGGTGTCGGCGGAGGAGAAGCAGTTTGCGCGGGAGGCGGAGCGTCTGGCGGACCACGAGGTGGACCAGGCGTTTGCCATGGCGTTGCGCCAGGCGGAGATGGAGACAAATGTACTCACCGGGCCGGCGCTGGTGATTCAGCAGAAGGTGAACGCGCTGGCCGGCCAGGTGAAGGACGACCAGGCGGCGGTGGATGGCCTGAACGCGCAGGTGGCGGCGGCGGCCAGGCGGGGAGGCGCGGCTGCGCTGGACGACGATCTGGATGTGGCGAAGGCGCGCCTGCAGCTTGACACCGATGAGAGCAGCGACGCCAGCGAAGACCTGGCGCGGGCGAGCGGGGACAAGCGCGCCCAGATTCAGCAGGAGTTGGCGGCACGCGAAACGTCGATGCAGAAGTACGACTCGCAGGCCAATAGCCAGGGTGAGCCCGCCGTGATCTCGCAGAAGCGCTTTGCAACGCTGAAGACGAGGATTGGCGCGTGGCTCGATCAACGAAGCCGCCAGGATTCGATCGAGCAGGCGCAGGCGCTGACGGATGCGGGCGTCGCGTCGTTGACAGC